>NZ_JAKRFG010000003.1:0-316144 GCF_022348135.1 Halomonas sp. McD50-4 | reverse complement strand
CGGCGGGAGCAGCTTCTTGAGGATGGCTTCCCGGCGCTCGTCGGAGTACTTCATCGGAACCTCGTCACGCCCCACATCGTTCAGAGTCTAACAGCCGCTGACACTCCAACTAGCTTGACAGTGGGGGCATGGCCCAAGGCCAGCGTGAATCCGCCATCTTGAATGCCCAGGGCGATAAAGAGTCTGCCATTCTGCGCGCCCAGGGTGAGCAGGAGTCCATCAAGCTGGTGCTGAGCGCTATTGGCGATAGCGAAGAGAACAAGCGCACGGTGGTAGGTTACCTGCTTGGCCAAAGCTATATCAAAGTGTTGCCCACCATGGCGAAAGACGGCGAGCGCGTGTTCGTGCCGTATGAGTCTTCGGCTCTGCTGGGCTCCATGGGCATGTTCCGTGAAATGGCAGGCTCCCCAGAAGACACCGTGTCTCATCATTTAAAAAGCCGCTCCGGTCAGGAAAGCGGCTTGAGAAGTGGCATCGTCGGTGGTGCCAGTAGCAGCTAACGAGTTACGTATTAAGCCACTGGCACGGCACTACTCAACCTATGATGCCGTGTCGTTGGCTTGAAAATGCTCCATGAACACTTGGTAGTCTTGAGTAACACAGTCGGCATAGGCCTTAGCAAGCGTTGCGACCACGCCAATAAACTGCTCCTCACGCCCTTCTAATCGCTGGCATACCGCGTTGGCAAACGGTACGGCTTTGCCTCGGTTAAGCGCCTGCGCGCCGCGCAGGTGTTCCCGGGCCAGAATCTCACCCCACTGCCGTGCCAGCTTGCGGTAGGCTTTACCGCCAGAAAGCTTATGGGTGGGATAGTCTTTTTTGAACGGTGATCGCTCGCGTACCGAAAACACCTTGCCGTTCATGGTCAACCAGCCAAGGTAGGCATCCGGGTGTTCGGCAATGGCATGGAACGCCGCGGCATGGCGAATGCCTTCATTGGGAAATAGCTTGCGCCACGCCTGCTGCTGCGCTTTGTCCATCAGGCGGTAGGCTTCTGGCGTGACCTGCTCTTTGATGTCTAGGATCACATCGTCGTGCTCGTGATCTGCCCCGCCTTCGATCAGCACGTAGTATCGCTCGACGCCCAGCGACCCGGTGCCGGCATCCAAACGCCGTGCGGTGTCTTTGACGAAGAAGTGCTGCGGGTCGCTCTCCTTGATGGGGTGCTGCAGCGTTTGCTGGTACTCCTGCTCGATGATGCGGCGTAGCTGGCTTGCTACATCGGCAGGCAGATTGGCGAGCTTGCCGGGGCGCTCGGCAAAGTGACGTCCTTTGTCGGGGTCAAGAGTCGTCCACTTCTCCAGCATGCGCGCCCGGCTTTGTTTATCGGCTACTTTACCCATAAAGGATTTGAGCGGGTCTTTCGCGCTGTCGAGCGTTACCGCATAAATCGGCCGCTCTTCATCACGGTACGCACTCAGCGTCTCTATGTAGCCTTCCAGCAATTTTTTGAGCGCTTTATCCACCGCTTTGGAGCTTAACTCAGCGTTCTCACAGGCATCCAACACGAGACTGATAGCCAGCCGCCACACGTCGTACTGATAATCCCCAATGAGCGCATCATCGAAGTCATCCATGCCGTAGCGTACTTGGTCATCGTGATGGCCGTAAGCGCCAAAGTTGTAGGCATGGGCATCGCCTTGTAGCCACGTTTGGGTATTGGGCCAGCCGCCGAACAGCGCGAAGCGCCAGTCGTGCCAAACATCCTGCCAATACAGATGGTTGGAACCGCGAAAGAAACGATAAGGAGAGGCTGCCATTTTGGCGTATTTCGCCTGCCGATGCGCCGCGCTCAGCGACGCATTCGCCTGTTGAATGGCCTCGATGACCTGTTGAGGGCGGTTATGTCCAGTCAATGCATGGCTCATTGCAGTGCCTTTATCAGTGCATTAAAACGCTCTGAGATAAGCGTAGACGATGGACGTTAAGAGATTAAGACACCCGTCTGCCCAAACGCGTCAGTCCGCGAGGGGCTGAAATGCGAAAGAAACGCTCGACGACCTTCTCACACGTTGCAGGCGTCACCAGCGACACCAGCACGAACAGCGGCAAATTGACCATGAGCCCCCAAAAACCGGCATGAATGCCGAGCGGGTGTCGCCATAGCGTGGTGAATGCCACCGTCACAACGAAACCGCCCAGAATGCCCGCCATGACGCCCAACCTAGAGGCGCGAGGCCAAAAGAACATACCAATGAACGCAGGCAACACCTGCGACGCAAAACCAAGCCCTACCAGCAGAATCATTACTAGGCTACCCGGCTCGGCAATCGCCAACGGCGCAATCAGCAAGAACATGATGGGTAGAATCAAAAGCCGCGCCAACTGGGCGGTGACACCCTCCGAGAGCTTCAAAAGCGGCTGCAGCACGTCTTTGCTCACCGAGAGAGAAACCGAGTGAATGAATGGCTCGCTGGAGGACATGGAGGCTGCCAGGGTGCCCGCGCCCAGCAGCCCCACCAGCACCACGGGCAAGTGCTGCGTGGCGTATTCCAGCACCACGATATCTGCCCGCGCGAGCTCCGGCAGAGAGAAAATACCGATGAACCCCACCACCACCATGGGCAGAATCACCACGTAATAGGTAGGCAGCCACGTTGCGCTACGACGCAGGGTACGTGCGGAGGAGGCGCTCATCCACTGCGTCCAGACAGGGGGCATGAATGAGAACATCGAGACGATAATCGATGTGGTCCAGAAGCTAACACTCATATCGCCACCTGCGCCGGGTAGGGTCAAAAACTCAGGGTGCTCGGCGGCGATGCGTTCGAACACCCTGGCAACACTCAGCCCGCCGGTGGCGCTGTGTACGGCCCACAGGCCTACCGCCCAGGCCACCGCCAGCATCAGCACACCCTGGAACGCGTTAGTGCGGCCTATCGCCCGCTGCCCGCTGGCGTAGAGATACACGGCTATACAAGTCAGCACCAACAGCACGCCTAGCCAAACGGGTATCAACCCGCCGCTCATCACAAACAGGATATAAGCGGAACCAATGGTTTGTAGCACTGCGTAGGCCACCGAGCCCACCGCCATCACCAGCGCGGAGAGCGCCCCTAGCGCAGGGCTTTGATAACGGTCGGCAATGGCGCTTGCTTGGGTCACATGGCCAAACTGCTCGCCGAACTGCCATACCTTCGGCCCGAAGTACCACGCCACCAGCGCTAAATAGGCCAAATAAACCGCCACATAAAATACCGCCACGCCCTTGGAGTAGGCCCAGCCCGGTGCGCCCATGAAGGTGTAAGCACTCACACTGCCCGCCGCGATCAGTAAGTAGAGGGTCACTGGCCCCATACTGCGCCCAGCCACGCCCCACTCTTCTAGCGTATTCATAGAGCGCCCCGCCCGTGCGCGAAGGCCGATCAACATGGCGGTGGCCACGTATAACAGCGTGATCACTAACGGCCAGGCACTATTCATGGTCGTCTCGCTCTACAATGCGATTGCCCACCAGCATGACCGCTACGCAGGAGAGGATGATCACATAGCTCCACACCACCATCAGCGGCAGCCCCATTACCAGCGTGGCCCGATTGACCAGGCCGATCACCGGCCATGTGCCTGCTAGCACCAGCATCACAAAGGCAATGAAAAGCCCCCAGCCCGCCCAGGACGTGGGCAGCACAAAAATACGTCGCATGTCATATCCATCATGATGAAAAGAAGTCGACACCACCACGGCTGTCATGGCGGTGTCATGGCGCATTGCCATACTGGCGGCCACCCTAGCCGTTAAGTCGTTCATGATGAAGATTTTAATGCTTTCCGACGTCTATTTCCCGCGGGTGAACGGCGTGTCGACGTCGATCGAAAGCTTTCGGGGGGCGCTGGAACGCCAGGGACATCAGGTGAACCTCATTTGCCCTCGCTACACCGACCACGACGAGGCGGGGCCTCAGATTTGGCGCATCGACTCGCGCGGGGTGCTCGGCGACCCGGAAGACCGCATGATGCGCTACCGCGCCATCATGGCGCTGGCGACGAGACTGCAAGCCAACGAATTTGACCTAATTCATATCCACACGCCCTTCGTAGCCCACTACGCGGGCGTGGCACTGAGCAAACGGCTTGGGATCCCTGTGATCGGCACCTACCACACGCTGTTCGAAGAGTATTTGCACCACTACGTGCCGTGGCTACCCCGCCGCTGCCTGCGTTTTGCCGCTAGGCGCTTTTCGGTACACCAGTGCCAGCAACTCGCGACCGTCGTGGCGCCGTCATCGGCCATGGCTGCCGCACTGAATGCCTATGGCGTTCGTACGTCCGTCGCCACCATCGCCACGGGTTTATCGCTTACCCGCTTTACCACGCAAACCGTGGGCGCCCACTTTCGTGAGCGCCACGGCCTTCCGAAGCACGGTCGACTACTGCTCTTCGTGGGGCGTGCGGCACACGAGAAGAACATCGATTTTTTGATCGATATGCTGCCAGAAGTGCATCGGCACCACCCAGAGACCCACTTGGCGGTCGTGGGCGAGGGCCCTGCCTTGGCATCGCTCAAGCAGCAGGCCGAATACGCGGGGCTTTTAAATTCCGTTCACTTCCTAGGCTACCTGCCACGCGATGGCGCGCTACAGGACGCCTATCGCGCGGCCGACGTCTTCGTGTTTGCCTCGCGTACCGAAACTCAAGGCTTGGTGTTACTGGAAGCTTTGGCGCTGGGCACCCCCGTCGTCTCGACCGCCATCATGGGCACCCAGGATGTTCTACAGCAGGACGAGGGCTGCCTAATTGCCGAAGAACACCGTAGCCACTTCGCCGAACAGATCAACCGGCTGCTCGACGATGACGCCCTTCGCACACGCCTCGCCCAGCGAGGCCGCATCTACGCCCAGCGCTGGAACGAGGATACCCAAGCGGAAATGCTAGTCAGCCTGTATCACTCTCTGTGTCCCAATGCATGGGGGTCATCACCCGCCTAATGGCCAAGCCGACTATCGAGAAATCTCCTGCCGCACGATCGCTGCGCCAGCGCTCAGCGCCTGCAGCTTACCCTGGGCGACTTCACGAGGCAGGGGCGTCATACCGCAGTTGGTGCAGGGGTAGAGCTTGTCGGCATCGACGAACTGCAGCGCCTTGCGCAGCGTGTCGGCGACCTCTTCCGGCGTCTCGATGGCGTGGGTAGCCACGTCGATGGCCCCGACCATCACCTTCTTGCCGCGAATCAGCTCGATCAGCTCCATCGGCACGTGGGAGTTCTGGCACTCCAGCGAAACGATGTCGATGTTCGACGCCTGCAGCTTGGGGAAGATCTCTTCGTACTGGCGCCACTCCGACCCGAGGGTCTTCTTCCAATCGGTGTTGGCCTTGATGCCGTAGCCGTAGCAGATATGCACGGCGGTCTCGCACTCGACCCCTTCGATAGCTTTCTCCAGGGCGGCGATGCCCCAGTCGTTCACCTCATCGAAGAAGACGTTGAAGGCGGGCTCATCGAACTGAATGATGTCCACGCCCGCTGCCGCCAGGTCACGGGCTTCCTGGTTGAGGATCTTGGCGAACTCCCAGGCAAGCTTTTCGCGGCTCTTGTAGTGGCCATCATAGAGCGTATCGACCATGGTCATGGGCCCGGGGAGCGCCCACTTGATCGGCTGGTCGGTCTGCTGGCGCAGGAACTTGGCATCCTCGACGAAGACCGGCTTCTCACGCGCCACGGGGCCAACCACCGAAGGCACGCTGGCGTCGTAGCGGTCGCGGATCTTGACGATCTCGCGCTGTTCGAAATCGACGCCGTTCAAGTGCTCGATGAAGGTGGTAACGAAGTGCTGGCGAGTCTGCTCACCGTCGCTGACGATGTCGATACCCGCCAAGCGCTGATCGTGCAGCGATACCCGCAGTGCATCCTGCTTGCCTTGGGTCAGCTCCTCGCCCTGCAGCTTCCAGTCCGACCAGAGTTTTTCGGGCTCGGCCAGCCAAGCGGGCTTGGGCAGGCTTCCGGCCGTCGATGTGGGCAGCAATGTCTTCATAACAATATCCTTGGTAAACAGTGAATCAAAGGGCGACATCGGCCGACCAGCGCTCGAGCACGTGACGAAAAGGTTCGATGAAATAGCGCTCGGCAAACTTGCCCTGCTCGACGGCTAACTGGCTACGCTCTTCGCGGTCGTACTCGATACGGGTCAACGAGTAGTCCTGATGGGTCAGATGCGGCTGATAGACCTTACCTGCCGCCGAGTTAGCGTTGTAAATTTCTGGACGATAGATCTTCTGGAACGTCTCCATGGTGCTGATGGCGCTGATCAGTTCGAGATCGCTGTAATCGGCCAGCAGATCGCCGGAAAAGTAGAACGCCAGCGGTGCCACGCTATGGGGCGGCATGAAGTAACGCACCTGCAGGCCCATCTTGGCGAAATAGAAATCCGTAAGTGACGATGTGTCGTTCACGTATTCGACGCCCAGCACCGGGTGGCGATTTTCCGTCTGGCGATACACCTTGTTGCTGGAAACGCTGAGACAGATCACCGGCGCCTTGCTGGCAACGGATCGATACGCCTCGGAGTCGACGAAACGCTTGAACAGCTTGCCGTGAAGATCGCCAAACCCCTCCGGAATACCAAATTCCGACCGCTCCTTGTTGTGCTCCGAGAGCCACACGCTGAAGTCGTAGTCGCGGACGTAGGAGGAGAAGTTGTTCCCCGTCATGCCCTCGATGCGTTTGTCGAGATGCCGATCGATGATGGTCGTCTTCAACATCTCGATCGCCGGGAAGGTAGTGCCTTCAGCCGCCACGCTCAGCTCACCGGTAATGATCTCCAGCTCAACGGCGTAGCGGTCTGCCTTGGGGTTATCCCAATGGGCCAGGGTATTGAAGCGATTGCCGATCATGGTCAGCGCGTTACGCAGGTTTTCCTGGCAGCGCTCCCCCCTGGCGAGGTTAGCGAAGTTGGTCGTGGTACGCGTGCTCTCGGCAGGACGGTAGTGTTCGTCGAACCGGACGCTCTTGATGTCGAAGGTAAAGTCGTAGCTCATCGCGAACAGGCACCCTGTTGGTCGAGATTGGCGACGGCGCTGCCAGTGAACGTTCAGCTCCCGTCGAAACGAATGCGCCCTTTATGCCAGACCACACAGATGAATGAAAAGCGATATCGACTCAACTAAAAATGAATAAAATTCATATAAAGGAAAGCGCTTGCCCTGACAGGGAGGATGTTGCCCAACAGGCGTCCATCGAGGGCAGCCGTCAGGCCACAGGGATGACCGACGGGAGACGGTGATTTAACGCAGTGTTCGCTGCATGGTGATGACATCGCTGTCGGTTTGACACACTCGAAACCCCAGGCGCTGATAGAGATGGCGTGCAGGGTTGATACGAAACACGCGCAGACGCAGTGAGGTGACGTCGGCCTGCCGAGCGAGATCCTCGACGTAATGGATGGCCGCCGTGCCTAACCCTCGCCGCTGCCATGGAGGATCGATCTGCAGTTCGCGAATGTCGTAAGCAGTGTCGTCGCGATAAAGACACAGCAGCCCTACGCGCGAGGTGTTCACGCAGAGTTCGATGCTGTCCATCTCGCCCCACTGCTTAGCGAACAGTTGGGTATCCCAGTGCCATCCCAACCGTTCGTAGTAAGCCGTCATGTTGCGACGAATGAGCGTTTCAGCAAAGGTCCTATCGTTCGTCGCGCGGAATACCGGCGTCATGGCTTCTCGCTCTATCGCCGACAAAAGGAGGATGAAGGACCTGCAACCGTTACCCCAACTGGAAGGGATACACCGAGCCAATGTTCAGCAGCTGCGTCAGCTCATCCAGCGCGGTGAGCACCTCCGTCGCGAGCTGCGGGTCGGCCAAGTCGTCGGTGGCGAGGCGGTCTCGGTAGTGGCGGCTCACCCAGGCGGTGAGGTCGTCGTAAAGTGCATCATCGAGCAGCACGCGACCGCTGAGGGCGGCCCGCTCGGCCTCGCTGAGCACCACGCGCAAACGCAGGCAGGCGGGGCCACCGCCGTTGCGCATGCTCTGCTTTACGTCCTTGACGATCACTTCGCCAATGGGGTTATTGCCTGCCAGGATGAAGTCCTGCAGCGTGCGCCACACGGCTTCCCGCTCCTGGCACTCGCTGGGCACCACTAGGGTCATGGTGCCATCCGGGTTGGAGAGCAGTTGCGAGTTGAACAGGTACGACGCCACCGCGTCTTCCATGCTCACCGCTTCCGCCGACACCCGGACAGGAATCAGCGGCGTACTCATCTTGGCGCGCAGCTCGTTGAGCGTGCGCTCTTCATCAAGAAATGCCATTTCGTGGTAGAGCAGCACCGGGCCGTTGCCCACGGCAATCACATCGTTGTGGAACACCCCGGCATCGATGGCCTCGGGATGCTGCTGAGCAAATACGGTCTGGGCGTCGCTCAGCCCGTGCTGGCGGGCCACCGCCTGGCTGGCTTCCAGCGTTTGCCGGGCCGGATAACGCTTGGGCTCGTTCCGCCCGCCGCCAAACGCCTGTCGGCCATACACGAACAGGTGCACGCCGGGCTCGCCATACTCACCGCACAGCCGGGTGTGGTTGGCCGCCCCTTCATCGGAAAACGCGGGGGTGGCGGGCAGCACCGGGTGGTGGGCGAAGTGCTGCTCATCGCGGAAAATCGCCTGGAGCACGCGCCCCGTGGTGCGCGGCTCCAGGTAGCGGTGGAAACTCGACTGCAGGTTGGCCGGGGTAATGTGCATCCGACCATCGGGTGCATCCACGCTAGGCGTAATGGTGCCCGCGTTAGCGGTCCACATGCTGGACGCCGAGCACACCGCCCGCAGCAGTTGCGGGGCTTGTGTCGCGGCACGTGCCAGCATCTCACGGTCGCTGCCGGTGAAGCCCAAGTCGCGCAGCGCGCCCAAATCGGGGCGCTGCTGAGGAGGCAAAACGCCCTGGGCGTAGCCCGCGTCCATCAGCGATTTCATCTTGGCCAGCCCCTGCAGCGCCCCCTCTTTGGGGTTCGAAACCAAGCCGCCGTGGCTCATGGAGGCCACGTTGCCGTGGGCAAGCCCCGAGTAGTTGTGGGTCAGCCCTACCAAGCCATCGAAGTTGACTTCCCGGATGCTGTTTAGGCTCATAGATGGACTCCCGGTGGCAGGGTTTCGGGCATTTCCAGGCTTTCAGCCTCCATGGAGGCGACCGGGTAAGCGCAGTAATCCGCGGCGTAGTAGGCACTGGGGCGGTGGTTGCCGCTGTCGCCCACGCCGCCGAAGGGCGCATCGCCCGAGGCACCGGTGGTCTGGCGGTTCCAGTTGACGATACCGGCGCGGATACGCAGCAGGAAGTCGTCCCAATCCGCCTGCTCGCCCCCGATCAACCCAGCCGACAGGCCATAGCGGGTGTCGTTGGCCAGGGCAAGCGCCTCATCCCAATCCGTATAGCGATGGACTTTCAGCAGCGGGCCGAAGTGCTCCTCGTCGGGCACGTTCAAACCCGTCACGTCGATCAGCGCGGGGCTGAGCAGGCTGGTATTCTCCTTGAGGCGCTGCATACGGTTAATCACGGTGCCGCCCATGGCTTCCAGTTCATCCTGGGCGTTGAGCAGGCCATCGGCGGCGGCAACGCTGACCAAGCCGCCATAAAACGGCGCAGGCTCCTCGTCGAACTGCCCCGCCACGTGCAGCTTGGCGATGGCATCCGAAAGCGCATCGATGAGGCGGTCGCCCACCTCGCCTTGGGGCACCATCAAGCGGCGGGCGCAAGTGCAGCGCTGCCCCCCTGAGAGAAACGCCGACTGGAGAATCGTCAGCACGGCAGCGCGCTCATCCTCCACATCCTTCACCACCAGCGGATTGTTGCCGCCTAATTCCAGCGCGAGGATTTTATCCAGCTGCCCGGCAAACTGCTGCTGCAGCATGCCACCCACTTTGGCACTGCCGGTAAACAGCAGACCGTCGATACCGGGGTGGGCAGAGAGCGCCTGTCCCACGGCCACACCGCCCTGCACGAGGTTGATCACCCCAGCAGGCAGCCCGGCTTCTATCCAGCACTGCAGGGTGAGATCCGCGGTGAGCGGGGTTTGGTCGCTGGGCTTGAACACCACGGTGTTACCCGCCAACAGGGCGGGCACCATATGGCCATTGGGCAGGTGGCCAGGGAAGTTATAGGGGCCAAATACTGCCATGACGCCGTGGGGGCGATGACGAAGGACCGCTTTGGCACTGCCGACGGCTTTTTCACGCTCCCCGGTGCGCTCGTGGTAGGCCTTGATAGAGAGCGCGATTTTACCAATCATCGCACCTGCTTCGGTACGAGCTTCCCACAGCGGTTTGCCGGTTTCCGAGGCAATGGCAATAGCTAAGTCTTCTCGTCGAGCGGTGACGACCTCGACAAACCGCTCAACCAGCGCCTGACGCTCAGCAAAAGGCGTACGTGCCCAGGCCGGGAATGCCGCTCGCGCCGCCTCCACCGCAGCGCCGACTTGGCTGCTGGAAGCTGCCGCTCCTTGCCAAAGCAGCATACCCGCCACCGGATCATGCTTGGTAAAAGGCTCGGCGTTGCCGACGACCCAAGTGCCGTTGATCAGTTGTTGCTGCTGGGCATGCATGTTCTCGGTGTGCATCATGCTCTCCTTTACTGAATTTTTGTCGTCGTTCGCACGGGTAGAGGGACGTTCCAGGCGTTCATGTTAGGTTTCCAGCAGGCGAACGACGTCGCCGGTGGAAACCCCTAGCCGATCGGCCTCATCGGGGGTGAGCACGATCGTGCTACTGTCGGCAGGGCCACGGCCGATCCAGCTCGCGGTAAAGTTCAGCATTTGGGTCGACGCCGCCAACCAGCGGCTAACGCTCTCTTGCGGCGCGTTAGAGGAGACTTCCACCTGATAAAGCTGGGAGTTGCGAATCGCCCGCACGTCATCGATGTAGGCTTCTACCGTAGGGCCACCGTCGAAGATGTCGATATAGCCTTCCCAGCGCAGCCCCTCTTTTTTGAGCATTTCTAATGCCGGTCGGGTGTGCCGGTGCACCTGACCAATACACCCCCGCGCCTCTTCCGACATAAAAGTGGTGTAGATCGGGAACTTGGGCATCAGCTCGCCGATGAAGCTCTTCTGGCCCAGGCCGGTCAAGCGGTCGGCTTCGTTGAAATCCATGGGGAAGAAGTGTTTCCCCAGGCTCTCCCAGAAGGGACTAACGTTGTTCTCGTCGAACACGCCGCGCATCTCGGCCAGCACTTTCTGCGGAAAGCGGTCGCGAAACTGGGCAATGAACAGCCAGCGCGCTTTGGAAAGCAGCGCCCCGTTACGCAGGTGCTTGTTGGCCTCGCCGCGATACTCCGGACGCAGAAACAGCGAACACACTTCGGCGTCGCCGGTGTGGTCGGAGCTCAAGAATAGCGTGTCGATGGTGCGATGCAGATCGAGCTGTACCGACGAGTGCGCCAGCGTACCCAACCGGTAGTTATAGAACGGCACTTCCCGCCCTACTTGGCCCTCAATGGCACAGCAGCCCGCCAGTTCACCATTAGTCTCATCTTCCAATACGAAGAAGTAGAGACGGTCGTCTACCGGCGTGCGCTCTTCGAAGGCGCGGGCGGCGGACTCGATTTTACCGGCCAAAAACTCGCGGTTATCCGGCAAGGAGGTAAAACCAACGCCTGCCTGCTGCGCAAGTGCCTGGAGCCCATCCAGATCATCACGGGCAATGGGTCGAATGCGCATTACATCTCTCCTTCATCGAGCGCGTCCACGGCGCTGGGCAGACTCAGCGGCGCGGCCAGCACCGCCCGTCCCTCTTCGACGCCCAAACGCGCGGCATGCTGCGGCGAGAGCATCAGCTGCCCCGTGGGCGAGAGCGCGTAGCGCGCGACGATGCATCGGAAATCACTCAGCGTTTGGTTGGCAATCATCGCCGGTTCGGCATCGGGTAGCGCGTGCTCGGGGCGTATCCGTACCGGGTGCCAGGCGGCGCGGCGGAAGGTTTCCAGGCGCTCGCGCTCGGCTTTGACGATGGGGCCTGCATCGAAAATATCCACGTGTCGGGAGCGCACGAACCCTTCGGCCAGCATTTCGCCCAGCGCCTCTTCATGGGCAGGATGCTCGCGGCCAATGGCAGCACGGGCCTGGGGCGTGAGCAGTGGCAAATAGAGCGGAAACTGCGGCATCACCTCGGCAATGAAGCTCTTTGAGCGCACGCCCGCTATGTGATTCATTTCTTGGAAGCTGCGGGCAAAAAAGTGGCGGCCCACGCTCTCCCAAAATGGAGATTCATTCTGGCTATCCAAAAAGCCGGGAAAAGCCACCGCCAGAATCCGTGAGAAGCGCTCCGGATACTGGGCGATGAACATCAGCCGCGCTCGGCGCAGAAGGCTCTCAGCGCTGGTGCCCTTGTAGCGCGGGTCGAGCGACAGTGCACAGAGCAGTGTGGCATCCGAGGCTTCATGAGAGAGCGCCAGTGTTTGCACCTCACGACGCACGTTGAGCTGCTGCGATGCGTGAATCAGCGTCTCTTGGCGGTAGGTGTAGTAGGCCTCGGCAGCCCCCGCCTGGGCGCGGATGGTGGCCGTCCCCAGCACCTCGTTGCGGCTATCGTCCGCCAGCACGAACATATAGTGCTCGTTACCGGGGTACTCGATCTCGCTCTCGAATGCTTCTTGGGAGCGCACGATGCGCTCCTCGAGGCGATCCCGATTGGCGGGCAGGTTGGTAAGCCGAGGCACCGCATGCTCTGCCAATTGCTCCAAGGCGGGAAGGTCAGCCAGCGTGACCGGTCGGATTACCAACATAGTTAACGCCCCCTCTTGTGTGACTTGCGCCTGACTCATGCGCTAGCGACAAGTCGCTCGATGGCACGCTCGAGACGCGCCATGCCCTCGGCGATGTCTTCCTCGGGAATCACCAGCGAGGGCGCCATACGCAGCACGTTGGGGCCTGCAATCAGCGCCATCACGCCCTCTTCGATCGCCAACGGCAGAATATCTTTGGCGCGGCCTTCGAAAGCGTCCGACATCTGGGCCCCCATCAGCATGCCCATGCCGCGGATCTCTTTGAAAACGCCGTGTTTGCGGTTGATGGTTTCCAGATGCTCGCGGAACAGATCGTGACGATGTTTGACCCCCTGCAGCACCTCGGTCGTATCGATGAACTCGACCGCCGCCAGCGCCACCGCAGAGGCCAGCGCGTTGCCGCCGTAGGTAGAGCCGTGGGTACCGATGGCCAGCGACTTGGCGATGGCATCGGTGGTCAGCGTGGCGCCAATCGGGAAGCCGCCACCCAGCGATTTGGCGCTGGTGAGTATGTCTGGCGTGATGCCGAAATTTTTATAAGCATACAGCTCGCCGCTACGGCCAACGCCAGTTTGAACTTCATCGAAAATCAGCAGCGCATTGTGCTCGTCACACAGATTGCGCAGGCCCTGCAAGAATTCCTGAGTGGCGGGTACGATGCCGCCTTCGCCCTGCATCGGCTCGACCATGATGGCGCAGGTATCGTCGCCCACGAGCTTGCGCACGCTCTCCAGGTCGTTGAAGTTGGCGTGCAGAATGCCGCCCGGTACTGGGCCAAAGCCTTGGGAGTACTTGGGCTGGCCGCCGACACTGACGGTAAAGAAGGTGCGGCCATGGAACGATTGGTAGAACGAGATGATTTTGTCTTTGTGCTCACCGTAGTGGTCGACCGCCCAGCGGCGGGCCAGCTTTAATGCGGCTTCGTTGGCTTCACCGCCAGAGGAGCACAGGAACACTTTATCGGCGAACGTGCGCTCGGTGAGAGTTTTGGCCAGCTTTAACGCCGGTTCGTTGGTGAATACGTTGGAAAGATGCCAAAGCTTTTCGCCCTGCTCTTTTAACGCGTTGACCAGCACCGGATGGCAGTGACCCAGGGAGTTCACCGCAATACCGCCAGCGAAATCGATGTACTCGCGGCCTTCTTGGTCCCACAAGCGGCTGCCTTCACCACGTACCGGAATAATCTGCTGCGGCGCGTAGTTGGGCGCCATGTAGTGGTCGAAGTCTTGACGGTTCGGGGTGTGGCTCATGGAACGATACCTCCAGTGGAGTAAACAGTGGATTCAGTATACGGGGGGCAATGGGCGCCCTGCTTTCAGTATTGGGACGGTAAATTACGAATAGCGACGTGCGCCTGCCGTTGATCGTATCACCTTGAAGAATGGCCGAAGCCCCCCATAGTGAGTAAAGGGTAATGACCCGCGCTTTATGGCGCAGTACGGATATTTTTGACCCAAGGAGCGTAATCATGAAGATCGATCTGAGCGGCAAACGTGCCATTATCACGGGATCCACCGCTGGTATCGGCTATGCCATTGCAGAAGGATTGGCTCACGCAGGGGCCGACATCGCCATTACTGGGCGAACGCAGCAACGGGTGGATGACGCCATCGAGGCGGTCAAAAAGCGCTACCCACAAGCTCGCATCACCGGGGTGGCTGCCGATTTGGGTACTGCAGAAGGGTGTCAGACGTTGATCGACCAGCAGCCCGATACCGACATCCTCATTAACAACGTCGGGATATTCGGCCCGCAAGACTTTTTCGACGTGGATGACGCCACTTGGCAACAGTTTTTCGATGTTAACATCATGAGCGCCGTCCGCTTGTCACGCCATTACGCCAAAGGCATGCGCGAGCGCGATTGGGGACGCATTCAGTTCGTATCAAGCGAATCTGGTATCAACATTCCCAGCGAAATGGTCCACTACGGCATGACGAAGTCTGCATTGCTGTCCATTTCACGCGGCCTGGCGAAAGTATTGAGCGGCTCTCAGGTGACGGTCAATGCCATTCTGCCAGGGCCCACACGCTCGGAGGGTGTATTGAACATGCTCAGCGATATCGCTCAGCAAGAGGGCACCTCACAACAGGATGTCGAAGCGCGTTTCGTTCGAGAGAACCGTCCATCGTCGATCATTCAGCGTTTGGCCACTCCTGAAGAAGTCGCCCATATGAGCGTCTATGCTGCTTCGCCCCAGGCAAGTGCCACGACCGGCGCCGCACTGCGTGTCGAGGGCGGCATTGTGGACACCCTGACATAGTGCGTTACCCAAGACGCTCTTCTCGGGGTGTCATGCCAAAGTGGTGTCGATAAGCCGTCGAGAAGTGTGCACCCGACGAAAATCCGGTGGCAAAGGCAATCTCGCCCACTGCCCGGTCGCTCTCACGCAGCTGCTTGCGTGCTTCCTGTAAACGTAAATCCAGGTAGTAGCGACTGGGCACTGCCTGTAAGTACTTCTTGAATAGCCGCTCTAACTGCCGCCTGGAAATTCCCAGATGCTCAGAGAGTTCCAACGTCGAGAGCGGCTCTTCGATGTTGGCCTCCATCAGCGTCACCGCATCCACGAGACTTTGTGGCGCGTGCCCCAAACGGCTGCGCAAAGGTACGTGCTGGCGCTCATCGGCCAGTCGAATACGGTCGCAGACGAACTGTTCGGAGACCTGCTCGGCCAAGCGCGGACCGTGATGCTTACCAATCAGCGTAAGCATCATGTCCATCGCGGCGGTGCCGCCTGCGCAGGTCAGGCGGTCGCGATCGATTTCGAACAGCTGCTGTGAGAGTGTGACTTGAGGGTACGCCTGGGCAAAGGCGTCAAAACGCTGCCAAGGAAGCGTCGCGCGGTAGCCCTCCAGCAGACCACAACGGGCCAATACTTCGGTGCCGCCCGCCAGCCCCCCAAAGGCGACGCCTCGCCCTTGGTGACTACGCAGCCACTCATTCAGCTTTGCGGGTAGTGCGTAGGGAAGTGGCGTCGGTGCACATATGAAAAGCAGATCCATCGGCCCAAGGGGTGCGCTCAGCGTGTGCTGCGCCAGGAGCGAAAGCTGCGCGCCGCTGCGCACGGGCTCGTCATCCAAACTGAGGGTCACGGTATGATAGAGCATGTGACCACTAAGCTGATTGGCCATCTGTAGCGGTTCGATAGCGCTGGCGTGAGCCAACAGAGAAAACCCGGGAAGCAACACAAACGCCACCCGCCTGCGGTGGCTAGGTGGCGTTAACGTATTGGAATGCATGTGACTTCGCTATGCTGCCTATCGCGCTGCATGAAAACCGCCGCTGGCTAACTGGGTCGTGGGTGTGAACGACATCTTACCCAATTGTGCCAATGAAGGCAGCGCCTGCTGTCGCTATCTAAAAAAAGGGGTCGCAGGGGTGTAGCGAAGTCACGTTAGGCATTCTCTTCGGCGTCTGAGAGCGCCGTCTGGTTATCGATGATTTGGTAATCGCTTTCGCGATATTCGTCCGCAGAGGCCTCGATCTCCTCGCTACCATAATCGGTATTGACGACCAGTTGGTCCTCTTCACGCTGCATCTCTTTGACGGGAAGCGCGACATCACTTGCACCAAAACCCCAAAAACCGCCAATCGCGACAATCGCGAATAGCTCACCGCTCTCTTGATGACGCGCAATGTGCTGGATGTCACCCACTTCGTCTCCCTGCTGGTTAACGACGGTCATGCCCTCCAGATCACGTGCGCGCTCCGACATCAGCGAATGACCCTGCTCGTCCTGCTGAACGTCTTCTCGCACTACTTGTTGGCTTTGATTTTGGTTTTGCTGAGCTGACTGCTGTGAGCCATCACGCTCGTCCTCGGCCCGGTTTACCTCTACCTCAGCATTATCGGCCTGCTCGATGGAGACATCGGGCTCGCCCTGCTGCTCGACCGTCACGTTCGGCTCTGCTTCTTCGACCGTCACGTCTGGTTCCGGCTGCTCGATGGTCACTTCAGGTTTAGGCTGCTCGATAGTGACATCGGGCTTGGACTGCTCCACTTTGATGTTGGGAGACTCCTGCTGAACCTGCACGTCCGCTGGCGCTTGATCGACCGTGACGTCCATCGTTTCGCTACCATCTTGGGTCTGGCCATCTCGACGCTGCTGCTCGGCCACCTCGTTCTGTCGCTGTTGCGACATGTCCCTGGCGGTCGATGGGTCTGTTTGGTCATCATTTTGTGCCAAGGCGACGCCTGAGAAGCTGGCACATACCATTCCAATGGCGACTGCGAGTGCTGTCCGTTTCATACCTTTGCTCCTTTCGCTGAAGTACCTAATTTCCTAAAGCACTTTTCCCAAAGCACTTCTGTACTGAAGTACACTTTGCAAACTAGTGAACCAGCGCGCATAAATGCAAAGCAAAAAGGCAAAAATCGACAACGTTGTACTTAAATTAACGGTCTTTTAGCAGGAGATAGGCGCAAAAGATTACAAACATCAAATTGACATGTTTACTCTGGCCATCCTCAGCGCGTCACGCCAGAGGCTCAAACGCAAATCGCCGGGCCATGTAGCCCGGCGATGTCTTTCACAATATCTCACAATAGCGTAGCCGTTAGCCGCCGCTGTTGCCCAACCCCAACAGCACGATACCCGCGACGATGATACCCATCACCACGATGACCAATGGCAGCATCTTATGGAGACCATTGGCGGGTTTTCTCGCTTCGGGCTGCTGCTGGGGTTGAGAGGTTTCGAAGTCCTCGGGGACGCGTTCGCTCAGCACGTGCTCTTTCTCTTCTTCCGGGGTTTTGCTTTCTCGGGTATCCATACAGCACCTCATCCAGTCCGGTCGATGATTCATAGCGCGTCGGCGTGCGCTGCCCGTCGCGCTGCGCTTATAGCGTTACGACATCGAACTCGACCTCGGGGTTCACATCGGCATCGTAGTCCACGTCGTCACGCTCGAAGCCAAACAGCTTCAAAAACTCATGCTTATAACCAGCATAGTCGGTAATGTCGAAGAGGTTGTCCGTCGTGACTTCCGGCCAGAGGTCTTGGCAGGCTTTTTGAACGTCCTCGCGCAGTTCCCAGTCGTCCAACCGCAAGCGCCCCTGATCGTCAGTGACCATGTCGCCCGGCTCACCGGAATAAAGACGCTCGCCGAACAGGCGGTTCAACTGGTCGATGGTGCCTTCGTGCAGGCCCTGCTCTTTCATGATGCGGTAAACCATGGCGATATACACTGGCATCACCGGGATCGCAGCACTGGCCTGAGTGACCACGGACTTCAGAACGGCGACGTTGGCACCGCCCCCGCTCTCTTTGAGTTTGGCATCGATGGCCGCTGCCGCGCGATCCAGGTCCTCTTTGGCTTTACCCAGAGCACCGTGCCAGTAAATCGGCCATGTGATTTCGGTACCGATATAGCTAAACGCCACGCTGCGCGCGCCTTTGGCCAACACGCCCGCATCATCTAGCGCACTCATCCAAAGTTCCCAATCTTCGCCACCCATGACGGTAATGGTGTCGTCGATCTCCTCCTGAGTCGCCGGTTCTACTTCGGCTTCGATGATAGCGTCCTTGTTGGTGTCGATCGCCGTGGCGCGGTAAGTCTCGCCAATCGGCTTCAGGCTAGAGCGCTTCAGCTCGCCGCTGTCGGGCAGCTTGCGCACTGGGGAGGCCAACGAGTAGACCACGAGATCGATTTCGCCCATATCCTGCTTGATCAGCTCGATGGCTTTGTCGCGCGCTTCATGGGAGAACGCGTCACCGTTGATGGATTTGCTGTACAGGCCTTCCTGCTTGGCAAACTTGTCGAACGCGGCGCTGTTGTACCAGCCTGCGGTGCCCGGCTTCTTCTCGGTGCCCGGCTTTTCGAAAAACACGCCCAAGGTATCGGCGCCGTAACCAAAGGCGGCGGTGATACGTGCCGCTAGGCCGTAGCCGCTAGAGGCACCGATTACGAGCACTTTCTTCGGGCCTTGGCGTTTATCCAAACCACGGGCGCGGGTCGCCTCGATTTGCTCGAGCACGTTCTGCTCGCAGCCTTTCGGATGGGTGGTGGTGCAGATAAAGCCGCGCACTTTCGGTTTAATGATCACGTTGGACCCCTTCATCAGATGAGTATCGCATTCGGCACGGCGGGTGCCGAGTTACCAATGAGGGTATTCTAGCGGTCTCGGCGCGCCCTGTCCGCTCTTGAGCTTATCCGCCATTCGGGGCACGATAGCGCCCTGCACACCACTTGCCGACGGGATCTTGGATGAATGCACAGCAGCTAGTCGATGAGCGAGGCGATTTATGGCTGGCCCTTGCCCCTCTCTGGCTCGATCGTGAGCCCAGCGAGCGCGACTACGCCCATATGATCGAAGTGATCGAACAGCACGCGATGTCACTCAAGGAGCTGGAATGGGTGCTGCGCCTGGAGCTAGCACCCGTCATGTCACGTCACCAGCTTTCCGTCGCCAGCGAGTGGCGAAAGTTCGACGATTACAAGCTGATGAAGCAGCTCGTGAACCACAACATGAAACTCACTGGTTGGCGGCGCAAAAGCTGGGCGCTCTTTTCGGGGCTGACGACCATGATGGTACGCCACCGTTGGAACGAACTGATGCAGCGTCTCATGGTCGTTCGCGGGGACGTCTAGGCCTACTCTTTGTCGAGGGCAGCCTCGAGGGCCAAACGTAGCGTGAGACCGCGATCCCTAGGACCAAAACGAGCAATTACTTTGCCATCTCGGCCAACGAGGAACTTGGTAAAGTTCCACTTTACGGCCTTGGTACCCAATACCCCCGGCGCTTCTTGCTTGAGCTGTGCGAACAGCGGGTGGGCATCGGCGCCGTTGACCTTCACTTTCTCCATGAGCGGGAAACTCACGCCAAACTGCTGCTCTCCGAAGGCACAAAACGCCTCGGCGCTCTCTGGTGACTGGCGGCCAAACTGGTTACAGGGGAAGCCCAACACGGTAAATCCACGATCCCGGTAACGCTGGTACAGCCCCTCGAGCTCTTTCAACTGCGGCGTAAAACCGCACTGGCTGGCCACATTGACCACCAATAATACCTGCCCACGCAAAGCGCGCAGATTGAAGGGCTTACCTTGATGGGTATAACAATCCTGCTCGTAAATCGTCATCGCCAGGCCTCTAAAATGCCTTTGCCAGCATACGCTTTACCTTGCCACGGCAACGTTGGCGACACCAGCCTCGTGATCAAAGGATCGGCCCCGCCGCCACCCGCAGCGCCAGCGCGATCAGCAATACGCCAGTCATCCGATTGATCCAGTGCGCGTGGCGTTGCAGCCAGGGCAATACCCGTGAGTGAGACAGCCCAACGGCGACCAGCACGTACCAGCCACCATCGATGATAATCGCCGTGGCCACGATGATCGCCTTGGCAAGCAAGGACATCTCCGGCGTCACGAACTGGCTCAATAGCGCGACGAAAAAGATGATCAGCTTGGGGTTGCCCAGGGCCACCAGTACGGCTTCCTTGGCGGCTTGCTGCGGCGTCGTGGCCACGGCACTCGGCGAGAGCGCACCGCTACGGCCAGCGCGCAGCGCCTTGATACCCAGCCACGCCAAATACGCTGCGCCGCACCATGTAATCAACTGAAACAATTCGGGAAAACGCACCACCAGCGCGCCTAACCCCAATACTGTCAGCAGCGCGTAGACACCAACGCCGAAGGCATGAAAAATAGCCGCCGTGATGCCTGGCACGCGGCCACCGCCCAAGGTATGACGCAGCACCAACGCCAAGCTCGGCCCGGGCGACATGGCCCCCATCGCACAAATAGCGGCCAATGAAAGCCATAGTGTCAGCGGCATGGTCTCCTCCCTGAAGAATTCGTGGAACACTCGATGAGCCGCCAGTATACGCCAGACAGAAGAGGTATAGCGCCTATCTTGATCTTAGCGGTCGTCGTAACGTCTCGACGCAACGCATTAACGCCTCGCACGCTTAAATAACGCTGTTAGCATGGTACGCTGTTGGGTAGAATTTTCTCCTTTTTGAACACGATGACGCCTGCCATGCAGGCGTTTCATGGCTAATGAAGGACTTCAATATGGGTAGGGCGTTTCAAAACCGTAAGGAATCCATGGCCAAAACGGCCGCTGCGAAAACCAAGGTTTACAGCAAGTATGGACGTGAAATTTACGTCTGTGCCAAAGCGGGCGGTACGGATCCCAATGGCAACCTTGCGCTGCGCGGTTTGATGGAGCGCGCCAAGAAAGACCAGGTGCCCTCTCACGTGATCGACAAGGCCCTGGATAAAGCCAGCGGCGCAGGCGGTGAGGATTTTTCACCGGCGCGCTACGAAGGCTTTGGCCCTGGCAACGCCATGGTGATCGTCGACTGCCTGACCGACAATCCCAACCGTACCTTTGGCGATGTGCGCGGCTGCTTCACCAAAACCAAAAGCAAGATCGGCACGCCAGGCAGCGTCAGCCACATGTTCGACCACTGCGCTATTTTCTCCTTCAACGGCAGTGATGAAGAAGCCGTCTTGGAGGCGCTAATGGAAGCCGACGTGGACGTGACCGATATCGAGCAGGAAGAAGGTCGTATTACGGTGTTTGCTCCCCATACCGATTACGCCAAAGCCAAGCAGGCCTTGCTGGATGCGTTCGGCGAGATCGACTTCGAGGTCGACGAGATTCAGTTCCTGCCGCAAACCACCACGCCCATCGAAGGCGATGACGTGGCGATGTTCGAGAAATTTCTCAATATGCTCAACGAGCTGGACGACGTACAGAACGTCTTCCATAACGCGGAGCTACCGGAAGAGAGCGCTTGAGCCGTTAGGCGCTTAACGCATCTTTGGGTACGAAGATCCACCCTTCCGCCGCTGGCATCTCTGCTGGCGGCCAAGCCACACTCCCTTTGGCATGCTCCAAGCTCCACGCCAGTAGTGCACAGTGCCAGGCATCCTGGATATCCTGCTGCTTCGGCGTTGGTTGATGAAGCATGGCGTGCAGCCCTTCAGTCATGCACACGCGCCGACGCAGCGCTGCAAATTCAGCCGATCGTTTAGCGGGCGATGGATACCCCTCCACCACACACAGCTCGCCCCCCTTCGATTGCCACTGCCCGCAGGCCGCGACGTGTGGGGCAAAGCGAGCTAGAAAGTGCATACCTTTCGTGGCCTGACTGCCGATCATGTCTTTGATGGGCGACAGCGGCGTGATCCCCCGAGCGAACAGCCAGCGCTCGGTTTCCCGATACAGGTAAGGATTTTCTTGGGAGCGGCCCAGTCTATCCATCGCCTCTCCACGTGCGAGCGCTAGGAGCGCCTGAGGGAGTGCCAACGGCGTATCGATGGCCATGACCACCCGCTCATCGCCGCTGGCCACATGTTGGCAAAGCGCCAGCAGCCGATGGATCACATCACGACTCGAAGTCGCCTCGTTCAGCGTCTCACGGAGGTTGCCTCGCCAAGGCGTGCCGATCACATGGAGTGCGTCATCCAACACCACCAACGCATCGCGGCTGGCGGGATTGTGGTCGCAATTCCAACCGCCCACGTCCCACCCAATATAGAGCGTCGAAGCCGTCATTATCGACTTTCCGCACCGTGGGCATCGAGCGCTGCATCCGGGGGCAAGAGCGCGGGCGTGACGCCTGCCTCGCTCAGCACCGCCTTGCCACGCACCGTCAAATCGGTGATGAACAGAAATTGCTGACGCGGATCCACCGGATACGCGCGGATGCGATAGTGAGTGCCCCAAGGTTTTTCTTCGGCCACCACGATGATCGGTTCATCGAATTTTAAATAAGCGCTGGTCAGCGCTACGTCACGAAGCGCCTTGCGTACCCAGCCCGCCTCGTGCTCGGGGTGAAGATAAAAACTCGCCACGCACTGCAGGCTAGTGCCACCATTATTGGCGTTGTAAATCGCGGTGTCCCAGAGCTTCAAATGCGGCACGGCGACCAGATCGTCATCGGGAGTTTGTACTTCTACCGTACGCATGCCCACGTGTTTCACTTCACCATAAGTGTCTTCGATCCGGACCCAGTCCCCTGGGCGGTATGGCAACTCGACCGCTGAGACGACGCCAGCAATCAGGCTACTCACATAATCTTTCATCGCAAAACCAATGGCCAAGCCAATGGCACCTAGCAGCGTCACCATATTACGCAACGACGGCTCGACGATGATCGGCACGGCGATGACCAGTGCCACGATGAGGATGATCAGGCGGGTTAGCGGTACCAACGCAAAGACGCGAAAGCGCACCTGACCATGCAGCCGATTGGCCAGCCAGTTGAGACCGCGCTGGCTGGCAATGATCAATACGATGGCACTGCCCACCACAATGCCTAGCGTGATTAGCGCTTGGCTATCGAGCTCATTAAATAACTTGGCATACTGCCCTTGATCGTCCATCGACGCTCCTTAAAGCGGATCTACCAAATAATTACGCGACGCCAGCAATTGTCGTACGCTGGCGTAGCACAGCGGCGCCACCTGCCAACGCCCCTCCTGACCGCTCAGAATGCCGCGTTGCGCCAAGGAGAATCGTGCGTTCAACGCTTCATGATCGGAAAACGGCAGCACGTACCTCAACGCTTGGTCATCGAGCCCGCCGTGTATGAGCAGCGTATGAAGCAGCAGGGTAGCGACGTCGCCGGTATCCGCCGGTAGCTCGGCATCGGCCAACGCATCAAGGAGCCACAGCTCTTGCATGTCGCTGCGCGTCTCTTGGCCGTCATCCGATGCATTCTCCTCCGATGGCTCTCGCAGCCGCTCGCGCCAGTAGTGCCAGGCAATGCCCAAATGTCCGCGACAGTGCGCGGCCAATCGCTGCAGTTCGCTGTAAACCGCCTTATCGTCGCTTTCGCTCGTGAGCACCGGCCTCCCCGTGCGTGTGCTGTACACCGTTGGGCACACCTGCACCGTTCGATCCACGTGGTGGGCAAAATAGTGGGCCAGCTGCTCACCTTCGAGCCCTTGGAGGGTGAGCACCGGCACGCCCTCAAGGCCTACGGCGTGCTGTAAGTAGGCATACGTCCAGCTATCGCAGCCAATCACGCTCTGCCCCATTCGGCCGCTCAGGGAGCGCTCGACCAGCTCACGCACGCCCTGCAAGCCGTTGGTGTGACGCAGAAAGTGGCGCTCGAGGGCGGGGATGGCCCAGCGCTTGCGCGGGGCTACATGATCGAGCCATACGGTACTTCCCTCGAGCAGCTCGGGAAGCGTAGGAGGAGTAAGGCACTCCACGCTTCGCTGCGCGGCCCAGTGCCGCACCACTGCTGCATGTCCACCATGAGGTGGCGAAACGAACATCACCATGGGCGCTTCATCATAGGCTTGCAGTGACTGGGCCAAACCACGCGCGGCGGGTGTCCAGTCGATACTGGGCGCCCAGTGGGCCAATTTGACCTCCGGCAGCGCGCGTAGCTCGCTCTCTTGTTTGGCTTGGCGTTCGGAAGCTTCGCGGCCAACCATCCAAGTGGTAGCTGCTCGAAAGCTGCGCCGCCACTGGCTTGCCTGGGTGCGTTCAGGGGTGTGAAAGCTATCCAATGACACTACTTTCCATGGCGATAACGCCGCGTTCGTTGAGCTCTGCGCCATCGTCTGCCTCGGTTAGGTAAAGTAGATTAAGGTTAGCATGCCTGAGACTCCTCCTAAGGGGCCAGTCGAACTTATCGTCTAGAATAAAGTCGTTATTGCCAAGTAACTCACTTTTGAGCGATGCGCAGGAGGCAACGATGAGCGTGGTGAATGTCACGATGGCTGAACTACACGAGAAGCTTGCGAAGTGCATTGCAGGCGAGCGGGTGCTCATTGAGCAGGAGGGCAATCGATTCAGCGGCCGCATCCAACATGTGGGTGTCATGGGGGTGAAGATCATCCCCGAAACCGTCATCAAAAACAGTACCGGCGACCCTGGGGACGTGGATGGCGTCACCGTACCCTATGACGATATCTGGGAGTTGGAAGTCAAAGGCGTGGTCTACAGTCGGTTAGGAGAGTAATGTCTCTGCCCTTGTACGGCCTTCCTCCGGCTGGCCAATAAAAAAGCGCGTCCGCCCATGGCAGACGCGCTTTTCTCACTCTTTACGCAACGTGCATTTTACGCAAAGTGCATCGCGTCGCTCAGAACGTCAGGCAAATTTTACCAAAGTGCTTGCCCGATTCTTGATGACGAAACGCCTCGGCAATCTCGCTAAGCGGGAACTCACGATCGATGATCGGTTTCAAATTCGCCGCTTCGATCGCGTCGATCATCTCGATCTGGTGGCGACGGCTACCGACGATCAACCCCTGCAGCTTGGCCTGCTTGGCCATGAGTTTTGCAGTGGGAATGTCTCCCTCGCGGCCGGTCAGCACGCCAATCAGCGAAATGTGTCCACCAATCTTCACGGCATCGATGGATTGCGGCAGCGTACCGGGGCCGCCTACCTCGACGACGTGATCCACGCCTTTGCCGTCGGTCAACGCTTTGACCGCTTTTCCCCACTCGGGTGTCTCGCGGTAGTTGATGGTGTGCTCCGCGCCTAAAGCGCGCAGGCGCTCCAGCTTCTCATTGGAAGAGGAGGTCGCGATCACTCGAGCCCCCATCAGCTTGGCGAACTGCAGTGCAAAGATCGACACTCCCCCGGTACCCAGTACCAGCACGGTATCGCCCGCTTTCAAGCCGCCGTCCACCACCAGCGCGCGCCAAGCGGTCAATCCCGCAGTGGTCAGCGTGGCGGATTCTGCATGGCTGTAGCCGATCGGCTGGCGAGTGAACCATGTGGCCGGTCGAATTACCTGCTCCCGGGCATAGCCATCGACGCCATCACCGGGGGTGGTGGTAAAGTCGCCTACTCGTGCCGGGCCTTCCAGCCAGTAGGGAAAGAACGTCGAGACGACCGCGTCGCCCACGGCAAACTCCTCAACGCCTTCGCCCACGGCCTCCACCACGCCCGCGCCGTCGGACATCGGGATGCGCTTGTCGTCGGTGGGGATCATCCCCGCCACCACCGCGTAGTCGTGAAAGTTCAGCGAGCTGGCGTGCAGGCGCACTTTGATCTCGCCAGGGCCAGGCTCGCCGGGCGCGGCCGTGTCGACGACGTTCAATTTATCTAAACCGCCGGGTTGTTGAAGCTCAATCGTTTGCATCTCTACCTCCTGTTGAAGCGCCTTCACTAGGCGACCGGTCTAGTCTCAAATGAGGGCGTTGTTATCAGGATCAAGGTCGTTACCCAAAAAGCCGCCCGACTGCCGCTGCCAAAGACCGGCATAGATACCATTGCGGGCGAGCAATTCCTGATGGGTGCCGCTCTCCACCATGCGCCCTTCGTCCACCACGATCAAACGATCCAGCATGGCGATGGTAGAGAGCCGGTGGGCAATGGCGATGACCGTTTTGCCCTCCATCAACGCATCCAATTGCTCTTGAATCGCCGCCTCGACTTCGGAATCCAGCGCCGAAGTGGCTTCGTCCAACACCAGAATCGGGGCGTCCTTGAGCAGCACTCGGGCAATGGCAATGCGCTGGCGCTGACCGCCGGAGAGTTTGACGCCCCGCTCTCCCACGTGGGCATCCAGACCACGCCGACCTTTGGGATCGACCAGATCATTGATGAACGTGTCGGCATGGGCGCGGCACACCGCCTGCCAGACGTCCTCATCGCTGGCGTTAGGGCTGCCGTAGCGGATGTTGTCCCGCAGCGAGCGGTGCAACAGCGAGGTATCTTGGGTCACCATGCCGATCTGGTGGCGTAGCGAGGTTTGGGAGACCTCGGCGATGTTTTGACCATCGATCAGAATGCGTCCGCCCTGCAGGTCGTAAAAGCGCAGCAGCAGGTTTGCCAGGGTCGATTTCCCGGCCCCAGAGCGGCCAATCAGGCCAATTTTCTCGCCGGGCTTGATGGTCAGGCTCAGACCATCGAACACGTTTTTGCTCTCCCCTTTTGCCTGGGCATATTGGAAACGCAACGCGTCGAAGACGATCTCGCCGTTGGGCACGCACAATGCTTTGGCATTAGGAGCATCTTTGACAGTCGGTTCCTGGGCGATGGTGTTCATGCCATCCTGCACCGTGCCGATGTTTTCGAACAGCCCGGCAACCTCCCACAAAATCCAGTCGGACATGAAGCGAATCCGCATTACCAGGGCAATGGCAATGGCCAGTACGCCCAACGAGATCGCCTCCATGTACCAGGCGGCGATGGCCATGCCGGCGGTGCCGACCAATAGTAGCGTGTTGAGTAGCGTCAAGCAGACGCTCATCACGGTCACCAGCCGCATCTGGCGATGCACGGTAGTCATGAAGCCTTCCATGGCATCTTTGGCATAGCGCTCTTCGCGCTGGGTATCGGCAAACAGCTTGATGGTTTGGATGTTGCTGTAGCTATCCACCACGCGACCGGTCATTTGCGCACGCGCATCCGCCTGGGCCATGGAAACGTCCCGCAGACGCGGCACGAAAAAACGCATGATGCCCAAATAGCCGACCAGCCAAAGCCCCAGCGGCAGCAGCAGCCATGGGTCGGCGCGGCCCAGCAAGATGGCCGCCCCGGTAAAATAGACGATGGCGTACACCAGTAGATCCATCACTTTGGTGACGGTTTCCCGCACGGCCAGCGCGGTTTGCATCACTTTTTGCGATACCCGCCCGGCAAACTCATCCTGATAAAATGCCAGGCTCTGGCTGAGCATATGGCGATGCGATAGCCAGCGGCCAATCATCGGGTAATTGCCGAAAATGCTCTGATGCGTCACCAGCGACTGCAGCAACACCAGCAGCGGCAATCCCACCACCACCAACACCGCCACACCCGCCAGCCAGAGACCGTGGCTCGACCAAAAGTCGGCGCGCTCGACGCCGCCCAGCCAATCCACCAAATCCCCCATGTAGCTAAAGAACACGACCTCGGCGGCGGACACCACCGCCGTGATAAGCGACATCACCAGCAGCCACGGCCATACCGGGCGGGAAAAGTGCCAAATGAACGGCAACAGCCCTTTGGGCGGTGTGGTGACCTCACCCTCTGGGTAGGGGTTGACGCGCGCCTCGAAAAAGCGGAACAGCGGCGAGAGCAAACGTGACAGCATGGACATTCCTTACAAGACGCAATAAAAGAAAGGACGGCGTAAGAACACTTAGAAGCATGATCGCGACGTCAAGCGTCAGGATGATGACGCATGAGCCAGCGGGCCCAAAAAGGAGCGACGACCATGAGTGTGACCATGCGCAGCAGGTGATGAAACGCCACGAACACCGGGTCGATGTTGAGCGCGACGGCGAGTATCGCCATTTCACCAATGCCGCCTGGGGCCAGCGCCAAGAGCGCCACATCGCGCCCTACCCCCACGGTTTGGTGGATGAGTTCGGCAAACAGTGCCAGAACCACCAGCGCAAGCAACGTCGCCACCCCCGATTGCCAAAGATAGCGCCCGAGTAGCCGCCGCGTCATACCTTGAAAGCGCGAGCCGATGGCGCTACCTAGCACCCAGAGCATCACGTTCATACCCCAGCTTGGCAGGGCGAGACTCGCCATATCCAGCCCGGAGAGCAGCGCGGTGGCTAACAAGGGAGCGAGCAGCGCAGGGCTTGGCAGGCGCAACCACTTACCCAACGGAAGTAAAAGAGGGATGGTGAGCAGTAGCCAGCCATCCGTGAGTGACGACGCCGCCGGACCCAGCGTGCCCTCTCCGCCCTCGAAAGCCCAAAATAGCGGCGGTAGGAAAAGAATCACCAGCACGATACGCAGCGACTGTGCAATGGCAATGCGCTGCGGGTCGCCGCCGCACCGTTCACCGAGCAGGATCATCGCGGTCATGGCGCCCGGTGATGCGCCAAACCAGGCGCTGACGGGGTCGAAGCCGCAGCGGCGATACCAGGCAGACGCCACGGCGGTCGACGCAGCCACGCCTGCAAGCAGCAGCATGGCCGAGATGGGCCAATCAAGCACCCGCTGGGCCAGCTCAGGGGTGACTTGGCTGCCCAGTACCATGCCCATGACGGCTAGGAACACACTGCGCAGCGACTCGGGCACCGCTACGCTCACCCCTCTGGCAGACACCAGCAAATTCGCCACTAGAGGGCCCAACATCCAGGCCAGCGGCAGCCCGGTCACATGAAACAGCGTGCCGCCTGCGGCGCCAACACCGAGTGATAAGACAAGCGCCTTGGCTCTCCCTGCACTGTAACGGCTGCCCTTCACACTCCCCTCCCATGATCTCTCAGGCTATGCGGTATGGCAGAGTCGTCTCGTTCAACTACTTACTCTGCTAAGCGTTGCCTCAGTTTATCACTATTGGGGTCAATCCTCGTCGTCGTCATCGCGCAGGCGCGCTTGGCGCTCGGCCTCCTCCTCTTTGACGTCGTCGATCACTTCCATCAGCTCGTCCACATTGGCAATGTGGTCATCGAACTCGAAGTGGCCGGTCAGCTGGCTATCGGGATGCAGCTTCCCCGCTTCATACAGCGCCCACATCTCTTTACCGTAATGGGTAGCGAGCAGCTCGGGCGCAAAACGGCCAAAATAGGCACGCATGTTGTTCACATCGCGCTCCAGCATGGCAGCAGCGCTGTTATTGCCCGCCGCATCCACCGCCTGAGGTAAATCGATGATGACCGGGCCATCGGCGTCGACGAGCACGTTGAATTCCGATAAATCACCGTGGATCAAGCCTGCACAGAGCATGCGCACCACGTCTTGGATCACTTTGGCGTGATAGCGCAGCGCCTGCTCTTCGGTCAGGGTGACATCGTCCAAGCGCGGTGCCACATCCCCCTCTGCATCGGTGATCATCTCCATCAGCAGTACGCCATCCACGAAACCATAGGGCTTGGGCACACGCACCTCGGCCGCGGCCAAGCGGTACAACGCATCCACCTCGGCGGTCAGCCACGCCTGCTCCTGCTCTTTCTGGCCGTAGCGGGTCTTCTTGGCCATGGCGCGGGCGCGGCGGCTGTTGCGCTCTTTACGCCCTTCCTGGTACTGCACCGCCTGCTTGAAGCTACGCTGTTTGGCCTCTTTGAAGACTTTGGCACAGCGCGTGTCGTCGCCACAGCGCACTATGTACACCTGCGCTTCCTTGCCGCTCATCAACTGCATCAGCACCTCATCGATCAGGCCATCGTCGACCAGGGGCTGTAATCGTTTGGGTGTTTTCATAACTTGCTGCGAAGGCTCCTTATGATAGCGACCACGTCATTGGGATCGTTAATGGCGAATGCGTCGCACGCGGAAAGCGCGCCCTTTGAGTTTATCCCGCTCCAGCTTGGCCTGAGCTTTCTGGACAGCGCTGCGCGCCACCGCGACGTAAGCGCTTCGAGCCAACACCTTGATCTTACCCACCTGATCACCGCGCAGACCGCCTTCGCTGGTCAATGCTCCCAGAATGTCGCCAGGGCGCAGCTTATCTTTCTTGCCACCCGCCAACTGTAGCGTGGCCATGGGGGGCTCGAACGGCGAACCGTTGGTGGCTTTCGGCAGCGGCTCGGTCGCAAGCGGCTCGCCCAACAGCTCAGCGAGGCGTTCGAGTCGATAATCTTCTTGCGGTGTGACCAGGGTACAGGCGATACCGCTGGCTCCTGCGCGCCCCGTGCGGCCGACTCGATGAACGTGGACGTCCAGCTCGCGGGCGATTTGGTAATTGAAAACGGCGTCTAGTTGAGCAATGTCGAGCCCGCGGGCGGCCACATCGGTGGCGACCAAAATCGATGCGCTCTGATTGGCAAACAGCACCAGCAGCCGGTCGCGGTCTTTCTGCTCGAGATCGCCGTGCAAGGCGACGGCGCTAAATCCCGCATCGACCAAGCCATCGGCCACGGCCTGGGTTTCCCGCTTGGTATTACAGAACACCACGCTAGTGGTAGGTCGCGTGGCAAGCAGCAGCTCGATCAACGCAGCAAAACGGTCGTCGTCATGGGACACACGGTAAAAGTGCTGCTCGATGGTCGTGGCATCGTGGGTCTCTGCCACCTTGACACTGACCGGGTCGCGCAGCACGCCGCGGGTCATGGCTGCCAGCCCCTCCCGCTCATCGGGAAACGTCGCGCTGAACAGCAGCGTTTGTCGGTCAGTGGGGGTATCGGCGATGATGTCGTCGATGGTGACCTGAAAGCCCATGTCCAGCATACGGTCGGCTTCGTCCAGCACCAGCACGGCCAGCGACCCAAGCGTGAGCGAGCCTTTGCGCAAGTGCTCGTCCACCCGCCCCGGCGTGCCCACCACGATATGCGCACCGTGCTCCAGCGAGGCGAGCTGCGGCCCAAAGGGCGCGCCGCCACACAGTGTGAGTACTTTGACGTTGGGCATGCCCCGCGCCAGGCGTCGCAGCTCCTCGGCGACCTGATCGGCCAGTTCGCGGGTGGGGCACAGCACCAAGCCCTGTACGCTGAAGGCTTCTACACGCAGCTGTGACAACAGCGCCAAACCAAACGCGGCGGTTTTACCCGAGCCCGTTTTGGCCTGCGCCATCACATCGCGCCCCACCAGCATGGGCGGCAGGCTCTGCGCCTGAACGGGCGTCATGTCGTGATAGCCCAGAGAGTCGAGCGTGCTCAGCAGCGCGGGCGAGAGGGCAAGGGAGGCAAAAGAGGTATCTGACACAAAAAATTCCTGAAGGGGCGGCGGTGCCCAGCGATCCGATTGATGGAAGCACCATACCAGAAAGCGCCCTCTCCTGCTTTGCCAGGCACTTAACCCGATGCGTATCGTTCTATGCAGAGAGCGCTGCGAAACGGCCCTGGCTGAGTGCAGCGAGGTCCTCCGGCGAGAGTTCGATTTCTAACCCTCGCCGACCAGCACTCACGTAAAGCGTCGACCACGCTTGTGCCGAGGCATCAATGAACGTCGGCAGGCGCTTTTTCTGGCCTAGCGGGCTCACTCCTCCTAGCACGTAGCCGGTGGTACGTTCGACGATATCCGGCGCGGCCATCGCGGCCTTTTTAGCGCCGGCCGCTTTGGCGATCTGCTTCAGCCCCAACTGGCTATTCACGGGGACGATACCCACGGCCAACTGCTTGCCATCCAAGCTAACGACGAGGGTTTTGAAGACCTGTTCGGCGGTAACGCCAAGTTTGTCGGCCGCTTCCAGCCCGTAGGACGGGGCGGTGGCATCGTGCTGATATTCATGGAGCTGAAACGCAATACCTGCGTGCCTTGCGCTGTTGATTGCCGGTGTCATGGAGGTCTCTTAAGTTAAACGCGCCAGACTATCTGAAAACATCACTTCCCACTGCTAGGCTTAATAGCGTGCCCACCTCATGGAAGTCAACTGACAGGAGTCGTTAAATGAAAGCCACGTCGAAAGCCCAGCAAAAAGCCGCTGGCGCCGCCCTTTCCGCCAAACGCGGCGAGACCAAGCCCAGCGAGCTGTATGACGCCTCGAAAGAGATGTACGACTCGATGAGCGAAGAGGAATTGGAAGAGATGGCGGGTACCCAACGTAAAGGCAAACCGCAAAAGAAAGAGGACGATTGAGCGAGGCTGCGCCAGCGGCTTGCGCTGGCGCAGCTTGCGTGAGCCTATGTCAGCCAATTATTGGCAAGGCACCACGCGGCGCAGCGTATCTTTCGCCCACAGCGTTTGGCCATCGGGCGTGCGGCCATGTTCGTTCCAGCGCTCGGTGGTTTCCAGGCAGAACGAACCGGCGTTTTCGGTACGCGGTTCCGCACTGACGGGGCGATCTCCGCCGATCCGCATGACGTCCGGATTTTCAGTGGTGTAACGTGGGGCAATGGTAGAACTTGCGCAGCCAGCCACCAAAGCGGTGACCAGCAGCACGGGCAAACAGCGGCGCAGTGGCATGTTTTTGCAACCCTCAAAAGTGCAGTGTTAGGCCGACACCCGTTGTCGGTAGCGCTTGATATCACCACACCTTCGATAGCGTCAACACTTTTTCAATGCACGCATTACGTGACCAGCGTAATGCTCGTCACCGGTCGTAAATTACGCAGCTTACAGTGCTGCTCGACGCTCTCGACGATCTCTTCCGCGTCATCGATTTGCTGCTTATCGAGCTGAATGTCGACCATCAGGAAGCTGCCTACCTGCGCAAGGCGTACATCGTCGTCGGCGATATCGAACTCCGCCACTTCTTGTACCACTTCCTGGCGCACGCTGCCGACCGGTTCGCCGAACATCAACTCGCGCAGCGCGCCTTTGACCATACGAATGGGCATGGGCAGGAAGTAACCGGCAATGATAAGAACCATCACCGGGTCCGCAAAACGCGCCAAGTGTTCCCAAGGCGAGAGGGTTAACCCCCAGGTAAGGGCAAAGCCCAGCATGACGGCGGCACTCAGCCAAGTATCCATTTGCCACTGGCGAAGCTCTGCAGCCAGTAGCGAGGACTGCGCGACCTTGGCGTAGCGGTTCAACCATCCCCAGGTGAGCAAACAGCCGCTCACGTTGACCACGCCAAACATCAGCGCCAAGTCCAGCGTGACCAAACGTCCTCCCTGCGCCAAGCTCCACAGAGCAGAGACCAGGGAGAACAGGCACACCAGCGCAATCACCACGCCTTTGAGCAGCACGGCCAGCGGCTCGACCGTCAGCCGCCCAAAGGGGTAGTGATCATCCGCCGGTTTGCGGGCCTGCTGAAGCGCAAACAGAGAGAGCGATGCCAGCACTAAACTTAATAGCGAATAGCCGCTATCGAAGAGGATCGTTATCGAGCCACTCGCAAGGCCCAAGGCAAGTCCGGTAAAGGCAAACAGACTAGCGGAGATGGCGGAAAATCTGAGCGCACGGCGCTCGGCGACAAAGGGGGTCACGCGGGTTGCTCCAGTAGAAGGGGAGATAAGAGCAAGCCATCATAGTGAGTAAAACAACGCTACACTAGTCGCTCAGCGCCAACTATATTGGCGCTCGAAAGCTATTACTTTATGAGGTGGTTTGCATGCGCGCGGAACAGGTCCAAGCGTTCATCGATGTCACGGAGCACGGCTCGTTTGCCGCCGCTGCACGGCACACCGGCATGAAGCGCAGCACCCTGAGCGCCGCCGTCAATGCGCTGGAAGATAGCCTGGGCGTGGCACTCTTCGAGCGGTCGGGGAACAGCCTTCAGCTCACGGCCGTGGGGGAAAGCGTGCTACCCGACTGCTACCGCCTGCTGACCAGTGCCAACCGCATCAACAAGCACTGCCAGCAACACTTACAAGGCGTAGAGAGTCAGCTCTGCATCGCGCGGGACGACGCGCTGCCCGAAGCGTTTTGGCGACAGGTCATGCACGACCTGAAGCAGCGCTACCCGCTCACGGCCATTTCGGTATACCTGCTCCCACCTCAGGAGCATGCCCAGTTCGTGCTGCGCCAAACGGTGGATATTGCCTTTGGGCTGTATACCGCCGAAGGAGCCGCGGTGAATGCCAGCAACCTTGCCCCAGTGAGCATGAGTCTCGTGGCGGCACCTGGGCATCCACTCAGTCGCCTGCCCAACGTCACCAAAGATGATTTGGCACAGTACACCCAGGTATGCCTGACCTTCGACCAAGGCGACAAATTGGTGAGCGAGGCGCTGTTCTCCACCAACTATCTGGGCCTGACCATGTTCGAGGTGATTCGTGATGCGGTGATCAATGGCACCGGCTGGGCCTTGCTGCCTTACCCGCTCGTCAAAGACGCTTTGGCCAGCCACACTCTGTGTGCGCTCAATCACGACCTGCTGCTGGAAAGCCATTACTACCGTTACGTGGAAGGCGAGAGCCTCGGGGTGGTCGCCACGGCGCTGCTGACCAACGTCATCCGTTTCTTGGGTACCACACGCTGAGGCCCCCTCTCAGTCGGAAAGCCGAGCACGGCGCATGAGTAACGTTGAAATTTAGCAGTGGCGAAAAAAGCGATTGCCCACCACGCTGTAAAAAAAGCCATTGAAGGAGCCCAAAGGACACGCTAGAGAACCGACACAGGCACGTGTCATCTAAGCGTAAAGTGCATCTGCCAGTGTCGATGTTGCCGTCAACCAAGGAGTAGTTTCCGCGATGGTACGACTCGATAAGAAAGCGACTAGGCTGTATGTCCTAGACACGAATGTCCTGATCCACGACCCCGCCGCGCTCTACCATTTCGATGAGCATGATGTGGTCATCCCCATGACCGTGCTCGAAGAGCTGGACAAGCATAAGAATGGCATCCGCGAAATCGCCCGAACGGCACGGCAAATCAGCCGCACGCTGTCCGATCTCACCAGCCAGGTGACGTTCGACGAAATTCAGCAAGGTATCCCCATTCCCCGCATCAGCGGAGAGTCTGGCCGCCTACACTTTCTGTGCTACAACGATCTCAAGCCCTTCGACGCGTTAGACGATAGCCCCGACAACCGTATTCTGGCAGAAACCTGCCGGTTGCGTGACGAACGCCCGGATGCGTCGGTCATTCTCATCACGAAAGACATCAATCTGCGGGTAAAAGCCGCCGCGCTAAAAGTCCCGGTGGAGGATTACCTCAACGACCGCGCCTTCTCCGATAGCGATGCGATGATCGAAGGCGCGCAGGTGTATACCCAGGCAGGCCAGAATGGCGCATCGCTCTGGGAAGCGCTGAATGTCGATGTCACGGTCGAACGCGTGGATCATCACACCTTTTATCAATTAAGCGGCACTATGCCCCGCGACTGGCACGTGGGTATGCTGGTGTCCGATAGCGAAAACGGCGCCGAATTCGAAGCCATCGTGCGCGAGCTTTCACCCAGCTCGGCGCGGCTGCAGCTGCTCACCAACTATCGCCACCACGCGGGCGTATGGGGCGTGCACGCCCACGACAGTCGCCAAAATTTTACCCTCAACCTACTGATGGACCCCGAGATCGATCTCGTCACCATTGCCGGTAACGCAGGCACCGGTAAAACCTTCATGACCCTTGCGGCTGCGTTTCAACAAACCCTGGATGCCAAACGTTTCGAGCGCATCGTCTTTACCCGCGCGCCGATTCCCATGGGCGAGGACATTGGCTTCTTGCCGGGCACCGAAGAGGAGAAAATGTCACCGTGGATGGGCGCCTTCCACGACAACATGGATAACCTGCTGCGCAACGACGAGGGGGAGTCGAGCTGGGACAACGGCGCCACGCGACAGCTGATCGGCTCTAGGGTACAAATCCGCTCGCCCAGCTTCATGCGCGGGCGCACCCTGAACGACACCTTTTTGATCATCGACGAGGCGCAAAACTTCACACCCAAGCAACTGAAATCGCTGGTCACCCGCGCCGGGCGCAACACCAAAATCGTTTGCCTGGGCAACGTCGGGCAGATCGACACGCCCTACCTGACCGCCAACACCTGCGGCATGGCCGCTGTGGTCGAACGGTTCCGAGACTGGCCCCACGCTGGGCATATCACTCTAAAAAGCGTCGAGCGCTCCCGCTTGGCACTGGCCGCCGAGGAGCTGCTGTAGCGCTCTTTGCCCCCGAACGTCTACACCGCCCAGTTCACTGGGCGGTTCACTCTTGACCTCCATCGCACGGCGGCCGCTGTCTCGCGGCACGGTCGCTATTCCAGGGGTTTTCGATGCCGATGGTATCGGCAGCAAACGCCTCGCGCTCGCCTAACGGGCGCGCCTCGCCCACGGTGGTGTCGTGGCAGGTTTGACGCTCCATTTCACAGTTGAGCTCCGCTCCGAACAACACGACGAAGGCCGAGAGCCAAAACCACAGCATCAGGGCCACCACGGCACCTATCGAGCCGTACAGTTCGCTAAAGGTCGAAAAGTAGCGCACGTAGAGTGACAACCCTCCCGAGCCCAGCAGCCACATAAGCGTCGCAAACAGCGTGCCGTAACTCAGCCAACGCCACTGCGGTGAGCGGCGATAAGGTGCAAAGCGGTAGAGCAGTGCGATCAGTAGGCTCATCAATACCAGCAGCGCCGGCCAGCGCAGCCACTGCAGCACTCGATCCATAGGAGGCTCGATCATCAATCGGTCCACTAGCGCTGGCACGATGGCGATGAATCCCAGGGAGACCAGCGTCATGCAAATCAAGCCAAAGGTCAGCGAAACGAGGACCACCCCTCGATAGAGCAGTGAACGCTGCTCTTGCTCGCCATATACCGCGTTGAGACCAATGACCAGCACCGAGACTGCTTTCGAGGCAATGAACATGGCAATGAGCAGCCCCGCCAACGCGGTCAGGACATTACCCGACTCGGTGCTCTCGACCACGTCTTGCGCCTGCTGATCGATCAAGTTGGCCGCGTCCGGCGGCATGAAGCGGCTGATCGTATAGAGCTGCCGCCCCGCCTCGACAGGATCGAACAGTAGTCCCCATACCGACACTACCGCCGCAATGGTCGGAAACAGCGCCAGCAGCGCGTAAAACGCCACCCCTGCGGCAAACATGGTGACCCGGTCTCGGCGCGCGGCGCGCACGACGCGCCATGCAATATCCTGCCAACCACGCTTTGGAATATCGTTGGGCACATCGGCACTTCGGCCGCGCTCACCCAATGGCTCTCTTGCTTGTTGCCCCACTACTGTCCCTCCCAAATGAGCAAAAGTGCCAGGAGAACGGCCAACGCCATCATCAAGCCTCCACCATGCTGGCGCATCCATGACTCCACTGACAGTCCGCGCAACAACCCCTTCATGACCCAACGCTCACCCTTCAGCGCCAGCGCCACGGAGGTTGTTTTACCTCTTCCACATCGCGCGGCCAGTGAGCGTGCGGCGCTCAAGCCTAGAGTGGCAAGGGAATGGTATCCCCACCACCAATCCCCGGCAGGTGGCGTTGGCACATCAAAACGGCGCAGCGCCAACAAGCCTAACGCCATGCCGACAACGCCTACCGGAAAAGGCCAAATAATGCCCAACCACTCGTTCAAGGGAGGAGCGATCACACTCCCCTCCGGTAACGGCAGCCACAGCGGTGTCATTAGCGCAGCGATCAATGCCGCTAGCCACGCCCCCCACTGAAACGAATGGCTGTTTCCTCGCTGCCGCTGCTGCCATTGTCGCCACACGCAGACCGTCACCAGCGCGGCCGTGCCCATCGCCGCCCAAGTCAATAGTGCGATAATGCGCTCCTGCTCGAACTCATAGAGCGCATGCTTCACCCCCCACTTGCTGAACATGCCTGCCGCGAGTGCGCCTGTCAGCGAAATGCCCGGTAGAGCAATCAAAAGAAACAGCAGCGAGGTGGGCCACTTGGGCATATGCTCACTCACACTGGTACCCATAAAGAGAGCGCCCTTCGCTAACGCATGGTGACCCGCAAACAAAATGATGGCAGGTAGCAAGGCCGGCCATACCGCTGGCACGACGATTCCCATACCCACTAACGCCGTTAACATGCCCATTTGGCTGATACTGGAGTAGGCCAAAATTGCTTTGGGATGCGACTGCCAAATGCCGTATAGGGCCGCACCAAATGCTGCTGCAAACCCTGCCACCAATACGACATTGCCAAACTGCATCATGGCAGGAGATAGCGACTCCATTCCCAACGGCAACACGGTCAACCAACCCAACAAGCCTGCCTTGATCATGGCGCCGCTGAGGACAGCGCTGGCGGGCGCGGGAGCCACGGGGTGCGCTAATGGTAACCAAACATGCAGCCCAATCACCCCCGCTTTCACGCCTAAACCCAGCCACAGCAACAGCGCCATCCACGCACCATGGTCTGCCGTGGCCAGGGTGTCGCGCACGCCTTTGAGTGTTAACGTATCCGAGGTGCCTGCGGCCCAGAGAAAACCACCTAATATCAAACCTTCACCGATAACGGCCAGCACAAGATAGGCCTTAGCCCCCAGCTTCGCAGCCGGAGTGCCGTTATGCACCACCAGCGCATACGCAGCGAAGGTCATCAGCGCAAAGCCAAAATAAAAACTGGCAATATCCTGTGCGACTATCAGAAGAATGTTGCCCAGCAAGGTTAGCGGCCACAGTAAGGTTAAACGCTGTAAACGCCGTTGTGCCGACGCATTCCCTACTTGTGCCTGACGCTGTTCATCGGCGAAGTAACCTCGTGCATGAAACGCCGCCATACTCCAAAGCAGAGCAGTAAAGGCTAGCCACGGTCGGCTGAGCGCATTCAGCTCCCAATACCCACCTAACATCCAAGCATCCATGGTCCACTGCACGTCACCCGCATACGCCAGCAGTAAAGCAGGCCAGGCAGCACTTACCCACAGCATCGAAATGAAATGACGCTGTTGAACAGGGACTCGGTAAGCGCTCCAAACGCTACTGCCTGCCACGATAAGCGGCCAGAGTAAGGCCACGGCCAACAGCAGTGAACTCATGGCAGGTACTCCCCAACGGCTACGCGCGTTGCCCAATCCAGCGGACTAAATGGCAACCCAGCCAACAAACCAGCCCCTATACTAATGACGGCCGTCAATACCGCTGGCCACAACAGCCATCCGTGGGTTTCCAGCCGCCCTAATGACTGCTCTTTAGGCCATTGCCCCTTGCCATGGGCCGGACCCTCACGGAACCAGAGGCGATGTACGATAGGGAGAAAATAAATCGCATTCAGCGTACTGCTTGCTACTAGCACGGCCACTACCCAGTACATATCTGCCTCGATAGCGCCCATGCCTAGGTACCATTTAGTAATGAACCCAGCGGTCGGTGGCAACCCGATCATCCCTAGCGCCCCCACCGTAAACGCTAGGCTAGTCAATGGCATGCGCTTGCCTGCACCGTCCATTTCATCAAGGCGATGAATCCCCAGCTCTTCTGCATAATTGCCAGCACAAAAGAACAGCGTCACTTTCATCAGGCCTTGGTGAAGCAAATGCGCCAGCGCGCCTATCGTCCCGAAAGGGCCAAACAAGCTAACGCCTAACACCACATAGGAAACTTGGCTAATCGTCGAAAACGCCAAGCGTGGCTTTAACTCCTCTTGGGCAATCGCCCGCAGCGACCCATAAATAATGGTGATAGACGCAGCGACGGCCAGCACGGTGGTGACGCCCAACTCCACGCTAAGTTCAATGCCGTATAGGTCGTATATGACACGCAAAATGCCAAACGCACCGGCTTTTACCACAGCAACGGCATGCAGCAATGCACTCACCGGCGCCGGTGCCACCATCGCCCTGGGCAGCCAGCCATGCAGCGGCACCATGGCTGCCTTCACCGCCAAGCCACCGACCAGCAGCGCAAAAATAAGGGTTAGCAAACCACGGTGATCATCCAGGTAGGGGGACAACCCTTGCTCTGACGCAAAAGAGTGATCGTTGGTTAAGCTGTACAGCAAGACAACGCCTAGCAGCAGCACGACGCCCGCCGTGAGGGTGTAACGCAAATACACTCGACCGGCCGCTAAGGCTTTTGCTGAACCGGCGTGCACCACGAGCGGGTAAGTTGAGAGCGTCAGCATTTCGTAGAAAATCAGGAAGGTAAACAAGTTTCCCGACAGGGCAATCCCTAGCGTACTGGTGACACACAGGCTGAAGAAGCCAAAGAAACGCTTCCGATTGGCCGCCCCTTCCAAGTACCCAATCGCGTAAATCGTCGTACATAGCCACAGCAGTGACGAAAGACCCGCAAACATAACGCCGAGGGCATCCGCCCGCAGCACAAAATCAACGCCTCCCACGATTTGAAAGCTAAAGGTGTCTTCATAGCCTGCTGAAACACGCCCGACCATCACTATCACTAGGAGAATTTTAACGACCGCCGCCAGTAAGTTGATGCACGTGCGGACACGTCGAGCCTCTTCGGGCAACGAGAAAATAATCACCGCCGCGAATAAGGAGGTTGCCAGCGTCGTCAGGGGTAACCAAGCCGCGTTCATGCACCACCTCCATGCAGCAACCCCAGCGGAAAGTGGGCGAGTAAGCCAAGCGCAAAGGCTGCTACCGCCAAACACAGAGCAATGGCATCCATGCCGGGCGCAAGCGGCTGATAATCGTGTCGCGGTGCGGTTTCATCAAACGAGTAGCGAAATACGCGAAACACGTAGGCAGCCGTCAATAGCGTGCCTGCCAGTAGGGCCGCCACGGCTAACCATTGCTGAGTCAGCACCATGGATTGAAGCAAGAGCCACTTTGCCGTAAAGCCAGCGCTAGGGGGTAGCCCCATTAACGTAACGGCAGCCATGCCAAAGATAAGTAGCGAAAGTGGCAGCCGACGACTGGTTCCTGCCAGCGCTTTCAGTGAGCTTTCACCCGTGGCAATGATCAAATTGCCTGCCGCCATAAACATGGCTGCTTTGGCTAGTGCGTGTCCCACCAAATGTAACCAAAACCCGTCCCATGCCAGCGACAAAGGCAGCGGAGCGATGTTGGGACCTAATACCAGAGGAAAGGCCACCATCAAATAGCCCAACTGGCCCACAGTGGAAGAGGCAATCAGCGTTTTGAGTGAATCGGCTCGCCAGGCCACCAATCCACCCCAAACAATCGCCAACATGCCCAACCAGGCCACCAAACGGGGAGCAAACAGCGTCTCCGGCAGCAAGATGCCCCACAGCATCATTAAAATATAGAGCGAGGCCTTAATGACGAGCGCTGCATGCAGTGCACTGACCGGCGTCCAAGCATTCTCGTGTACGGGGGTTAGCCAACCATGCAAAGGGAATAGCGCCGCCTTTAAGGCAAGTCCCGCGCCTATAAGGGCTGCTGCAACCTAAGTAAGGGGCTCTGGCTCCACCCGTGCTTCAAGTGCGATTAAATCTAACGTTCCCCATTGACTCATTAATAGGGCAACGCCCAGTAAAAACGCGAGCGACCCCACCAGAGCCAAAAGGAGGTAACGCATACCGGCCTGTAGCGCCGCAGACTTACCCGACAGCAGCAACATCCCCACGGCCGCGAGTCCCATTGCCTCCAGCGCGGCATACAGAATCAACAGATCCGCCGCCAGCCAAATCAGTGAAAGCGCACTAACGAGCAACCCCATTAATGGCCATAACCAACGGACGCTGGCATTGGGGAGCGTTAGGCGGAGATAGCCAGGGGTATAAACGGCAACGGCGGCGGCCGTCCACTGGGTAATCAAGAGCATTAGAGCACTAAGGCCACTCAAGCGCAGCGTTAGCTCGATACCCGCCACCTCCCACTGCCAACGCAGCAATCCGACCTGTTGGTAGTCCAATACCATGACCCCTCCAGCCAGTAAAATCGGCAAGCAGGCCAAGGCCACCGGCAGCAAACGAGAGGGGCGAAACACGGCTCCGAGCGCACCAAACACCATCGGCAGCAGTAGCACAGCGGCGAGTGCCCAGTCCGTCATCCATAAGGGATCAAAGGTATTGTCGTACAGACCAAAGCGCCAGATCATGAAGGCGGCCTTACAGGGGCGTATTCATCGTTGAGGGCGGCGCTACCTTCCTGGTGCACTAGCTGGCGAAGGAGTAAAACCCCCAATAGCGACCCCAGCCAAGCGATGAGCAACCCCACCGTGATGAGCGCCTGGGCGCTGGGTGACGTACCCGCCATGCCTGCGAGCATCAAGAAAACGCCCGATCCAAGCACATTAAAGGCCATCAAGCGGCGCATCAGATGGTGGTGTAAAGCAAACGCCCCCATTCCCAACGATACAATGACCACAGAGCACAAAATAAGCGGATGCGCGGTCAGTGAAAGCGCCATATCAGGTAATAGAAACTGAGTCGCCACGCCTAGCATGATACTCCAGGCAATGATGAGCAGCCCCTTCGTCAAACGGTGTGGCCACTCGACGCGCGTACGATCATAACGTGGCATCGATAGCCTCTGACTGGGCAGTGTGCGCAAGACGTAAATAAAGCCACCCCCCGTGAGCGCACTCCCTAATATCACTTCCACCAAGGCTAACCACGGGGCGTTCAGGTACCACCACGCTGCACTCATCAACAGCGCAAATAGCACCAAAAGCCAACACGCCCTTAATAGGTGGCGATCGAATAAGCACCCAATGGCGGTCATCAGTAGACAAACGGCTAACCCACTTTCAACGGTATCGATAGACGCTATCATGTGCCCCTGCCTGTCCCTTGCCGCGGCATTAATAGCAGCAGCGTACTATCAAAGGCGCCGAACGCCTACTGCTCTCCCCTTAACCCAGACGCTCGCTTAGCCATTTGCCGATATCGTTGACCTGCTGCGGACACAGTGCATGTGCCATGGGGTACTGGCGATAGTTGACGCTGTAGCCCATGGTTTTCAAACGATCGACGCCGCTGCGACCCAGCGTCTCGGGCACGATGGGGTCGAAGTTGCCGTGATGGACTTCGATCGGCAGCTGACGGTTCGCCTCGGCAGGCGAGATGCTGTCGGCAGTGGCAAAGTAGGTGGACATCGCCAGCAGTCCGCCTAGCGGCTGCGGAAACGACAGCGCGGCCTGATACGCCACCGCACCGCCTTGCGAGAAGCCCGCCACGATGATGCGCTGGCTATCGATCCCTTGGTCGATCTGCTCTTGGATCAGCGCCTGGATGCGCTCGGCGGATTTCTTGAGCTGCACCTCATCGACGCGGCGTCCCAGGTCCATTGCCAGGATGTCGTACCAAGCAGGCATCACCATACCGCCGTTGATGGTCACCGGTAGGCGCGGCGCATGGGGCATGATGAAGCGCACATGGGCGCTTTCCGGCAGCGCCAGGGCGGGTACTAGCGGCTCGAAATCGTGCCCATCGGCACCCAGGCCGTGGATGATGAACACGCATGCATCGGCGGGTTGACCATTTTTCGGTTCAATAATCAGTTCGCCAGGGGCTGTCATGGGCTATGTCCTTGCTGATATTAAAAGCGCCACCCTAGCGTAAAGCAGCCCAGGGAGCGAGTCATTCGCGGCTTAGAATGGCCACACCCATGGAATCAGCGCCACCACGATCACCCCCGTCAGCACGTTCAGGCCACCCCCGACGCGGAGAAAATCAGCGATCCGATAACCACCGGGCCCGTGCACCATGAGGTTGGTTTGGTAGCCAATGGGGGTAAGAAAACTGGCCGACGCCGCAAACATGACCGCGACCACATAGGGCATGGGGCTAACCCCTAGGCTTTCCGCCGCCGCCATGACCACCGGAAAAATGATCACGGCGGCGGCATTGTTAGTCACCAACTCCGTAAGCAGTGCCACGACGGCATAAGTGCCCACCAGCAGCAGCCATGGATTGCCAGCCACCACCGAGAGCACCCCACCGGCCATGGCATCCGCCGCCCCGGAGACGTGCAACGCCGCCCCTACCCCAAACGATGCCGCAATGGTCAACAGCACCTGGGTATCCAACCCGCGCTTGGCCGCCCCCACCGAGCAGCAGCCGGTCAACAGTGCCATGGCGGCGCCCAACATGGCGGCATTGAGCATGCTCAACACACCCAGAGCTGCTAGCAGCACCGCGCCAATCAGAATACCCCAGGCCAGCGGAGCCTTCTCGTGGATGGGCCGCGCCGAGCCATTGAGCTCACTGATCAGCAAAAAGTCTTTCGACTGTCGGTGGCGCTCGATGAACGGCGGGCGCGCCTCTAATAGCAACACATCGGCAGGCTGTAGGCGTACCTGTCCAAGGTTTCCCGTCACACGCTCGCCGCCGCGACAAATGGCCAGCACGGCCGCACCGTATAGCGTTCTAAATCGTCCATCTCGAATCCGCTGACCAATGAATTGACACTGGTTGGAGACCACGGCCTCGACCAAACGGCGCTCTTTGAACTCCTTCTCCAGACTCGACGCGCCATCCCGTGAGGGGATCAGCCCGCGAATCTGCTGTAACTCGACGGCGGCGTCAGAGGTGCCCACGAAGACGAGGCGGTCTCCGCCTTTTAACTGCTCGCCAGGGCCGACGACGCTGACCACGTTACCGGCGCGTTCGATTTCGACGAGAAACAGCTCCTGCAAATGGCGCAGACCTGCCTCCTCGACGGTGCGGTCGACCAAGACACCGCCCGGGTCGACTTCCATTTCGATCGTGAACTCGCGGGGGTTGGCAAAGGCTTTGGCCGTACCGCCACGGGCAGGTAGAAGGCGCGGGCCGAGAAGAATTAGATACGCCAACCCCGCCACGGCGACGGGGATACCGACCCATGCCAGGTCGAACAACCCCATGGATAAGTCCGGATAGCGCTCGATCAAAAGCCCGTGCACGACCAAGTTAGTGCTGGTGCCGAAGAGCGTGATCGTGCCGCCCAGAATCGACGCGAAGCTCAGTGGCATGAGCAGGCGCTGGGGAGAGAGTCTCAGGCGGCGGCTCCAGCTCAAAACGGCAGGGATATAGGTGGCTACCACCGGGGTATTATTGAGAAAGCCGCTGAGCGATGCCACCGGCAATAGCAGCCGCGTCAGCGCGCCACGTTCGCTCGAGGGACGGCCCAACACATAGCGAATGATCAGATCGATACCGCCGGTTTCACGTATGCTGGCCACCAGTACATACATGAACGCAACGGTAAACAGACCGCTATTGGAAAACCCGCCGAGTGCCTGCTGAGGATCGATGACGCCCAGCGTCATCAGCACGACCACCGCACCCATTAAAATGATATCCGGTCCGAGGCGTGAGAGCGCCATCAGCGGAAAAATCGTCAGCACGACCCCTACTGCAATCCAAGCATCCAGCGACATAACCCCACATCCTTTCTCAAGCCCACTCACTGACATAACCGAATAGTACGAGGGGCATTGTGCCGCTTATCAGATATTCTAAAAAGTTATTTTTAGACACACAGTAAGAAGAAAATAGAATATATCGTGAGGCGTGAGGCGTGAGGCGTGAGGCGTGAGGCGTGAGGCGTGAGGCAGATAAGCATACACCAACGAAAAAACCCCGCATTGAGCGGGGTTTTTCTAGCTCGCTAGCAGACGCTGCTAGCGGCAAACATCAAGCTGGAATTAACCCAGAACTTTGATGTTAGAAGCCTGAAGGCCTTTTTTACCCTGGGTGACGTCGAAGGAAACCTTCTGGCCGTCTTGCAGAGTTTTGAAGCCGTCAGCTTGAATTTCGGAGAAGTGAGCGAACAGGTCGTCGCCATTGTCGTCCGGAGAAATGAAGCCGAAGCCTTTAGTGTCGTTAAACCACTTAACGGTACCAGTTGCCATGATCGAAATCCTCGATTTAGCTTTAATGTAGAGCCGGGTAATACCCGAGTTGCAGTGGGTAGAACAAGAAACCTTCACCAGACTCAACGCTAGAGCGTTTCGATACTGCTGACAACGTTCGACTTGCTAACCAACTGCATGCAGCATGCGCTTAACGACGCTGCACGTCAACACTATGATGGAAAAAAAAGTCAATGCAATGAATTTTCTTTTAAAATCCATCCGGCGGCTTTTTCAGCGATCATGAGGGTCGGTGAATTGGTGTTTCCACTGGTGATGGTGGGCATCACGCCCGCATCCGCAATCCGCAGCCCCGACACCCCTCTCACGCGCAATGTTGCGTCCACCACCGCCATTGGGTCATCACCTTTACCCATTCGTGTGGTGCCCACCGGATGAAAAATCGTCGTACCGATATCCCCTGCCAGCCGCGTTAACTCCTCGTCCGTTTGATACTCGACGCCCGGCTTCACTTCTTCAGGTGAGTACTTCGCAAAGGCAGGCTGTTCGGCGATACGCCGGGTTACCCGCAGCGAATCGGCCGCCACCTTGCGATCCTCCGGCGTGCTGAGATAGTTCGGCGAAATCGCCGGTGCCTGACGCGGGTCGGCGCTTTTCAACCGCACCGTTCCTCGGCTGGTAGGGTTCAAGTTGCATACGCTCGCGGTAATGGCCGGATAAGGATGCAGCGGCTGCCCAAAGGCCTCTAGACTGAGCGGTTGGACGTGATACTGAATATTGGGGTACGGCTGATCGTTGGAGCTGCGAGTAAATGCGCCAAGCTGCGAGGGGGCCATGCTCATTGGCCCGGTGCGTTTGGTCACATATTCCCAGCCGATGCCCGCTTTGCCCCACAGCGTGCTGGCAATGGCATTGAGCGTCTTGGCGTTACTGACACGATACACCGAGCGTATTTGGAGGTGATCTTGCAGGTTTTCGCCAACGCCCGGCAAATCGTGAATGGCCTCGATACCATGCTCGCGCAGATGCTCCGCAGGCCCAATGCCCGATAGCTGTAAAAGGTGGGGCGAGCCAATCGCCCCTGCGCACAGCACCACTTCTTTTTGCGCCTGCACCCGCAGGGTTTTGCCGCTGCGCACCACCTCTACCCCGGTACAGCGAGGCGCTTGCGAACGATCGAAGCAGAGCCGATTCACCTGGGTGGAGTGCCAAAGCGTCAGATTGTCCCGTTTGAGCGCGTTACGCAAAAACGCCTTGGCGGTGTTCCAACGCCAGCCATCGCGCTGGTTCACTTCGAAATAGGCGACCCCTTCGTTACTGCCCCGGTTGAAGTCCTCGGTGCGGGGAATGCCCGCCTGAACCGCCGCTTCGGCAAAGTCGTCCAGCACTTCCCACTTTAGGCGCTGCTTCTCGACCCGCCACTCACCGCCATGGCCGTGAAACGCACGGTGTGTCTCGTCACCGTCGCTGCCCTCATCCAGCCGGTAGTGGTTTTCGTGTTTGATGAAGTCCGGCAGGCAGTTCTCCCAGCGCCACTCGTCACTGCCGGTGACCTCCGCCCAGTGGTCGTAATCCCGCGCCTGGCCACGCATATAGATCATACCGTTGATGCTGGAGCAGCCCCCCAGGGTTTTTCCTCGAGGGTAGATCAGCGAGCGGCCATTTAGCCCCGTGTCCGGCTCGGTGCGGAACAGCCAGTCGGTGCGCGGGTTATTGATGCAATACAGGTAGCCCACCGGAATATGGATCCAGTGGTAGTTATCCCGACCGCCCGCCTCGATCAGCAGCACCCGATTTTGTGGGTCGGCGCTGAGCCGGTTGGCCATCAGGCACCCTGCGGTGCCTGCGCCTACCACGATGTAGTCGAACGACTCAGCGTGGGAGTTTGTCATTGTATTCGTTGGCATAGGCTAGGCTCCCGTAACGGTCTGGCGCTACTTCGCCGTCGGCATCACGAATTCGGCGCCCGCGTCGATGGAGTCGGACCAGCGCTGCATAATCGACTTCTGTTTGGTATAGAAGCGCACGCCCTCTTCGCCATACGCGTGGGTATCGCCAAACAGCGAGCGCTTCCAGCCACCGAAGCCGTGCCACGCCATGGGCACTGGGATAGGCACGTTGATGCCGACCATACCCACCTGAATCCGCCGACCAAATTCGCGGGCGACGCTGCCGCTTTCTGTAAAGCAGCTCACCCCGTTGCCAAACTCGTGGTCATTGATCAGTTGAATAGCGGTCGCCACATCCGGCACCCGCACGCAGACCAGCACCGGGCCGAAGATCTCTTCTTTATAGATGGTCATTTCCGGCGTGACGTGATCAAACAGCGTGCCGCCCATCCAAAAACCGTCAGAACAGCCCTCGCCTGCTTGCGCGCCGTCGAACTCGCGGCCATCGACGACGAGCTCGGCGCCTTCTGCCACGCCCTTTTCTATGTAGCCGGTGATCCGCTGGTGCGCCTGACGGGTCACGATCGGCCCCATTTCTGCATCTAGCTGCATGCCATCTTTCACCTTCAGCGCCTCGGCGCGTTCGGTGAGCATCGGTACTACCTTGTCGGCCACGTCGCCGACTAACACGGCCACGCTAATCGCCATGCAGCGCTCGCCCGCACTGCCGTAGGCCGCACCGATCAGCGCATCAACGGCTTTATCCAGGTGGGCATCCGGCATCACCACCATATGGTTTTTTGCGCCCCCCAGCGCCTGGACGCGCTTGCCGTGCTTGGCGCCACGCTCGTAGATCAGGTTGGCGATCGGCGTAGAACCCACGAACGACAGCGCCTTCACGTCAGGGTGATCGATTAGCGCTTCGACCGAATCTTTATCGCCCTGCACCACGTTGAAGACGCCATCCGGCAGGCCTGCTTGCTGCAATAGATCCGCTATCATCAGCGAGGCGCTGGGGTCCAGCGGGCTAGGCTTGAGAATGAAGGTATTGCCAGCAGCAATGGCAATGGGGAACATCCACATGGGCACCATCGCCGGGAAGTTGAACGGCGTGATGCCCGCCACCACTCCCAGCGGCTGGCGCACGGTCCAGTTATCGATACCGGTGCTGACCTGCTCGGTGTAATCACCCTTCAAGAGCTGGGGGATGCCGCAAGCGAATTCGACGATATCGATGCCCCGGGCCACCTCGCCTTGCGCGTCGGTGAAGACTTTGCCGTGCTCTTTGGTGATTGCCTCGGCCAGGGCATCCTTATTAGCGTTCAGCAGCTCCAGAAATTTGAACATGACCCGAGCGCGGCGGATGGGCGGCGTATCGGCCCAGGCGGGGAATGCCGCCTGAGCGGCTTGCACGGCCGTATCTACGTCAGCGCTCGACGCCAGGGCCACACGCCCGGTGACCTGCCCGGTGGCGGGGTTGAACACATCTTGGGCGCTACCGGAGGTGCCTTCGCTACGTTGGCCGTTGATGAAGTGATGGATGGCGTGGGTGGTCATGGTCGCTACCTTTATAAAAAAAGCTTAAGTGATCAGAGAATGATCACAAGACTACCCCGCCGAACAGGCTAATCAATTGAGTAATTTTTAACCAAGATATAAGATTCACTAATAACACACCAGGGTAGGTTCATCACCATGCAGGAGTACGCCACGCTGCGGGCCTTTGTGGCCGTTGCCCACACCGGTAGCGTCTCGCGGGCGGCCGAGCAGCTCCACCTGACTCAGCCCGCCGTCAGCCTAAAGTTGAAGCAGCTACAGCAGCATCTAGGCTTAACGCTCTTTACCCGCCGCCCGCAGGGGTTAACCCTCACCGCTGACGGCTATGCACTCCTACCCACTGCAGAAAATGCGCTGGCCAGCGCGCTCGCCTTCGAGCAGACCGCCAGCGCTTTGCACAGCACCCTGCGTGGCAAGCTGCGCATTGGCACCATCGTCGACCCAGAGTTCATCCGCCTTGGCGACTTTCTCAGCCGCTTGATGGCCCGCGCGCCCCAGCTGGAAACCGAACTTCACCACGGCATGAGCGGCAATGTTTTGAGTAAGGTGGAACAGGGGGAGTTGGACGTAGGCTTCTTTCTCGCCACGCCCGGTGAAGGCACCGCCCGTCCAGCCCTTGATTGGCGCGAATTGACCCACTTTCATTATCACGTCGTCGCCCCGCCAGGCTGGGAAGCCAAGCTCGTCGATACCCGCTGGGAGACGCTTGCCCAGTTACCCTGGATCGTCACGCCCACCGTGTCGGCGCACTCCCGGCTACTCGAACGGGCGTTGGCCGACAGCGGCGCGATACCGCGCCGCGTTGCCCAAGTCGACCAGGAGGCCTGTATGTTGGATTTGGTCAGAGCGGGTGTGGGGCTAAGCTTGGCGCGCGACGCGCTGGCCATGGCCGAACGGCAGGAGAGCGGTTTGACAGTGGCGGATAACGTTCGCTTGCCCTGCGCGCTCAGCCTGATTTGGCGCAGCGACCGCGCTACCGAACCCACCATAAAAGCCGCACTGGATACCCTCGATACGGTGTGGCCTCAGCGTGGTCGGTCGCGTTAAGAACGCGGAACCTCTCGATACTAATGGGCTCAATACCGAGCATCGATTCGTCACTGGAGTGTCAGACATGTACCGATTTTCCTCTTTTCGTCCGTTGACGCTCTGCATAATGGCCGCCGCTGGCCTGGCAAGCGCACCGCTCCAGGCGCAATCCAATAGCGAGGCAACGTTTGCTGGCGGCTGTTTCTGGTGCATGGAGCCGCCCTACGACAAGCAGCCGGGTGTCAGCGCCACCACCTCCGGCTATATGGGCGGCGAGCTGGACAACCCCACCTACGAACAGGTCTCCCGGGGCGGCACCGGCCACATAGAAGTCGTCAACATCGAGTACGACGACAGCCAGATCAGCTACGAACAGCTACTGGAGATTTTCTGGCGCAATATCGATCCCTTCGCCGTCAACCGCCAGTTTTGCGATAGCGGCGATCAATACCGCTCGGCCATCTTCTACAGCAACGAGGAGGAGCAGGCGTTAGCGGAAGCCTCGAAAGCCGAGATGGAAGCGAGGTTCGATCAAGAGATCACGACCGAGATCCTGCCGGCCAGCGAGTTTTGGCGCGCCGAGGAGTACCATCAGGATTACTACGAGAAAAACCCGCTCCGCTACAAGTTTTACCGCCTGAGCTGCGGCCGAGATGACCGTTTAGAAGAAGTATGGGGCGAAGAGGCAGGCGGTCCTACTTTTGAGTAATCACGCCCTGTGACCTTTAAAAGCGCCAAGTCGGTTTATCTGTCTTGGCGCTTTTTTATGGAACCATTGTCTACCCGTCTTGCCCCAACGAGGGTGTCACGACATGCCTGATGATTCATTTGGGCAAAACGCCATTTATCTACTAAGGTAGAAATTCAGCATTAATAGACCAGTCGGCTAAAGGACTGCTCTACCTGATCGAACGCCCGTTGATCTAAAGATAGGAGATCTTATGAGCAACACCATCTCGACAGTCAATCCGACCACCGGCGAAACGCTTGAGACCTACACGCTGATGGATGAAAGCCAGGCCAAGCAGATCGTCGAGGCCAGCCATGAGGCGTTTCTGGATTGGCGGCTCAAGCCGCTAGAGCACCGCGCCAAGGTCGTCAAAGCCATTGGCGAAGCGATGAAGGCGCATAAAGACGAGCTTGCCGACCTAATGGTCAAAGAGATGGGCAAGCTGCCCTCACAGGCGCGCCAGGAAGTGGATCTGTGTGTCGGCATCTGTGATTATACCGCCGAGCACGGACCCACCAAGCTCGCCGACGAAGAGCGCAAGCCCGGCAACGGCGAGCGCGGAATCGTCACCTACTCCCCGATGGGCGTGATTTACGGCATTCAGCCGTGGAACTTCCCTGCGTATCAAGTCGTGCGCTACTCCATCGCCAACATCATGGCGGGCAACAGCGTGCTGCTAAAACACGCAGAGAACGTTACGGGTAGCGGGCTGCTGCTGGAGAAAATCTACCGCGAAGCGGGCCTGCCGGAAAACGTCTTCCGCACGCTGGTGATTTCTCACGATGTCTCCGACACGGTGATTGCCCACAAAGCCGTGCGTGGCGTCACCTTGACCGGCAGCGACGGCGCTGGTCGAAAAGTGGCCGCCAAAGCCGCCGAGCATCTGAAAAAGACGGTACTGGAGCTGGGCTCCAACGATGCCTACCTGGTACTGGACGATGCCGACCTTGATGTCGCGGTCGACACCTGCGTGACCGGTCGCGTCTTCAACGGCGGCCAAACCTGCGTGGCTGCCAAACGCTTTGTGGTCACCGAAAAGAACTACGAAACATTCAAAGAGCGCTACGTAGCGCGCATGAAGGATTTGAAAGCGGGCGACCCAACCAAAGAAAATAGCGACCTAGGCCCGATGGCCCGCGTCGATCTTCGCGACGACCTTCACGAGCAGGTGGAAGAGAGCGTGCGTAAAGGCGCGACAATCCTCTGCGGCGGCGAAAAACCAGAAGGCAAAGGGGCGTTCTACCCGGTCACCGTGCTGGATAACGTCACCCCTGGACAGCCTGCCTACGACGATGAGCTGTTTGGCCCGGTCGCTGCGTTGATTCGTGCCAAAGACGATGAAGACGCTATGCGCATTGCCAACGACAGTCGCTACGGCTTGGGCGGCGGCATCATCTCCAAAGACGTGAAGCGCGCCACCGAGCTTGCCAGCCAGTATTTCGACACCGGCATGGTGTTCATCAACGGCTTCGGTGTCGCCACGCCGGAAATGCCGTTTGGCGGCGTGAAGGATTCAGGCTATGGGCGTGAGCACGGCGGCTTTGGGATGCACGAGTTCGTCAACGCCAAATCGGTGATCGTGGTGCAAAGCTAGCACCGTAAGCCCATCGGCTCACGATGGGCAACCCCATAAAAACGCCGCAGTGTCGTTTTCACGACCTGCGGCGTTTTCGTGGCCCGCCTTGTTTGCAGCCTCTTTTACAGTATCAGGCGATTTGCCGCCGACGCTGCCAGAGCGTTAGCAGCAGCGCGACCACCAGCCAGCTCACCAGCGCGGCAATGACGTCATCCAACACGATACCGAACCCGCCGCTCACGTATTCTGCCAAATGAATGGGCGGCGGTTTCAATCCATCGAAGAAGCGGTAGACGCCAAACGCCAATGCCAGTACCAGCGGATGGCGGGCGGCTTTTAGCCCCAGCACCGCGAGCGGAAAAGCGACGTACTCATCGGCGACGATGCTGCCATGGTCCAGGCCATCATAATGCCACGCAGCGATATGACAGACCGGCACGGCCGCTATCAGCATCAGCGCGATGATGACCGCCTGCTGCCCCGTTGGGCGGCCCAAGAGCCACCACGCCAGCGGCAGGCCAATCAGTGACCCAAAGGTACCCGGCGCAACGGGCGCTAGCCCCAACCCAAAGCCAGTGGCTAGCCAGAAGTTGAGCGTATCGAGCATTAGCCAGCCTGCTGCGCCTGACGCTCGAGCTCTGCCGCCATCTCAGGCGTTAGGTTTAGCGCACTGGCGAGTTGATCCAACCAGGCGCGCTCCATGGGGTTTTGGTCGTCGATCACGGCGACGCTGATCAAATACATTTCGCGAGCGGCCTGGGGAGAGTCCGCTTCACGGGCCAATGCCTGGGCGTCCAGCGGGGCTTTTAGCTGCTGTTCGACCCAGCGGTGCATCTCCTCATCCGCGCCGAGGGCATCGATCTGATCGGTAATCAGCGCCTGCTCCTGCTCGTCGATATGGCCATCCGCCCGGGCGGCCATGATCATGGCCTGCAGCAGCTCCAAGCTGCGGCGCTCTTGAACCTCGCCGCTCAACACCTCGACACGCTCGCCTTCCGAGGAGGATTGGGTCCCAGCCCCCTTCTTCTCCTTCTCCTGAGTACTTTGCCACGCCTTCCAGGCCAGTACGCCGACTCCCGCAATGGCACCATATTTGAGCGCTTTGCCGCCCATGCTGCGGCCACGCTTCGAGCCCACCAGCATGCCCAGGGCACCACCGCCCAGCAGGCTTTTCATGTCGAAACCGCTGGAACCGCTGCGTTGCGTGCCTTGGCTGCCATTGCCGCCCAGCTGGCGGGAGAGGCCATCGATCACGCCTTTGACATCCATGCCGCCGCTACTGCCCTTGCTGCCGCTGGCCTGACTCATCAACTGCTGAAGAATTTTGCTTGCGTTCATCCTTGCACTCCTCAATGGATACTCATTCGACGGGTCGAACGCGGGTCGTTTAATGTTCGTTATAGCGCATGCTACATGAATACAGCATGAATCGATCCTGCACTCGCACTTAGCCCAGCGCCCCTTTTACCGCGACCGAACTGCCATGACGGCTAGCGCTCACCTCGATGCGCACTGGCATCTGCTCTTTGAGTTCGCTGACGTGGGAAATGATCCCTATCGTTCGCCCGCTCATTTGTAGTTCGCTCAACATGGCGATGGCTTGATCCAGCGCGTCTTGGTCCAGACTGCCAAACCCCTCGTCGATGAACAGCGTATCCAGTTGAATCCCCCCCGCGTAGGCCTGGACCACATCGGAAAGCCCTAGGGCCAACGACAGCGCGGCCATGAACGATTCCCCACCGGAGAGCGTGGCCACCGGACGGTTCTTGCCAGTGTAAGTATCGGCCACGTCGAGTTCGAGCCCTGAGGCTTTATTGCCTTTGGAAGGATCTTCCCGGCGCACGAGCTGATAGCGCCCGCGGCTCATTCGCACCAGACGTTCGGAGGCTTGGATCAGCACATCGTCCAGCAGCACGCCCAGCACGAAGCGCTGCAGGCTAATGCGGTGACCGGTGCGGCCGTTGGCGACCTCGCTGAGCGTTCCCCAAAGCTGATACTGCTCCTCCAGCGCTGCCTCGGCGCGGCGTGCCTCCGCCAAGCGCTGCTGGGTACTCGTAAGCTGATCGACGCGTGCCGCCAAGCGCTGATACGTTTGGCGGCACGCCGCTTCGTGAGACTTGGCCGCTTCGGCGTGGGTCTCCAAGGCAGCAACGTCGGGGGGCGTTTTGCCTTCCAGCAGCGGCTCGCTGGCCTCGAGCTGCCCCTCCAATTTGGCGAGCTCCCGCTGAAAACGCGCGACGCTTTCACTCAGGCGCTGCTGTTCCGACGCCTCTAGGCGGGCAGCGGTAAACGCCGCTTCGTCTCTGAAGGGGCTGGCCTGCAGCGCTGCTTGCCACTCGGTTCGAGCGGTGCCTAACGTGTGCTGCGCCTCGGTTTGGCGCTGGGTGGCCTCGGTTAGCGTGGTTTGTGCTTGAGTGAGCGCCATATGAGCCGTTTGGGCCTGGGCCTGGGCCGTTTTCCAGGTCCGTTCGCAGGTGTCGATCTCGCGGTTCACAGAGGCTAACGACGCGTTCACGCTCTCCAGCGACACGCTATCGCCCAACTGCTCGCGAAGCCGTTGGCAACGTTCGTCGAGGTGGTGAGACTGCTGCTCCAAGCCCTGGGCATGCTGCTGGGCACTCACCCAGGCCTGGCGAGCGTGCTCGTAAACATTGCGTGCCTGCTTCATCTCCGCTTGCGTCACCAGCGCTTGGGAGGGAGTGGCGGGAGCCGGATGCTCACGGCTGCCGCACACCGGGCAGGGCTGGCCGCTGTCCAACCGCTGGGCCAGCAGCGCCGCCTGGCCCTGGTGCCAGCGCATCTCTTGCTCGATGGCGTGCTGCTCTTGGCGGGTGGCCTCTTGCTGCGTCTGCTCTAACGTCTCGAGCGCTTGGGCGACCTGTTGGGCAAGGGTGGCGCGCTGCCCTTCCAGCGTGGCCAGCTCCTGACACGTAGCGAGGGATTGCTCCCACTCATACGCTTGACGCTGCAGCGCGGGCACCCGCTCATGCTGGGCATTGGCCTCCGCCAGTGCCGCCTGGGCCTGCTGATGGGCGGCCTGTCGAGGGGCTATGGCCTGCTGGGCGGCCTGGCATTCGCTCTCGGCGGCAGCGGCGTTTTTCTCGGCGCTTTGCAGCGCGTAAAACGGCGTAGCGAGCGCTTGGGTTTGTTCGTGCCGGTGCAGCTGCGCTTGGGCGTGCTGAATCGCGGGCTGCTGCTCCAATAGGGCCGCTTTTGCCTTGACCAGCGTGGCGTGCTGCTCGAACTGGCGGGCCAGCGCCGTGCCCGCCTGGGCGGTCGCCACGGCCTGCTCGCGCTGCTCGGTGGCGGCCGCCAGCGCCTGTTTGGCGGCGTGATGATCCGGGTCGAGCGCGGCGAGCGCTTCCTGTAGCGCGGCCTCGCTCTCGACATCGCTGGCCGACAGGATGCCCTGCACCCGCTGGCGGTGGTCGTTCACCTCACGGACGATCTGCTTGGCCCGATCCAGCAGGCGCTGCTCGATACGCTGAAAAATTTCGGTTTGAAACAGCTGGGCAAAAATCTCTTCGCGCTCTTTCGAGCCCGCCAGCAGCAGCTCGCGAAATTTACCCTGGGGAAGCACCATGACTTGGCGAAACTGACGCGCATCCAAGCCCAGCAACTGCTGCAGCTGGACGTTGGCATCGGTGATCTTTCGTGCCACCAAGCATTCGTCCTCCTCGCCCTTGGGAGTAACTCGCCATAATTGAGCTTCCGCCGCTTGCGTGGTCGTGCCTTCGCCGCTGGCTTTGGGGCGCTCCTGCTGCGGCACTCGGCGCACTCGATAAATGGCATCTCGTAGACGGAACGTCAGCGTCACTTCGGTCAGCAGGGTCGCGGGCGCTTGGTCGCAGCGCATTTGGCCAGCGTCGCGCTCGTTGCCGGTGGTTTGGCCGTACAAGGCAAAACACATCGCATCGAGGATCGAGCTTTTACCCGCCCCGGTGGGGCCGTTGATCAGAAACAGCGGGCTTCTACCCAGCGCGGTGAAGTCGATGGCCTCAGTACTCGCAAAGGGGCCAAAGGCCTGCATGGTGAGTGTCAACGGCGTCATGCTTGGCCCTCTTGCTCACGGCTGAGGGTGGTGATCAGCTCGCTCATGGCGCGGGCCTGCTCGTCGCTCATCGGCTCACCGCTGGCTTGGGTGAAAAAGTCGCTGAACATATCCAGCGCGCTGAACTGCAGCCGCTCGCGGTCTAGCTGCTGGCGCCCTTTTGCTTCCAGCATGCCGGGCTTCTCCAGGTGCAGCACGTTGGGGTAGACCTCCCGCAGTTTGCCCATGGGGTCGAGAATGGCATGGCGGTCGGTGAGGCGCACCAGCAAGTAGTCATCGGCGTAGGGATCGCTGGCGCCTTGGGCCAGCAGCTGCGTCAGCTCGCCTTCCAGTACGCGTACGTCACGACGGGGTAGCAGCGGATGATGCTCGATCTGGGTGACACCTTCGCTGCCCACCTCGACGAGGGTGACGCCTTTACGCTGAGTGGCTTCGGAAAAGCTGTACTTCAGCAGCGAGCCGCTGTAGCGAATGTGCTCGCCACCGCGAGTTTGCGGGCCGTGAAGATGGCCAAGCGCCACGTAGTCGAAACGCTGCATGGGCTCCCAAGCCACGCTCTCCGCCCCGCCCAGGGTGAGCGGGCGCTCGGAGTCGCTGGCGGTGCCGCCATCGACAAAGCAGTGGCTCATGAGCATCGTCGGGCGGCCCGGCTGGCGCTGCGCCTCGATGCGCTCCAGCAGGTAGCGGTGGGCGCCGTCGAAGTCGCGCACGTCCACGCCAAACGCGCTGCGCACGTACTCTGGATCGGCGTAGGGGATGCCGAACACATCCAACGTGTCACCGCCCATCGTTAGCGTGACCGGCTGATCGCAGGTGGCCAGGTCGGTGAGGATATGCAGCCCGGCCTGACGCAAATGGCGGGCGCCAAATCCCAAGCGCTCGGCACCGTCGTGGTTACCGGAAATCATGATGACCGGCAGGCTGCGCTTCTCGCACAGCTCGACCAATATCTCATCCAGCAGCGTGACCGCCGCAGCGGGTGGCACCGAGCGGTCGTAAATATCGCCTGCGACCAGCACGGCATCCACCTGCTCGCGGTCGATGATCGCCAGCAGCTGCTGCAACACATGGCGCTGGTCTTCTAGCAGGGAGAGATTATGGAATAGCCGCCCCAAATGCCAATCGGCGGTGTGAAGTAATCGCATGACGCACTCGATACAGAAACGTTAGCTGCATCATAACAACCTCACACCGCGACGCTAGCGCTCAGGGGGTGATGGGCAGGTGCCGTTTATGCGCTGAGCGCTGATACGTTTGTATCATCGTGGCACGCGCTTCCTCGCTTACCTGTTTACCCGTCAAGAAAGCATCGATATCTGCGTAGCTAACGCCAAGTGCCTCCTCATCGGCTAGCTGGGGTTTCAGAGTCTCTAGATCAGCCGTGGGCTGCTTCTCTACCAGCGCTTCGGGCGCGCCTAGCACCGCACCTAATTGGCGTACCTGGGCTTTAGTCAGACCGGTTAATGGAGCGATATCGCAGGCCCCATCGCCATATTTGGTAAAAAAGCCCATGAGCGCCTCCGCCGCCTGATCGGTTCCCACGACCAGCCCCGCGTTAGCCCCTGCGACAGCATATTGAGCCAACATACGTTGACGCGCTTTGATATTGCCCAGGACAAAATCGCGTTGCTGCGCATCGGTAAAGCCCAGCCCACCTGCTTCAAGCGAAGCCAACATTGCATCGCTCGCGGCCTGGATATTCACACTCAGCACGCTATCGGGTTTGATGAATGCCAACGCCTGCTGGGCGTCTGCTTCATCGTGCTGAGTATCGTAGGGTAAACGCATCGCATAGAAGTGGGCTGACACACCCTCTTGGCGAGCTTTTTCTACCGCCAACTGCGCCAAGCGCCCTGCTACAGTGGAGTCGACCCCGCCACTGATACCCAACACCAAGCTCTTTTGCCCAGAGTTTAGGAGTTGGCGATAGAGAAACATCACACGGCGCTCGACTTCTTGCTGCGGATCGATGGCGGGCACGACCCGCAACGCGGTTTGAATATGGGCTTGATGGGCTTGATGAGCGACGGCGCTGACCTCTCCCTCTACCACTGCAGCGTGGTGAGTCATTAAGCGCTTCAAAGCGTAGTGGGCCGCCGCTAAACGCACTTCGTTACGGTCACCTGAAAAATGCCGTGTCTCTGCGATGAGATAAATCTGCTGCTCGTACCGAAACGCCCAGGCAAAGCATACCGTTCCTACGGGAATGCCATCGTGGGGCTCTGGGCCAGCGATACCGGTATTGGCTATCGCAACATTGGCATCATTGTTAGTGAGTGCCCCCACGGCCATTTCTTTGGATGTCGCCTCGCTGGTCAAACCACAACGCTCAAGGGTTTGAGCGCTTACCGAAAGATAACGCTGCTTAGCCTCTGGCGAGTACACGGCAAGGCCGCAATCCATCGATTGGCCACTGCCTGGCACCCGCGCCAGTTCCGACGCAATCAGTCCTGCCGTACAGGATTCGGCAGTAGCGAGCTTAAGTGAGTAGTCTTGTAAATAATCGCGAACTTGTCTCAGCAGTTCCATTGCGGGTCTCCTTGAAGGGTGCATCCGTACAGGTGGGGTTACTAAAGCCACTATAGATAATCACTCTGGTTTGTCGAAAACCCTCCTCGTCGTCTTAAGGTCATCTTTCGCGCCGTAACCCGCATACACAAAGCCCCCATCGCAAGGATGAGGGCTTTGTGCTAGTGACATAAAATTAACCTAGATTAATCTCTAAACGCATCCGGGTAGGTGGTGAGATCCACGCCCCACAGCATCGGCAGCAGGAAGTAGACCGCGGCCACGATCAACAGCATCGCAATGATGTTGAGCCAGAAACCGTTGCGCACCATCTCGATGATTTTGATTTTACCCGTGGCGAAGATGATCGCATTGGGCGGGGTGCCTACCGGTAGCATGAAGGCGCAGTTGGCCGCCATGGCCGCTGGCACCATCAGCACGAACGGATGAATATCGAGCGCCAGCGCCAATGAGGCTAGCACCGGCAAAATCATCGTCGCTGTGGCCGTGTTGGAGGTGATCTCGGTCAAAAATAGCACCATGCCTGTCGCCAGCAAAATGACCAGCAGGAAGTTGACGCCTTCTAGCACGCTCATTTGGCCGCCAATCCATGAAGCCAGACCCGATGAGCCAAAACCTGCGGCAATCGCCAAGCCGCCGCCGAACAGCAGCAAAATGCCCCACGGCACGTCTTTGGCTACGTCCCACCCCAACAGGCAGCCACCTTTATTGGGCGAAGGAATCAGAAACAGCGCCACGGCAGCAGTGATCGCAATCATGGTGTCGTTAATGCCTGGAATATTGAAGATCTGTCCCTGCCAAAGAAACGAGCGGGTAATCCAGAAGAACGCGGCAAACAGGAACACACCGAGCACCGCCTTCTCTTCGAAGGTGATGCTACCCAGCGCTTCTTTCTCTTTTCGAATCAGCGCCCGGCCGCCCGGCAATTTGGCGAGCTTGATCGGATAAATGAAGCGCGTCAGCATTACCCAGCCAATCAACAGCAGCGTCACTACCACCGGGAAGGCAAACATCAGCCAGCCCGCGAACGAAATCTCGACACCGAACAGCTCGTTCACGATCGCCGCCAGGATAATGTTCGGCGGCGTGCCGATCAGCGTGCCTAAACCACCAATGGTGCCACCATACCCCACGCCGAAAATGAGCGCCTTGCTGAATTTATCGATTTCGTCGCTGTGGTCACCTTCGGTTTTATTCAGTTCCTGGGTGACTTGATAGACAATCGCAGTGCCAATAGGCAGCATCATCATCACAGCGGCGGTATTGGACACCCACATGGACAAGAAGCCCGTCGCCGCCATGAAACCAAACACGATGCTGTTGATGCTAGTACCGAGCACGGAGATGATCGACAGCGCAATGCGTTTATGTAGATCCCACTTCTCCATCGCCAGGGCGATCATAAAGCCGCCCAGGAACAGGAAAATAATCGGGTTGCCGTAGGCCGCCGTAACGGCGTTGCTCTCCAACGCCCCGGTAATGGGTAGGAGAATAATCGGCAGCAGAGAAGTGACAGGAATCGGGATGGCTTCAGTAATCCACCACACCGCTACCCACAAGGTAGTGGCCAGGACCATCCGGCCTTCGAAGCTAAGATCAGCCGGGTGGAAAAACATCACTACCATTGCAAACAGCAATGGCCCCAGCACCAAGCCGATTTTCTGCGCTCGGTTATACGCAGGAGGACGGGGTGAGTGGCCGCTGCTGCCTTGTGTACCATTAGCCTCGCTGCGGGATGAGGAGCCACCGGTACTTGAGGTAGGCAACGCACCCATCAGAAGGTTTTTGACTTGATCGTGGGAGTGCCAAAGCTGATCCCACAGCGTCATCGTAGCAGTTCTGCGCATTATTAACGTACCGCTCGCAGTCAGGGTGAACGAAAGGGCTCAACACGGGGCAGGCCCTACGGCATTTTTACCAGCGCCGCTGGCGTTTGTGGTGCCCTTTATTCACTGCAATAAGCCTTTAGTCCAGCGAATTGGCTGTTATTACAACCAAAGTCTAAACACTTTAGTCTTAATCATTAGCCGCTACTAACATTAAACCCAGTCCCCTTTTACGGAGATATCATCGTATTAGACCGCTTTACCATGCCGCTGACCCAGCGACCGCTTCTCGCGCTTGCTGACATCCTGCATCGTCAAAAAATTACCGCTGATCAAGTCACGCTAGCGGCCTTCATCGTGGGGCTCAGCGCCTTGCCGCTACTGGCATTCGAACAGTACGGGTGGGCGTTGGCTGCAATCGTGCTCAATCGTGTGGGAGATGGGGTAGATGGTGCCTTGGCCCGGCTGAATAATCAGCAAAGCGACGCGGGCGGCTTTCTAGACATTGGGCTTGATTTTGTCTTTTATGCGTCGGTAGTGCTCGGCTTTGCGCTGGCCGACCCTGCGCAGAATGCGCTGCCCGCTGCGCTGCTGCTCTTTGCGTTCATTGGTACCGGCACATCGTTTTTGGCCTTCGCCATCGCCGCCAAGGCACGGCAGATAGAACGGCCCAGCTTTCCTAAAAAAGCCTTTTACTATTTAGAAGGCTTGACCGAGGGCACCGAAACGGTCGCGGCGTTCGTGTTGTTCTGTTTGTTCCCCACGGCGTTTCCCTTGTTGGCTTGCCTGTTCGCTGCTGCGTGCTTGATCACCACCATCACGCGGCTCTGGGGTGGCTACTGGACACTGCGTTCATGACCCGATCATGTCATCATCGTTAACATTTTGTATAGCTTTTATGAACTCCTTTTCGGTGCCGCTGGTCTATGCTGTGGGTATGAGTTCATCGCGCTCGTCAGGGCATGAAACTTGGCGCAGCTGTACTCTCTGAGGGGGGATCGACCACATTACCGACCGTTTGGGAGGTTGCATGATCCGTCAACACATCTACCAGGGCACCCAGCCTGGCAGCCGAGAGCATCTTGAGAAATTTCTTATGGAACAAAAGCATAGTCGTGCAAAAGCAAAACAACCTGACGTAGTGACCGTTGCCACCGTGTCATTCTTCACAGGCTGTTTGGTCACTTTGCTAGCCACTATGACGCTCTAATGATAGACGCTGAGCGCTCCATCACAGCGAAAATCCCCACACAAAATGTGGGGATTTTTTATGGCTTTTGATCCATGTGAATTTTTGCAGACAGTCGAAAACGGTGATTGATTCTCACCAATCTCTGTATTACTCTCGAAGAGTACAAGACGCGTACAAATAGCGTTTCGACACTTACGCTGCTATTTCGAGCAGCCAATGGCATTCACAAGGAGTCGTGGCATGCATACCCATTCTCTGGTCGATATCTCGCAGGCGGGCCTTGAACTGGCCATTCAAGAAATCAAGGAAGAGATGTTCGATACACCGCAGTGTGACTACACCATTGCCAAACTGCTGAGCCATTGTGGCCAGTTTGAGGCGGCTGAGCGCCATATTGATGACATGTTGTTGAAATGGGGCGCTTCTCCCGATGTGCTCGCCCTTACCGAACAGGCTTATGCCGACATGGCACGTTTCAGCGTCGATCAAACGGCTAACGCCTTGTCAGCAGCCAACCGCCCCTCCGTGGCACAAGCCAGCGCCGCTGCTTGAAGTGTTTGAACGCTCGTCCCTAACGAGCGATGCGAACGGCCTGCCGCTCTTCGAGTGGCAGGCCGTTTTTATGATTAGTCTAAATGCTCTAGCGTCACCACGATATCTTGGGTAGAAACATCGACGTTCCAGAAGGTATAGCTGTCATCGTCCTCGTCGACCAAGCGAATATCGAATAAGGGACTTTTATACCCCGTTAGCGTCACGCGCTGGGTATCCCCATTCATCAACACGTCGCTGCCCAGCACGTCCTCCTCCCAACTTTTCGAATCCGCCGGGCTCACGTACATATAGTAAATGGTGTAGCCAGTACGGTTGGTGATATCGATGTAGTAGTCGGCCGCCATGACGAGCGACGAGCTGCACATCATCAGCAGTGCAGCAAACAACACTTTCATACGCATGAAACGTTCCTTCTTCTTCTTTTGGGATAGGCGGGAAGTAGCACTAAAGCCACGCTGCGACGATGCCCCGCAGCAAGCGAAGTATAGTCTGGCGCTCATCTCTGTGACAGCGAGTGCCGATTTTTGGCACCCCCACCCCAGAGAAGCCCTCAACTGATAGAATGCTGCCCCTTTCAGGCGCGGTGGCGCTTACCGCCGCATCGCTTCCCCCTTTTTACTACCTGAGAGTCACGCAATGTTTGCCACCGCTACCACTGTTTTTCGACCCTTGTTACGGCTGGGGCTTATTCCTCAAATCGTCATCGGTATTGTCGCTGGGGTGCTGTTGGCCCTACTCGTACCCGACATAGCCAGCGATGTAGCGCTTCTCGGGCAGCTTTTCATTGCCGCGCTGCAAGCCGTGGCGCCTATTTTGGTCTTCGTACTGGTGGCGGCGGCCATTGCCGCCCATCAGGCGGGCCAGCCGACCCATATTCGCTCGGTGCTCTTACTCTACGTCGCAGGTACGCTGATTGCCGCGTTGATTGCCGTAGCCGCAAGCTTCGCACTTCCCACGGAGCTGGCCTTGGATGCGGGACAAGTCGACGGCAACCCGCCGAGCGATATTTTCACCGTGCTGCGTGACTTACTGCTCAACGCGGTGGCGAACCCTGTGACGGCTCTGATGGACGCCAATTTCATCGCCATTCTGGCCTGGGCCATTGGTTTGGGGTTGACACTTCGCCAGGCCAGCGACACGACTCGCCAAGCGCTGAGCGATTTATCCGCCGCCATTACGCGTATCGTCACCCTGGTGATTCGCCTGGCCCCCCTGGGTATTTTCGGCTTAGTGGCCGGTACACTCGCGGAGTCTGGCGTTCAGGCACTGCTGAACTACGCCCAGCTATTGGGGGTGATCGTTGGCTGTATGCTGTTCGTTGCGCTAGTAAGTAACCCACTATTGGTCTACTTGGCTACCCGCCAAAATCCTTACCCGCTGGTGTTTGCCTGCCTGCGGGGCAGCGCCATTACGGCGTTTTTCACTCGCAGCTCGGCGGCCAACATTCCGGTCAACCTGGAACTTTGCCGCCGTTTGGACCTGGATGCCGACACCTACGCGATCTCTATTCCATTAGGTGCCACCATCAATATGTGCGGGGCGGCGATCACCATTACCGTGATTACGCTGGCGACTACGCACACCCTGGGAATTAGCGTGGATTTCCCCACCGCGCTGCTGCTCTGCATCGTATCGGCTCTGGCGGCCTGCGGTGTGTCTGGCGTGGCGGGCGGTTCGTTGATGCTGATTCCCATGGCCGCCAGCCTGTTCGGCATTCCGACCGAAGTGGCCATGCAGGCCGTCGCCATTGGCTTTGTGATTAGCGTGGTGCAAGACTCTACCGAAACGGCGCTCAACTCCTCCACCGATGTTCTGTTTACCGCCGCCGCCTGTCGAGCGCGTAAGCCTGATTAACGCTCCTTTGTGGCTCGTCGATTGACATATCGCTGTTCCTTATATAGAACGTTCTATAAAAGGAACAGCGAGGACGTCCATGGACGAGCACTCTCTTGTTACGCTAGGCCAACACCTCCAAGCGCTTCGTAAAGCGCAGGATTTATCGCTCTCGCAACTTGCCAACGCGGCGGGCATCGCGAAATCCAACCTATGCCGCTTAGAGCAAGGCAATGGCAACCCGACGCTCGACACGATCTGGCGGCTGGCCGTCCAACTCAACGTTCCGTTTGGCACCCTAGTTGCACCGATTAGCGTGCCGCTCGGCGAGGATGGCGTGCAGGTACAGTTGATTGACCAAGGTAAAGGCGCACCACAGGTAGATGCCTACTGGATGCGCTGCGCGCCCCACACCCTGCGCCACGCCGAGGCCCACACACCGGGCACCCAAGAGACGCTGACGCTGATCAGCGGCTATTTGGAAGCCGGACCAGAAGGCGCAACGCTCTCGCTCGCTCCCGGCGATAGCGTCACTTTCCCCGCCGATCAGCCACACCTTTACCGCACTCAGGCGGCAGAAGCCACTCTGCTGCTCACCGTCACCTACGGGCTAGAGGGCACCCGCTCATGAGCCAGCCAGCCGATCACACCGTTAACGCCCAGCACTCATCGCTGCGCTCTGCCTTACAGGGTGTGCGTGAAGCCATTCCGCTACTAGGCGGCTATATTCCAGTCGCGCTCTCGTTTGGTTTGGTCGCGACGCAGGCCGGTTTTACCACCTGGGAAGCCGCCGCCATTTCAGCACTGATCTATGCGGGTGCGTCGCAGTTTCTGTTCGTGGGCATGATTGCCGCGGGCGCACCGCTGTGGCTGGTGGTCATCATGACGCTGCTCATCAACGTGCGCCACGTGGTGTACGGCCCCAATTTGGCCGCGCTGCTGCCCCGCAGCCGCCACTGGCCTTGGTTGATGCACGGCCTGACCGACCAAGTCTTTGCCTTGGCACTCACACGGCTACCCCAGCTACCGGAAGTCAAGCGGTTCAGTTGGTTCGTGGGTGCCTCGCTGCTGGCGTGGGCGGTGTGGATCATCGGTACCATCGTCGGCGCGTCCGGCGGCGAGGCGGTCACCGCCCGCTGGCCGCTGCTGGGGGAGATCATGCCCTTCGCCCTTCCAGCCCTATTTCTTACCATGGTGGCACCGCGCTTTACCGACCAGCGCTGGGCCGCCGCCATGCTGTGTACCATCCTTGCCGCGCTGGCCTTGAACTTGGCCGGGTGGAGCAATGTCGCGATTCCGCTGGCCGCCGCCTGCGGCGCGCTGTGCTTTTATACGGTCACGTTCCAACCACGGAGGAGCCGCCCATGAGCAGCACCATGTGGATCGCCGTCATTATCTGCGCACTCGGCACGTTGCTGATGCGAGTGGTGCCCTTTTTATGGATGCAGCGCCGTCTTGGTAGCGCAGCGGGCATGAATGCCATGCCCCAATGGCTGGTGATTCTGGGCCCGATGATGATTGCCGCCGTGTTGGGCGTCTCGATCGTACCGGTCAACCCCAACGCCATCTCTTGGCTCGCCACAGCGATAGGCCTTGGCGTCACGCTATTGGTGTGGCGACGCCTGCGCTCACTGGGCTGGCCGGTGGCCGCCGGGGTGGCGATGTTTGGTGCAGTAGAGGTAGCGGCTGCTCTCCTTTGAGAGCGCGGCGACTGACGCACCCCCGCCCAATCACAACTGATAACTATTTGCATTAAATACCTTTAACATGGCATCATCCCCCTCTGGCTAAGGCGTCATAGCAGCACGTCTGCTTTGCCATATCCCCATGACATCTCAGAAAGCGGGTTTCATGCCGAACGCGACCTCCAACGGCAAAAAAGTGCTGATCAGCGTGCTACTGGGCACCTTTACCGTCAGCCTCAATAACAGCGCTCTTAACCTAGCCGTCGCTGACCTCATGGTGACGTTTAACGCTAGCGCCACCGAGGTCAGCTGGGTGGTGACCATCTTTATGATTGCCATGGCGATGACAATGCCGCTAACGGGCTATTTAGCGGGCAGATGGGGGCGAAAAACGGTTTACCTCGTGGGCCTGTGCGGTTTTTTGGCCGGCTCGGGGCTGGGTGCCTTAGCGCCACATCTCAATGGCATCATCGTAGCCCGAGGCGTGCAAGGAATCGCCGCTGGCTTGATGATTCCGCTGTCTCTGTCGTTGATTTTTTCTGCTTACCCGCGCGAACAGCGGGGACGTGCCAGCGGTGTATGGGGCTTTGCCGTGATGATGGCGCCCGCCATCGGACCAACGGTGGGAGGGCTACTGCTGGAGGTCAGCCACTGGCGCGCCCTGTTTTTGATGAATATGCCCTTCGCGATCCTAGGGCTGATATGCGGTTACCGTTATTTATCCGCCGACTCGCGGCCGCCTCGACGCCAGTTTGACTTACCGGGCTTTTGTCTCATCACGCTGGGTATCGGGGGCGTACTGCTGTCTCTCAACGGCGTTGAAACGTTATCAGACCTGTTGCGTCCCGCTACTCTCGTACCGCTCCTGCTAGGTGCCATCGCGTTAACGCTTTTCATACGCGTCGAGCGACAGCAGGCTCAGCCGCTACTCGACCTGTCACTGTTTCACCACCCTCGCTTTCGCTACAGCGTGCTGCTCGCCTGTTTGCAATCGATCATCCTGTTTGGATGCATCTTGTTAATCCCTCTGTGGATGCAGAACACGCTGGGCTTTAGCCCGCTGACGACAGGCCTCGTGTTTATCGCCACTGCGCTGGCTGCCGCTGCCTGTTCACCCATTGCAGGCCGCTGTATCGACCGGGCACCCCCTCAATGGTGTATTGGTTTAGGCCTGATTGCCACGGTCATCAGCTTGATAGGCCTCGGCACGCTGAGCGGGGCGACCTCCGTTTGGATCATCGCAGCCTGGATGGGGCTTCGCGGCATGGGGTTGGGGTTCGCTTACTTACCAGCGACCACGGTGGGCATGAAAGATCTTCCTGAGCAGCAGGTGGCCCAGGCCTCGGCCATGAACAACATGGCGCGTCGACTCGTCTCCTCACTCGGGGTGGTCGCCCTATCGGTCTACTACGACATGAGTGTTCGCGCCTCCCTGGAGCTGGGCATTGCCTACTCCGAGGCCAGTGCCTCTGCCCTGCATGTGGCCTTTTTTGTCTTGGCGGGTATCGCGCTGGCATGTCTCCCTCTGGCGTGGATGCTGGGGCGCACAGGTGCCTCGTTGAACATGGCGATACCTTCCTCCTCAAACGGCCAGCCGCAAACGTCGCTTCAAGGAAGAGCCAAATGATCCCCTTTCAAACGCACCGAATCACATGGCGACCTTCATGGGGGAAGACGCTGCTGAGCGTTGCCTTCGTCGTGAGCTTGATGGGCGCTACCTGTGCCGCCCAACCCCTTAGGAGCCAAACACACTCCGTTGAACGCGTCGTAACGCTTTACCAAGGAGCCACCGATAGCGCCGTCGCCTTGGGGATCACTCCCATTGGCGTGGTGGACTCATGGTTGGAAAAACCCATGTATCGCTACCTACGCGACGAATTAAACGACGTGCCGCACGTGGGCCTGGAAACACAGCCAAACTTGGAAAAAATCGCTTGGCTGAACCCTGATGTCATCGTGGCCACGGATTTTCGTCATCAGAGAATACGGCCGTTGCTGACAGCCATTGCCCCCACTGCCACGGCCGATAACGTTTATGATTTCAAAGAGACGCTGACCCTGGTGGCTGATGCCACAGGACGCGAGGAAGCAGCCAATGCGTTACTGCGCGATTGGGCGATACGGGTCGACGACTTTCACCGACAGATAGCAGACGCGCTCGGAGACGCGTGGCCGCAAAAAGTCGCGGTGATCCGCTTCAAAAGTGATCACCTGCGTATCTACTCGGGCGGCTTTGCAGGCTATATTCTCGACGAGCTAGGGTTCGAACAACCCGACACCTTGAACACGCACGGGTGGGGCATGAAGCTTTCCAGCACGGAGAACATCCCTATGTTGGATGCCGATGTCATTTTCGTGCTGCTGGAGCCGGACCCCGCCATTCTCGATAACTACCAGCACTGGTCGTCCCACCCTTTGTGGCAGCAGCTAGAGGCCGTCGAACATCAGCGGGTATTCGAAGTCGACCCCGTCAACTGGATGATGGGCGGCGGTATACTCGCCGCCAATGCCATGCTCGATGACCTGTATCGCCACTATGGTCTTGAAGGCCTCGAGCTAGGTGATGCGCTTGCTAGCCGCCAGGAGACGCAGGATGCTAGATAGCCACCTCGCTAAAAGTCTCGGGCTGCTGTTTGGGGTGGTGGTGACCTGGAGCGCATTTTTAACCAGCACGCTATCAGGAACGACCGATATTGCGTGGCACGCGCTGTGGTCAACCTTACATCACTATGATCCCGGCAATGTCGCACACATCATCCTCATCACCGAGCGTCTACCGCGGGCGATCATCGCAGCGTTAGTGGGTGCGAGCCTCGCCATTGCCGGGGCTCTGATGCAAACCATCACACGCAACCCGCTGGCCTCACCTAGTATCCTAGGCATCAACGCGGGGGCCATGTTTTTTGTCGTGGTGGCCGTGTCTTTACTGCCGCTTTCAGCGCCTGCCCACTATGTCTGGGCGGCGCTTTTCGGTGCATCGGTGGCGGCGCTCTTAGTCATTCTGCTCAGTAGAGGACGACGCGGAGAGCTATCGCCGCTGCGCGTCGTACTGGCCGGGGTGGCCGTGACGGCCATGTTCGTCGCCTTTAGCCAGGGGCTCCTAGTGATCGATCAGCAAAGCTTCGAAAGCGTGCTCTACTGGCTGGCAGGCTCGGTATCTGGGCGAGAACTTGCGCTGGTGGCTCCTTTATTACCGCTATTTGGCGCAGCGCTCCTGCTCTGCACCCTGCTGGTCCGTCATGCCAATGCGCTCTTGTTAGGCGATGACATGGCAACAGGTCTGGGGTTACAGGCCACCACGATCAAACTGCTGCTTGGGCTCGTCGTGATCGTATTGGCGGGTAGTTCCGTGGCCTTGTCAGGGATGATCGGGTTCGTAGGGTTGATCGTTCCTCACATGGCGAGGAGTCTGTTTGGTATCGATCACCGCTGGCTGTTGCCCGCCTGCGCGCTACTGGGCGCCAGCCTTCTATTGCTGGCAGATGTGGCGTCGCGATTTTTAATTGCTCCCCAGGAGATCCCTGTAGGCGTGATGACCGCTTTGCTAGGGACGCCTTTCTTCATTTATCTGGCGCGACGCAACATGGCAGCCCAATGACATCGCATATTTCAAACTCCTTTATCTCTTCTGAACAGCGCCATGACGATCGGTCGCTGCTCACGGTCGTCGGTTTGGCCGTTTTGCTGTTTGCCAGCGCGGGCGTATCGCTGAGCTTGGGGAGCTTTCCTACCGCGTTCGTGGACGTTGTGAAGGCGTTAGCAGCGCCGCATAGTAGCGACATTGCGTTTATCGTTTGGGAGTTACGCCTACCGAGAATCGTGCTGGCAATGTTGGTGGGTAGCGCCTTGGCGATGGCAGGTGCTCTCTTGCAGGGTATCGTGCGTAATCCCCTGGCGTCTCCTGACGTCATCGGCATCACGAGCGGTGCCGCCCTTGCGGCGGTTCTATTTTTAGCACTGCTTAGCAGCATTTTTAGCATTCATTGGCTGCCACTCTTTGCCATGTTGGGTGCCCTGGTATCGACCTTGCTGGTCTTTACACTCGCTTGGAAAAATGGGCTGCACCCGTCACGTATGGTACTCGTGGGCATTGGTTTGGCCGCGGCCATGGGCGCAGGCACCACGCTTTTAATCGTCATTAGCAGCGACGCTGCGGCCATGTCGGCCTACGTCTGGCTCACCGGCAGTTTGTATGCAGCCCAGTGGCGGGACGTCTATGGCTTACTGCCGTGGCTGGTGGTGACCACACCGGTATGTTTGGCCTTCGCCCGCCATGCAGATGCCATGGCGCTGGGGGATCAGGTGGCACAAGGGCTAGGCGTCGCGGTGATACGTAGCCGAGTCATCCTACTGGCCTGTGCTGTGGTGTTGGCAGGCGCTGCGGTGGCCTATGCAGGGGCCATCAGTTTCGTGGGCTTACTAGCACCGCATATCGCGTCTAAATTCGTGGGACGCCATATGGCACGCCTTCTTCCCGTATCAGCGCTGGTCGGGGCACTGATCGTCCTATATGCCGATTTGCTGGGCCGGGTCGCTTTTCTTCCCAAAGACCTGCCCGCAGGCATTTTCGTGGCCGGCATCGGCGCGCCCTTCTTCGTTTATTTACTGCACCGCACGCGCTATTAGCGCGCTCGAGGTAAACACAGAGAGTCCCATGTTCCATGTCCTTCCCCGTCAAGAAAACATCACCCCCCAGCAGCGGCAACGATTCGAGGACATTGCCACCTCGACACTCGGACATTTTACCGATATCGGAGCCATCGCGACCCTGCTACCACTCAAGCGCCCTGTTCGGCTTTTAGGCACGGCCCTCACGGTACGCATTCCCCATGTGGATGGCAGCATCATCCGTGAGGCGCTGATCATGGCACGCCCAGGCGACGTGCTGGTGATCGACGTCGGCAGCGATGTTCAACGTGCCTGCTGGGGGGAGTTTCGCGCTTACGCCGCCTTACAAAAGAGCTTGGCGGGCGTGGTGACGAATGGACCGGTCACCGACTGGGCCCATCTTTCTCAGCTGCCGCTCCCCACCTTTGCACGGGGAACAAGCCCGTTAACCACCCGGGCACTCTCGCTAGAGGGTGAAATCAATACGCCCGTCACAATCGAGGGGTGTGTCATAACCCCAGGAGATCTGGTCATCGGAGATGACGATGGGCTCTTCGTGGTGCCCCCTCACCGCGCAGAGGCGCTAGCGAGCGCTGCAGAGGAAAAGCAGACGCAGGAGGACGAGAAGCGGCGAGCGCTGAAAGCAAACCATCCCGCTTGGTTTTGCTAATTCGGCATATTGATTGAATAGCCGCCTAGCGGATCTACTAGGCGGCTTTTGACTCAGTGCTCCGTGACCGCTTCCTGGTGGCGTTGCTGCTTCGAAACGATAACTTGGCGAAGCGGATTACAGGTGGCGCTGGTGCCGAAGGGCATACTGCCTGGCCCCCCCGCTCGCTCGATGATCGGTGAAATCAGGCGTTTATAGGGCCACTGCTCCTGCTCGAACAACTGCTTTAGCAGTCTATCCCGGTCGTGTTGGTCAAAAGCAACCTCATTCAGTTGGGCTCTCAACCGTATCGCCAACGTCTCCCATAGAGTGTGCGCCGAGACTCCGTAGTAGCCTACCAGCGCGTCGATGATGGCGCGTAGATTGACTTGAATGGCAAGGGTTTGCAGCCAAAACAGCAGGGCTTCCAGGCTATCGTGGTAAAGAGTATTGGAGTGACCTTGCTTGATGCGGTAGCACGGATCCTGCATCCCATGCTGTTCCAGCCGCTCAACGCAGATACGCAGCGAGTCATGATCGCGTAACAGCACGCCGTGGCACCGGCCTGATTTAAAGACCATGACCGCATTCTGCCCATGGACTTCTGCCAGCATCCCTAACCGAAACAGGCGTAGGTTGATCTCGAAGAAGCGGTCGCACAGCTCGCCGAAGAGAGCTTTCACGGATGATGCACTCGCTTGCCACTCCCGATCGGCTAACCAGTCATCGAACACATGGTGCTCACCACCCGGTAGTGGCGTTCCCAGCGTGGCCATGGGCACCAAACGCACGGTATCGTCTTCCAGTAACTCAGAGGGGTAGCTACGCACCATGGCCGACAGGTGACGAGGCGCTTCATCAAAGAGCGTTGCCCCTTGCGGCATATACGCCCACCACTTGCTTTCATCACATAGATAGAGGCCTTGCGCTAATCGAGCGTCGCGTGCCTTGGCCTGCTGCAGTAAGCGGGCACTGAGATCGCCATTGATCATTTTCACGGCCGGTAAATAGCGAGAAGCCCCCAGAGAGTAAATGGCCATGGGCAGTTTGAGAAAGTGCGGGCTGGCCGTCGTGGGCGCAAGCGACCGTAACGAGGAGGTGGCTAGCCAGGGTTCCGTGACGGTCGTGAGTGACACGCAGGCACCGGCTTCAAAGGCGTCTTGCAACCAATGGGGCAACGCATGCTCGTGCTGCCACGGATGTACCGGAAGGGCGGTATGCGTATGCGCCAGGCCTCGCTCGACCATCTCCTGCTCCAACATCCCAGCGCTGGTCTCGCTGGCGAGCCAGCGCACTGGCAGCGGCGTTTCTTCGTTGACACCGTCACCACTGAGCAAAGCGTTATTGTCGATGGCGACCCAGCGGAGTTCGATAGGCCGATTGAACTCCGCCATATAGGCGTGATACTCCTGATTATTCAACCCCTGCTTGGCTTTCGCCGTGGGGTGATAAGGGCGATCCAACAGCGATGCCCACTGCTCCATCACGGCAAAATGATCAGCCGTGGCAAGCGTGGGCAAATCCGCCGTTCTTACCTGATGCTTCACCGAGCTGGTCGCTTGCCAAAGCGTATCGGAGAGCGCCTGCAAAAACACCTCCTGCCCCTGGGTTAGGGCTGCGTCATCCCCGCCCCCGTTGGCAAAGAGGTAATGCATGAAGGACTCCGGTGACAAAGCGTGATGCTGACCTGCGGCATGGTCGACCAACACGACAGGCGTCTGCGGCACTTTCTCCCAAGCCTGTGTGATACCAGGCTGAAGCAGCATCGTGACATGCCAACCCGGCTTTACTGGCCAGCGCCAAAGACGCTGCGCGGGATCACGGGTAAAACCACCAAACAAGCCAGTCAGTGCTTTCTCGTCGTCACCGACGATGCTCCACTGCGCATCGAGCCCCTCTAGCAAGCCTTCTACCAAGCACCCATCGACCAAACATTGCAGAATCTGCTGTTGCGCATAGTGCTGAGCATTAACGAATGTCATGTGCCTAACCTCCAAAACAGTATCAGTAACGTGAAAACATCGATCAGTGTGAAACGTCTTTAGCTTCGTGAAGGCTCTTCTGCAGCGCGCGAAACGCAATCCCTCGTTCATCTCCCAGCATGAAGGTGCGAACACCCCGCGCCTGCCATCGCGCTTTAGCGCGGGAGTGGCGGAGAAAGGCGCAATAAGGGATGCCGAATGCCTGGGCCGTCTGCTGCACATGCTCGAGCGACTGGACGACGTCTGGATGGTCGGTTTGCCACGTCACCCCCAGGGACTGGGAAAGATCCGCCGCACCCTCCAGCACCATATCCAAGCCAGGCACGGCGCAAATCGCTTCGATTTGCTGCACGCCTTGGTGGCTTTCAATCATGGCAATGACCATCGTTTCTTGGTTGGCTTGCCCCACGTACTCGGCGAGAGAGGACTTACCAAACCCTCCAGGGCGACCGGCGTTGAGGCTTCTTGCTCCCTCAGGCGCGTATTTACAGGCAGCCACCGCATCGGCTAACGACGCGGCCGACGCCACATTGGGCAACACGATGCCTTGCGCCCCGCCGTCCAGTAGGCGCAGCAGCTGTTTGGGGTTCGTATCCGCCACTCGTACCAGTGGCGTCATCCCATAGCTCTCTGCGGTACGGATCATGTGTTCGATGGTTTCTGGGTTGATCAGAACGTGCTCGGTATCGATGACCACGTAGTCAAAGCCTGCTTCTCCGATCAACTCAATCGAGGCAGCGGTCGGTATTGAGGCCATCACCCCGTAGACTTCCCTGCCCCCTAGCAGCGCACGCTTTAGCTGGTTCGTTCTCAACATACGCGCGCTCCTTCAGGTGCATAGGCGGCCAGTGGGTTGGGCACCTTTTTGACCTGGGGCTGCTCGTCTCCAAAGAGACGGCGACGACTCAGTGCCTCTACCTCCCACTCTGGAGTAAACACGTCAAAACAGCGATAGCGCTCAGCGTGCTGGGGATGCTCGCGCTGGTACTCTTTGACGACCTCTGCCGCCATGGCCCAAAAGTGCGTCTCCTCCAAGCCAAAGTGGCGCTTCAAAAAAATGGCCATGTCACCAAGCGCAATGAAGAAAAAGGCATCGCAAGAGTAGTCACGCACCGCTGCTAGATCATCGGTGACGATAAAGGAGTTGCGATTGAGCGCGGCATGGCGCGGGGGCACCGGCTCGAGCTTGGGTGCCAGCTGGGGCCGGGCGAGCTGCGCCTTGCTAAAACGTACGCCGTCATGAAAATCTTTGAGGGCAACGCGTGTAGGCCAGCCATCACGATGAATGACGACGATATTTTGACCGTGGGACTCCATTCCGATACCTTCCGCAAACAGCAGATGGATGATCGGCAGCGTCGTGACGCGGATCAGTTGGCGCGTCCACGCAACAAGCCCGTAGCGCTCTACCCAGGGGGTGATGAATGGGTCAGAGGGCTCCCCTTGCGACGTGCGAGTAAGCTGGCTCAACCCGTTGAGTGGGGCAGCTTGCTCGCCCTCATGTAAATATTGGCGGATATTTTGTCGCCAAATAGCCCCGACCTTGCCATACACCTCTGCATAGCGCTTGTCAGCAAATGCGCGCTCATCCAAGGCCACGCCAGCGATCTCTCCCAATAGGACGAAACCCGCAGAGGAGGCGGTCTCATTCGTCTCGATCAGCCGCTGAAGCCACTGCGTGATGAGGGGGCCGTTGGTGACGGTATGGCGCGCCAAGATACGTGTGCTAGACGTATTCGTGATACTCATCGCCAGCTTGAGATAGGGCAGATGACGCGTTACCGGAGCCAGGGTACGTATCGACTGCTGAGGGGTATAAACCGCTTCGCCCTCCCCTAGGAAGGCAATATCGCCACTAGCAAGCTCGGGATAGAGCACCTCGACCAGAGCATTTTCCCACTGCCATGGATGCACGGGCATGAGCACGACCTCATCGCGTCGACGCTGCTGGCGTTCGAGATAGTCCTCCAACCTCGCCAGCACCTCAGGCCCGGCCTCCTCCATGGCCCGGCCTAGGCAGGTTTCTCCGTCCACCGCACTTGCATGAGCCAACTGGTTGGGCACTGCCAACCAAATGACACGCAGCGGTTGAGCAAACTCAGGGCCGTAGCGCTGATTATCCTGTAAGGAGAACCCCAGCCGTGACTTGTAGCAAGGATGGTAACTATGGGCATCCGTGAAATAGCGCTCTAATGCATCCGCCTCCAACGTTTGAGGCGATGCAGTGTCACTTAGCGCATACGTGGCCGATTGGGTGTCTTTGATGAGTGTCTGCACCAACTCGTTGACGAAGCCTGGCTGAATGGCTCCCTCCCCCAGCGTCTCTTCGAGATCCGTGATGAAGCACTGCAAACTGACGGTATCGGGTTGGTTCGGCGCGCCACTCACCGAGAGCGTGGTATGGTCCAGGCGGATCAAATGGAAGCTGTGGCATACCCACCCATCAACGCTATAGCAGCGGCTACCCAACGTGATCGAAAATCGTGACGCTCCAGCCCGCGTTGCGGCCGGGTTTGGCACGACGGTATAGCTCAGTACATCCTCATACAGCAGGGTTTGCAGCAGTTGACCAATGACACGCTGCTCGATACGGCGGTAGTGGCGCCAGCTATCCAAAGAAGAAAAGGGTGTGGAGACAACGGCGTTCTCGATGACCGCCCGCGTGGGCAGCCAAGTTGCTTGTGACGTCATGGAGTACCTACACAACATAGAGAAATGGATAACGATTAGCCTGAGTAGCCCGCAGCCAGCACGCGACGAGGCCCAGCGCGAGAAGGCAGCACTTCAGCGGTGTCCGTCACAAAGTGCTGAGCTGGCCGGGGATGGCAAAGGAAGTCCGCATGGGAAATGTTGTAGCCATAGGCGCCTGCCAAAGGCAGCACCAATAAGTCCCCCACCCTGACGCCACGCAGCTCTTGGTGTCGACTCAATACATCTTTTGGGGTGCAAAGCTGCCCCACGATCGTCCAAGCGCGCTGTTCGCCGTTGCTCGATAGCGTTGGGTCGCGGGGTAAGTGAATGATCGGATGATCGTGCCCCTGCGCTGCAGGTAAGCGGAATTGATGCGTCCCCCCTCGACAGACTAAAAACCCTTCACCATGACTGACTTTGGTATCCAGCACTTCCATGACGTAGTAGCCACAAAAGGCAGAGAGATAGCGTCCGATTTCGAAACGAACGCGTGGGGGTGCGGACAGGGTGTCGAGCTGTTGACCAAGCGCGTGGCAGAGACTAGCCCAGTCGAACTGGTGGGAAGGCTGGCGATAATTCACCCCAATGCCGCCTCCTACGTTGAGCTGCGTCAGTTGCTCGGGATAACGTGCCAGGCTTCGCCACGATGGCCACCGCTCCAGGTAGAACGCGAGTAACTGTTGATGACGCTGCTCGCTTGTTTGGTGCGACATGGCATGCACATGAAAGCCGCAGAGCGTTAGGTTTGGCGCGCTATCCACGGCGCTGACGGCCTTGGGGAGCTGTACTTCGTCGATACCGAACGGTGTCGCCGTGCCAGCCATGCGCAAACGACTGGAAAACGATGCCGGTAATTGGGGGTTGATACGCAAAAGAACGGGCTGTATATGGCCCATCGCTGCAGCGATGGACTGCAAACGCGCAATTTCTCCGAGGCTTTCGACATGAAACGCCTCTACGCCCCGTTCGATGGCACTCCGCATGTCCGCATCCAGCTTGCCAGGCCCCGATAACACCCATGGCCGTGGCGTGGCACTGCGACACGCGCGCTCGATTTCTCCACCGGAAGATAACTCTAGGCCATCCACGATAGGGGCCAAGGTATCGATGATGGCGGGCTCGCTATTCGCCTTGATGGCGTAGTACAGCTCCACTCCAAGTGGCAGCGCCGCTTTCATGGCACGCGCGTGGGCGGCCAAGGCAGGCAGATCGTAGAAAAAGGCGGCCATGGGTTCGCTACACTGCTGGCGATACCGCTCTATTGCTGACAGGATCGTACGTGGCAGCGCATTTGGCTCAGCCATAGGCCACCTCCCGCCCCATGACCCGAAGAGCGTGCCAAGGGTTGGGCAACGACACATACTGCGCTTGGCGATCAGCCTGAGCCATGAGCCGTAATTTGAAGTTGGTCTTGCAGGGCAGCGCGCCGCCTTGCAATAGCGCATCGAGCTCTGGCGCGGCTACCTCCAGCTGGCTACGCACATGCTGCAACGCCGTCGATGTGTCTTGCCATAACGCATCCGCCAACGCGGGACGTCGCCAGCTCAGCGCGAGAATGGCCTCCGCAATGTGGTTGACGAACAGGCAGTAGGCGATTCGGTTCCAACCTTGCTCCCGGCTGTAGATCATGGAAGCTTCGACGCGAGGGTGAAGGACTTCACCCGCCAACCAGGCGGTGCCCTTATCACGGGTCAACTTGACCCCCTCGAAGTCACGTAACAGCATTTTCTGGGGCGTTCCAGCCTCATGAATCAAGACGCAGTTTTGTAAGTGCGGCTCCATGACGATACCGTGCCGAAAGAACAGCCCCAGCACCGGTGGCAGCAGCGCCTTCAAATAGGCCTGAAACCATGCTCTCACTTGGTTCTGTTCAGGCAAGGTACTGGTACTGAGCGAGCCTTCATACGCCTGTGAAATGAAGTGGAGCACCATAGGCACCAGCGTCGTATCACGCGCAAACAACGTCCCCGTCAACAAGCAGGCTTGAGGAGAAAACCGTCGGCAGAAATTTTCTCGCAAGATGATGCCCGTTTGTTCGCGGAACCAGCGCTGCTGCTCCTCATTGCCCTCGTTAGGCGTCCAATGCACCGTAGCGGGCTCCTCGGCAACGAATAGCGTCGCCAAGGAAGGGTCTTCCAAGCGACCCAGTTGATGCATGATGCGATCGATCACCAGCGTGCTTTCCAGCTCGTACCACGCGTTTTTACGCACGCAGTTGGTGATGCGCACATTGAGCGTTCCTTTGATGAACCAGGGATGCCCTTCGATATACCACGTGCGCATGGAGGCCGTTGGCACTGCGCTAAAACCACTTTGACCAAGATCTCTGATCACGTTGCGCTGAAGCAGCGCTTGGACGGCAGACGATTGTTTGAACATGGCCGCTTGCACCGGATGCATGCTCAGCACGATGCGTTCATCGCTCTCGGCGGTCGCTTGGTCTGCCACGTAGGAAAGGACGTCCTCTTCTTCAACACGGTTGGCCTGAACGCGTACCCCGTCTGCGGGAAAGGAGAACTGGTAGAGCGAGGTGGCGACGCCACATTCCGGGGCGTAAGAAGGCATGCCATCAGCCAAGCAGTCATCAGGCCACTGGCGTGCTTTGGGCGTGGGATGATTCGGATGGCCAAACCATAACCCTTGCTCGCTGCTCGGATAGTCGGCTAACGGCTGCCGGTTAGATTGCTTGGCAGCATGTCTGACAATCTCAGCCATCACTTGACGACTCTGACGAACCTGCTGCGCCAACTCTTGATTGATGTCGGCATCGACACGCGGCAGATGTTTGAGCAGACGGCTGATGAGCATCTCGGCACTAGCGGCCATCCACGTCGTGTCGCCTTTACTCTTTAAGTAAACATCGGAAAGATAATACTGGCTACCTACCGTCGACTGACGGTCGACCATCACCCATAAGTGCAGTGAGGTTGACCACTCGATCAGAAGAGGAATACCCGACAGCGCCTCAGGTAACCCGCGACGATGGCTCGGCCATTGAAACGCTAATCTTCGTTCAGGTATGGCGACTTCTTTGATAATACAGTTGAGTAACGCATGCACCGAGGCACACTGACTGATATCGCTCGCTGAGCGATGCTCCTGTGCGTAGCTCATATAGCCCCCGCAGAATGTCATCCTTTTGAAAGGTTTACTTACCTATCGATAGGTAAACCCACGCATCCATGGCTAGTCACATCGCGCGGTTTTTATTGTGTTACTGCTTGAACGAAACATTTTCCTTCATGCACGTTCAGTTGGTTGACGGCTAGCCACCCCTTCCATCGAAGGAGTGGCCAGACGTTAGACAGCACTAAAAACAAGATGCCGGAGCCTTAAAAATCCAGCTGATACCCCACCGTGAACGTGCGCCCACGGCCGGTGAAGTAGTACTCATCGCTGATGCGAGCGGCTTGAGAGTAGTAGGTGAGGTAGTCTTCGTCGGTCAGGTTCTCAATACCCAGCGATAGCTGCCCCGTAGGGAGCTGGTAGGCCAGCGAGGCATCCACCAAACCGTAGCCATCGAAGTCGAGCGCCGGGTTATCGACGCTGCGGTCGAAGTAGTAGCGGCCCTGTAGGCGCGTCGAGAGACGGTCGTTCCACACGGCGCTCCAGCCCAACTTGAGCGTATCGGGCGCGATGTTGATCCCGGTGAGTTTGGTATCCACGCTGCCATCGCCGTCTTGGTCCGACTTACCTTCGGTATGGGCATAGGAGAGCGACAGATCATGCTGGTCATTGACCTGCATGTTGCCAGTCACTTCCACCCCTTGGATTTCGGTTTTTTCCCGACTACCCACCCACGTACCGTTCTGCTCGGCCAAGCGCTGGCCAAAATCAGAGTTCGACTCGTAGTAGCTCACTTCCAGGCCGTAACGCTCCCAGTCGAAACGCGCGCCAATCTCGCGGTTATCGGTGACGATAGGCTGAAGTTGGAGCAGCGTATCGACATCCTGGCCCGGTTCGCTGATGCCCCGCAGCACGCGGCCCACGTCCGGCATGCCAAAGCCTTCCGAGTAACTGGCGTACAGCTGCGCCCACTCCGTGGCTTGGTACGTCAACCCCACGTTATAGAGCGTTTCATCGAAACTGGGGTTGCCGCCTCCTACCGCGACGTTGTCTTGAGTGACGTTGCTACGATCAATCGTCTCGTAGGCATCCACTTCAAGCTCCGCATGTTCATGGCGAACCCCGGCATGCAGCGTGAGCGGGTCGGCGATCTTGAACTGCCCCTGCAGGAACGGCGCAATGTTGCTGTAGCGGCTTTCCGGTACGTAGGTGCGCCCGGTCTCTACCAGCATTTGGCGGGTTTCATCCTCGAGGATGTCGAGCCCCACTGTCACACCGAGCCGGTCGTCCAGCATACCCTGGCGGTTCAGGGTGAACTTGGCCCCCTGCTTATCGGACTCGTTACGGGTTTGGTCGTACTGGGTATTGCCGTTGCCGTCCAGGTAAGGGAAGAACGGCGTAGTGGCAAAGCGTGCCCGGAAGCGCTGGCGGTACACCTGAGCATCGACCGCGTTGCCGTACCAATCCGCGTGGGAGTAGGCCAAGCGAGCCGTGGTCACTTCATTGAAGCCCGGGGCGCCATCGGGTGTGCCCCGCTCGGCGCTAGTGGGAATGCCCGCATCCCGGTTGCCCACCACGGGCACGTAGTCGTCGCCCTCTTCCAAATCGAAATGATTGAGCGACAGCTCGATATTCTGATTGTCGTCGATCCAGTAGCCTAACTTGCCGAACAGGTCGTAACTTTCGGAGTTTTGCAGCTCGCCGGGGTAGGCAATGCCCACGCGGCGGTCGCCGCCATCGTAAAACACGCCCCGCTCCTGGCGGGTGGCCGAGGCCACGAAATCCCAGTCGCCCTGCTGACCGCTAATGCGATAGTTGAGCTTGTTGCCCAGGCCTTCCGAGTGCAGGTCGTCGTCAATGGTGACGCTAATGCCTGCGCTTTGGCTAATACCGCCCCCTTCGGCCCGACGGGTGACGAAGTTGATCAAACCGCCGGTGGCCCCCAAGCCATGCTCGGCGCTGGCCCCGTGAATCACTTCAATCCGCTCGACCATGGAGAGGTCGATGGTGTAACTGTCACGAGAGCTATCGCGCAGCGGATTGGACTGAGGCACGCCATCGATTAGGAACAGCGCATCGCGCCCGCGCAGCGTCTCCCCGGCGTTGGACAGCTTCTGACGGCTAGGAGAAAAGGAGGGAATCAAGTTGCTCAAGACCTGGCCAGGGTCGTCGGTGATGGCGAGCTGCTGTTCGATCTGCTCACGGGTGATCACTGTCACCCGCTGCGGGGTTTGACCCTCTTCGCTGCGGCTACGCGTCGCCGTCACGACCATGGTGGGTGATGACTCGTTGAGCGCCTGCCCCACGTCAGTTGCCTCTTGCTGGGCATTGGCCTGAGTGGCCGCCACTAATCCTGCCAAGGTGACCGTTGGCCAGAAAGCGGCGTGTTTCATCGTTTGCATGTCTGCTCCCTTGCGTTGTGTGTGTTGCGTCGTGTTGATGAGCCCTTGTTGACTATCACGTTAGCGCGCACTGAAATGACAATGCGCATCTAAATGATAATGATTATATTATCCATAAAGAGCCAAGCAGGTCTACCTTTGCGAACGAACCGTTCGAACTAACGAACTACCTCGACATGAGGCAGCCACAAGAACAACATTGAAAATGAGAATATTTTGTCTTAGGGTGCTGGCTGCCCTGATTTCGTGACTGAGCTTGCCTGAGCCTACCTTATGCCCGCCTATTCCCACCCTGCATCACGACTCACCGCTAACGGCCTGCACGCGGGCTACGACACCAAGCGCATTCTGCAGGGGGTGGACTTGACCGTGGCGGAAGGCCAACTCACCGTGCTACTGGGTCCCAATGGCAGCGGCAAATCGACCCTGCTGAAAACTTTGGCGCGCACGCTGACGCCCAGCGGTGGGCATGTCTATCTCGATGGAAAGGACATTCACCGCAGTAACACCCGAGAAGTGGCGCAGCGGCTGGGCATTTTGCCGCAAGGCCCCACCGCTCCCGAAGGGTTGAGCGTAAAACAGCTGGTGGGGATGGGGCGCTTCCCCCACCAAGGGTTGTGGAAAAAAGACCCGCAGCAGGATGCCAGCGCCATCGCGGAAGCCATGGCCTATATGCACGTGACCGAGTTTGCCGACCGGGATGTGGAAGCGCTTTCTGGCGGCCAGCGCCAGCGCTGCTGGATCGCGATGGTGCTCGCCCAGCAGACCGATTTGATTTTGCTGGATGAACCCACCACCTTTTTAGATTTGAAGGTGCAGGTAGAGCTGTTGGCGCTGCTATCTCGGCTGGCCCACGACCATGGCCGCACGCTGCTACTGGTACTGCACGACTTGAATCTCGCCGCCGCTTACGCCGACCATCTAGTCATGATGCGCGACGGGCAAATCGTCATCAGCGGCACGCCAAGCGATGTGTTCACCGCGGCCAACCTAAAGCGCGTCTTCGACTTGGATGCTCACATTCTGCGCGACCCCGCTAGCGGCAGCCCAGTGTGCGTGCCCTTCACCTCGGCGACGTTACAGGCAGCCCTATGAACCACACCTTCTGCGCGGATTTAAGCCGTGAACAGCACGACCCGCTGGCCGGTAGCGCCGCTCATGCCGAGCGCAACTTACTACTCAGCTGGCCGCGCGCGAAGTGGCAGCGCAAACTGCGCCACGCCAGCGATATGAGCGATTCATTGAAGCAAACGCTAGATACGCTGGCTGACGATGGCCTACGCATCAACCTGATCCAACAGCCGGGCATGGAAAAGTACCAGCATCAGCTCTTTCTGATGCCGGAGCGGCGCCGCTTTCGCGTGGCACGATGGGAATTAGAGGCGTTCTTCAGCGCCTTTCAAAGTGGCAGCCGCCTTAGCCAGTGGGAGCAGCCAGCGATGCTCAATGATTTGGTTCTTTGCTGTACCCACGGCACCAAAGATAAGTGCTGCGCGAAGTACGGTTATAAAACGTTCAAAGCGCTAGCCAGCACGGTAGCTGAGCACCCGCTGCCGTTCGAGGTATGGGAGAGCAGCCACCTCGGCGGCTGTCGACTCGCTGCCAGCGTGATCGTGCTGCCAAACGTGCGCAAATATGGGCGTATTACGCCAGAACAAGCGCTGCCCTTCTTACAGGCCGAAGCCCGCCAACAGCGCTTTTTGCCCGGCTACCGTGGCGGCTCACAGCTCACTCCCGCACAGCAGAGTGCTGAAATCGCTGCGTTGACGCAGCTCAGCACGGAGACAGGACAACCCACGTTGGCTCTGCTCAGCGATCACGGCGACGACCAAACACGAGAGATACGCTTTCAGTGGCGGCTCGACCAGCGGCAAGGTGAACTGACCGTGCACTGCCAAGCCACCACCCTATGGCGGGTAGACACCTGTGCCGACCTTGAGCAAGGCCCCACCGAAAGCATCGTATGGCACGCGATGGTGAATGGGTAGTACATAGACGAACAACAACGCCCGGCTTAAAGCCGGGCGTTGTGGGTTAAAGCTGAGTGCGAGTGATCGCTCTTACCAGCGGTATTTCACGCTGCCGATGATGCTGCGAGATTCGCCGTAGTAGCACCAGTACTCACAGCTGGCGACATACTCTTCATCGGTCAAGTTATTGACGTTGACCTGCGCCTGCCAGCCGTCGGCAAACTCATAACCGACCATGGCATCCGCCACCATATAACTATCGATGGCGGTGTTATCCGCGACGCTCGTATCCACCGTACTGCCCACGTAGCGAACGCCTGCCCCCAAGCTCACGCCTTGTAAGGCTCCACCGGTAAAGGCGTAATCCAGCCATGTAGAGGCTTGGTGGCGGGGGATCAACGGCGCACGCTGATCGTCTTCCAAGCGCGAATCCGTGTAGGTATACGCCGCCGTGACTTTCAATGCATCGGTAAGATAGCCAACGCCTTCCAGCTCGAACCCTTGAGAGGTACGCTCGCCCTCCTGAACCTGGAACCCGGCAGGAGAACTCACGAGCGTATTGTTCTCTTTCAGATCGAACACGGCCGCGGTCACGTAGCCATCCCAGCCAAACGGCGCGATTTTGACACCGGCTTCCCACTGCTCGCCTTCACGGGGCTCGTACAGCTCGCCGGCGTCATCCACACGCCCCACCGGATCGAACGACTCGGTGTAGCTGATGTACGGGTTGATTCCTTGATCACTCAAGTACATCGCACCGCCCGACCAAGAGACCTGGTCATCATCAGAGCGCTGCGTGACGCCGGAAGTCAGATTGCGGTTCTCGGTTTCGGCCTGATCGACACGCACACCGCCAAGCAGCACCCAGCGATCATCGATGCGCAGCTGGTTTTGAGCATACAAACCGGTCTGCTCTTTATCGATCTCGCGGCTCAACAAATCATCCGCGCCCACCGGCGTGAAGTTGCCGTAGGTAGGGTCGAACACGTCGATAGGATCACCAAATGGGAACGGGTCGGCTTCTTGCCCACTCACCCCCAGGTTCTGATAATCGACACCCAATAACAGCGTGTTTTCGGTGCGGTCCGTGTACCAGTTACCCACCATGCGGTTATCGACCGTCCAGCTGTCGATAGAACCATCGCGATAGACATGGCCACGCGTTGCCCGACGGGCGTCCGACATGAAGAACGCATAGGTGCTGCGTAGCTCCAGGTCTAGCTCGCTGTAGCGTAAATCTTGTTCAAACCGCCACGTATCGTTGAGGTCATGGCGCAGCTCGTAACCCAGCGCCCACTGCGTGCGGTTATCACGGTCGTAGCCCGGCTCGCTGAGGTTGGTTTGCGGGTCGACGCGGCCAAACGGCGTATCCTGCACGGTGCCGTAGGGCAGTTTGAACGGGTTGACCGGCACGCCATCGTCTTTCTGCACGCTGGCCAAGAAGGTCACGGTCGTATCGTCGCTCATATCGACGGCGAGGCTAGGCGCGAAGTAATAGCGCTCGTTGTCCGTGTGGTCGAGATCGCCATCGCGCTCTTTGTACAAGCCCACCAACCGATAGCGAACGTCACCCGACTCACCCAACGGCCCGCTGGTATCGACGCCTACTTGGCGATGATTCCGGTTGCCCAGTTGGAAATTCACCTCGCCCTGCGGCGTCTCCGTTGGGCGCTTGCTCACCGCATTGATCAAACCACCGGGAGGCGCCTCGCCGTACAGAATCGAGGAAGGCCCTTTGAAGACTTCAACTCGCTCCAGGCCATACGGCTCAGGCAGCCACTGGTAAAAGCCTTCACGGTAAATGCGCAACCCATCCTGATAAGTGGACTGGTCAAAACCACGCACCTTGAACCAATCCGTATTGTTGTCACTGCCATAGTGGCCTGACAGCACACCGGCACGATAGCGGAAGGTTTCATCCAGCTGCTGCACGTTGCGGGTTTCCAGCTCTTCCCGATCAACGCTAGAGACCGGGCGCGGCGTCTCCACCAGCGGCGTATCGACCTTCAACGCGGTCGCGGTGACCACGGTGGTACCGGTGTCAATGGTGTCTTCTTGAGCCAGCGCGGCCAACGGCGCAGCGCACAGCATTCCACCGAGCGACACCACCAGTGAACGACGAACGGCAGCAGGCAACGGAGCGACGGAAAACGGGAGAGTTTTACGGAGCATGAGGAAGTCTCAACGGGTATGAGGAGATGTATCGTTATAGTAAGGCGAATGATACGAATTTTGATTCACAATCACAACACGAAAGGCAAGGCACTCTGATTTTTAGATTTTTCTAATTGAAGGTACTCACCGCGCCGGATAGTATGGACATACAAATAAAACTTAATAGCTGGGTAGGCAGCTCGATACGGAGCCTTGAGACGATGGCCAGGTTCATTCCAACACTGACGACCATTCCTCGTATGAATCCCGGTGAACGCCGGGTAGCACAGCGACTCGACAGCCTGCTCGAAGACGACTATCTCGTTTGGTACGACATACCGTTAGGGGCAAAGCGCCGCTATCCCGACTTCATCGTCCTGCATCCTGCTCGAGGTCTGCTGTTTCTTGAAGTCAAGGATTGGAAGGTCGACACCCTGCGTTCGATCACGCCGGACAGTGTTGAAATCGACACTCATCAAGGTCGCAAGACCATCAGCAATCCGCTCGCCCAGGCCCGCCAATGCGCCTTTTCCGCCATCAACCAGCTACAGCGCGACCCACAGTTGACTCAAGCGGGTCAGCGCTATCGTGGGAAATTGTGTTTCCCCTACGGCTTTGGAGTCGTCTTTCCCAATATCACTCGTTTGCAGTGGAATAAGGCCGTTTCAGAGGAGGATCAAGCGCTTGTCTTGCCAAGCCGCCTGGTGATATGTAAAGACGAGATGCTGACCACCACAGATCCCGAAGCCTTTCAGGAACGACTCTGGAACATGTTCGAGTATCGCTTCGGTGAGAAGCTTAGCGTCCCGCAGATCGACCGAATTCGTTGGCAGCTATTTCCGGAAGTTCGTATCGATGCACCCACGCAGGACTTCTTCGAGAGTGATAGCGCCGAGAAAGAAGAGTCAGCCGTGAGTCTCGTACCCGATATCACTCGCGTGATGGACCTACACCAAGAGCAGCTGGCACGCAGCATGGGGGACGGCCACCGAGTGATCCACGGCGTGGCTGGCTCTGGCAAGACACTGATTCTCGGCTATCGCTGCCTTCACCTAGCCCAAGCGACGAGCAAGCCGATTTTGGTGCTCTGTTTCAACATCACCCTAGCGGCACGACTACGCAGCTTCATTGCCGACAAGGGGCTTTCCGAAAAGGTCAAGGTGCACCATTTCCATGAGTGGTGCGGACTGCAACTCAAAACCTACCACGTCAACCTGCTACCGGGTCATCAACCCATTTGGGAGCGCCAAGTGGAAAGCGTCATACAGGCCGTCGATCAGTCGCATATTCCGCGGGCGCAATATGGCGCGGTGATGATTGACGAAGGCCATGATTTCGAGCAGGCCTGGCTCAAGCTGGTGGTACAGATGATCGATCCAGATACCAACTCGCTGCTGCTGCTCTACGACGACGCTCAATCCATTTACCAAAAGGGCTCACTCAAATTCCCGCTCTCCTCGGCCGGCATTCAGGCACGTGGACGCACTACCATTCTCAAGCTCAACTATCGCAATACCCGAGAAATACTGACATTTGCCTACGACTTCGCACGGGATTTTCTCGAGGCACACGATACCGACGAGGATCACGTTCCATTGATTGCGCCAGAAGTGGCCGGTGTCAGCGGCCCCAAGCCCGCCTTTCGCCACTTCGACAGTGACCAGCAGGAGAGCCGTTATCTCGTACACTGTATCCAGGCTTGGCAGCAGCAAGGTAGCCCCTTAAGCAGCATAGCGGTGGTGTATACCACCAATACTCAAGGACAGTACTTCCACAAGGCCCTTCAAAAAGCGGGCATCCCTAGCCGTTGCCTTCAGCAACCTGCCGACAAGCATCGCTACGACCCAAACAGCGATGAAGTCGTGCTTCTTAGCCGCCAAAGCAGCAAGGGGTTGGAGTTCGACACCGTGCTATTGAGTGGACTCGGAGCGCTGAGTAACGACGAGGAGAGGCTGGCTCAAGAAGCACGCCTCCTTTACGTCGGGATGACTCGCGCCAGGCGCCGGCTACTAGTGACGAGCTGTAAAGAAAACTGGTACACCCAGCGACTGAAAGAGCAGGCATGCGCATAATGACGGCCAACGAAAGGGGCAAGTAATAATTCGAGGAAGGTGGTGGGTCCAATAAATTCTGAACCTATGACTAAGGGATTATGAGTTGGCTTTTAAAACAATAAGCCACTGATACAAAAGGAAAAGTGACCGTAATCAAGCGGAAGGTACAGTTCTTTGGAATCAGTAGCTTAGCGAAAGTTAAGGATAGCATACGAAGCTGGTGTGTGTACCGGTCGTGTACCTTTGACGCAGCAGATCACTGGAAGAGTAGCTCTTCTCGGAAGAGCTCTCATTCTCTGCTGTGGCTGAATAGATATAAATTGATGCGAATTAAAGGTTACAGAACCAACGAACATAGCTCAGCAATTGCCAAATGGCGCAGACAATGACCTCCCCCCCTCTTACGCAGGAAGAAAAGCTATGGTATAATAGAAGGTTTTTATGAGATATCACACCTCTTTTTGTAAACTTGATAGCATGGAGAAGTAGGCGGGCATAAACATGCAGAGAAAATTCATGCAATCTACAGATGCCTTGATTAGAGAGGCATTGCATAAAAAAATATTGCAACCTCAGCACAGCTGCCCCCAGACCATAGTTTTGGATGAGTTGGGCCTTGCTCATGGGAAGAATAGAATAGATATTGCTGTTATCAATGGCGACATACACGGCTATGAAATAAAGAGCTCGAAAGACAATCTTTCAAGATTCACCTCTCAACTTGACCAGTATAGAAAAAGCCTCCAAAAACTTACCATTGTTGCCGCCCCAAATCATATTGATGAAATCTTAAACGTCTCGCCAGATTGGTGCGGAGTTATAAAAGTAGAAATAGGACCTAGAGGAGGAGTAAAGTTCAAGACCATAAGACGGTCTTCTAAAAACCCAAGCGTAGATATGGTCGAACTAGCACACTTACTTTGGAAAAAAGAAGCCATAGAACTTCTACAGGAATACGGAATGAAGAACAATCTAAACAACAAGAACAGAAAAGCACTGTATGAAGAAATAGCAAACTGCGCAAAGATGGAAGAATTAGTGGCTTGGATAAAAAACAAGTTCAACAAACGCGAAACGTGGAGAGCTGTTTAATGACAAATGTAATATGGTGATTTACACCCACACCTTTCCATGTCCCCTGATTGCCAGTGCCTTCAATTTTATGTAAAGTGTCATATATCCTTTTATCTCCGTGAGAAAATTTTGGCCCACAATATTTACCAGAGTTAACAATATAGGAGCAGTGACCAACCATTTGACCATTGTCCTCTCTGAAATTTTTACCTTTTGGCACCAGCCAAGTACTATCTGTCGTATATACAATCTTACCAGCAGGCTTTAGAAACCTCATATCCTGATCGATAAAATTAGGGGTTTCGATAGTATAATCCCCATACTCAGGAATTCTAATGTCTTTTAGCTCACGAGCCAGCTCTTTATAAAAGAGCCATTCATGTCGGGTAGGCTCGCCGCCAGGTCGCTGAACGTTAGATAGTTTCAAAGAAGTTCCAACAACAAAAAAAGTCCTGAACGCAACTAAGTCTGAGATATTCCTCATAGCACTTGACAATGCTTTAGCAAAAATATCATAGGGTTGAAAGGATTCCGGGTCTTCAACATCAACAATCAAGTCAACATTGGAAATGGCAACGTCTACTCTTGACATGACTAACTTAATCAAAGAACCAATTTTTGGAGACATAATATCATCAAGAGAGATACATAATGCGACTCCTTTTCCATCAACAGAAACAATGTGCTTAACCTCGCTGAGGAAGCTCACGTCATGAGAAAGCCTAATCACGGGGATAGCAGCACACCCTTCCTGCCTTAGCTCTTCAAAAATATAGCTTACAACAAAGCTCGCATTCTGCATCCGAGCAGAAACAAGGCTATCATGGAGATCGATGCAAGCCTTCCTGCCTCCCCACTTTTTGATAAAGCGTTTCGCAAAAGGTTGAATATGCTCTTGTACTGTTTTCTTAGGGCGCTTCTCCTCAAAATCATATTCAACAGGCGGAACTACAATTAGCGGGAAGACGTGATCTTTAACCGGTTCATGCAATCTGAGCAAGGCTTGGTACTCACCTTGTCGCCACTTAATTACCGGCATGTACAGAAAAGGGTTTTCCATCAATCTCCTCCGAGAATAGTACGTACCTCACCATGCCCTAACAAGTCGGTTAATATCGTATAGTTGTTTTTCTCCTTTCGAATTCGCCCTGCAATAATACTAGGATGAATCTTCAACCTTTCTGCATCTTTTAAAACTGATTGTCGACTCATTGAAAACCTAGACAAGCACGTATCCCAAGCATCCTGGGGGATCAGAGAATCCAACGCAAACTTGTCAGCCTCCTCCTCAAGAGGATCATGATAACTGCCATCTTCTTCGTCAAAGAAATCCATATTTAACGAATCGTAAAGATGAAGAAAAACGTGGCCAAGCTCATGAAAAATCACAAACCAAAAATTATCTAATCTATCGTGACGTAGCGTAATCGCAATGACTGGATGCCCAGTATCCAGCATCATAGCGGCACCGTCTAAATATGTGCCTTGCAGATGCGGTTCAATTATAAGTATGACACCTTTGGATGCTAAAAAATCTTTAACATTTTCAAGAGCATTGTCTGAAACAGAGAGTAAAGCGAGATCCCTTACCCAACTGTCATTCAAGAAAAAATCACCAACATCTCCAGAGGAAGCAACATCTCGGGCTTTCTCAAGCACCCTTGCTTGCCAAGCAAGTAGAGAATACTCTTTTGGAGAATTTCCTCCGTAAAACTTTTTTCTATGTAAAGCCGTAGCATACTGGCCTCCAGCTGCACGTAAAAAGAAATTCTTTACTGCCTCAGCCGGTGATGCCTTATGCTTAAGCTCGATCCAACCTCTTTTTATCATTTCTTTTACAGGAAATTCAGCCCAATCTACATCCTCTTCTTTTTCCCAAACGAAAACAGTACTTCCACTAGAATTCGTAGATCCACCCCAGGATTCAGAAACCTTTACATCCAATATCCGAGAAATTTCAATCAACCTAGATAGGCTAGCTCCCATGTACTCTGAAGACTCATATCTTTGTATCTGCTGAGGTTTAACTTTGACTAAATCTGCCAAAGACTTCTGAGACAGCCCTTTTGCTATTCGAGCTTGGATTAACACCCTAGGCAAACTGCTTAAATCAGAATGTTCAGAATGCCTTAAATCACCTTGCTTCAGAAATGAATACTCAGCAACTTGAGATTCAAGATCAGATATCTGGCTCTCTAAAGCTGCCTTTTGTGCGTTGACAAGCCAATCACTAGCCTCTCCCCCATTTAAAGAGATCAAGGCAGATTTTAGCTCCTCAAGCTGCTTTGAGGTGATTTTGTATTGCCTTTCATTACAAATCATGACGATCCTCCTTCAACAGCGTTAAAGGATTCAGCAGTTAAATCGATAGCGACAATACCTTTTCCACCCCCAGAATGTTTTTCTATCTGAAAAAATTCTATAAATGTCTTACCAGGCGCGGCTTCTAAAGAGAAAGGAAACACCTCTCCCAAAAACTTTTCTTTTTGTTTTCTTCGCATTTCTGAGAAATCAAGAAGAACCGGGTCTAGTAAGCTAGGGTCAACGGCACACGGATCCCAACATCCATCGTAATCCCCCGGATTAGGCTTCCCAGTGACATAACTACCGTCTAGAAATAAACGTCTGCATCCAGCACGTGCCAGCGCTTCAGATACTCCCAAGAGACCAGAAAAAAGCTTTCGTCTACATACATTCGTCGCAAACGCTGCCTCAACCTCGGCAAGGGTCGCCCAGTGGATACCTGGAGGGAGCACGCTCCAAGGCGCGTCATGTAAAGTCACTAAATTGGGCAGCATAAACACAACGATAGTGTTGTGTTTGTTAATTGTCAACAGCTAATGCAATGTACTGAAAAAACGAAAGGGATTAAAAACCAAAAAAATCAATAACTTATGTAAGAGCCCAGCTTATGCGATTTAGAAATTAAAAAATAGCGCTTTGCTTTCGTTCACCTCTCATCCAAGGTTCCAACGTTTTCGGCTACCTGTCGCCACGCACAATCTTGATCTTACACACACAACCATGAATCTCGACAAGGCTGACCTCCTAGCAACCCTTAGCCGTGAAACGCATAAGGGGTATACCCAACTTAATGCGCCAAAGCTTGGGGACAGTTCCTCATCACTCCATTAATGGAAAAATCACGCCTTGGTTGCTCATCTCATGCGTTCCCCTCCGCCAGCAATCTCAGTATCAACAGCGCTCCCTGCCTCCCCATTACGTTCGATATGGTCGACGATGCCGTTGGCGAAGCGAGACCAGCAGCCGGACCTGTTCGTGGTAGCGAGCTTCAATCGGCATGCAGGAACGCCTCCGGCACCGTCACGTGATATTCCCTGTCCAGCTTGCCGCCACTGCAAAGCTGCCGCTTGCCCTTGCCTAGGTCCAGTCGACGAGGTTCCAGGCGACCGTACCAGGCATGCCCGGCGTGGCGAGCCAGCACCAGGAAGGCCCGCTTGGTTCTCACCGAACGGCACCCCTCCAGCAATGCCTGCAGCCGTCGCGGGCGCAGCGTATTGAGCCCGCCGAAGGTGTCCACCAGCTCACTGCTGAACAGCAGCTCATTCGGCGTCACGGCGATCCACTCCAGCACCGCTCGCTCTGGGGTCGATACCTGCAGGCTGAAGGCCCTGCCATCCGGCGCGTAGTCCATGAAGCTGCCGGGAATCTGAACTGGCAGGCCCTTTTCGGAGTGGAGCGCCATCCGCCCTGCCCACTTAGCATCATTCAACCATCGGGGCAGCCGAACGGCCTCCTTGCCATATAGGTGCGTCGTGCTCTCCCCCATGGGCAGATAGTGGGCATAGCCATGCAGCGCCAGGGCCGTCTGGCCTCCCGGCCACAGCAGTGGTAAGCCCGTGTCGTCGCTCGTCTGCAGGGCGAAAACAGCGCTCTCCCAGTTGAGGGGATCTCCCGCCCGGCAATAGGCGCCGTGCCCCACGCGTTGCAGCCAGCCACTGCTGGCCAGCTTACGCGCCTGATCAGATGTGACGCCGTGTGACGCCAGCCAGGCGGTCGTCACGACGGCGCCATATGGGATCTTGTGCAGCAGTTGGTTTATTTTCACGTAAAAAAGCGGCCTTAAATTCCGTCTACATAGTGCAGAATAAACCACGCCGGTTAATCTTCAAGCACAGAATCGCCATTCCAAGCCGCTTCTAGTAAATATCTTAAACCGAAAGCTGGACAATCCTCCCGAAAAGCAGCTTGTTATCGTCGCTGATCTCGGCGCCATGGAGGTCGTTGAGCCGTTTGATGATCCCAGCCAGGCGCTGCTTCTCAGAATCGTGAGGCTTGCCGGCCCCTTCCTCGTCCCCCATGCGTTTCTGCTCAGATTCACGTAAGCTAGCGTAAAAAAGTGGTAAGTAATCTATAGCGCAGCAGGGAAGCAGCTATGACAAGGCAAGCTTTCAGCGAACGGGACATCTGCACCAAGTATATCACCCCCGCCATCCAGCGGGCTGGGTGGGATATTCATACCCAGGTGCGCGAGGAGTATCCCGTCAGCGATGGCCGCATCACGGTACGTGGTCGCATGCACCACCGAGCGCATCCGCGTCGGGCGGATTACGTGCTGTCTTTCCAGAAAAACCAACCCATCGCCGTTATCGAGGCCAAGGACGCCAGCCACAGCCTGGGCCATGGCATGCAGCAGGCCCAGGCCTACGCAGAGAAACTCGATGTCCCCTTCGCCATTAGCTCCAACGGCAGCGGTTTCCTGTTCAGCGACCCCCACCGCCTGGTCTTCGATCAGGCTGAGACCACACTGCCGCTCGATCAGCTCCCCGGGCCCGACGCACTCTGGCACGGCTACCGCCGCTGGAAAGGCCTGAGTGAAGAGACACGCCCGGTCGTCGAGCAGCCCTTCTACGACGACGGCAGCGGCCGCACGCCCCGCTACTACCAGATGGTCGCGGTCAATCGCACGGTCGAAGCCATCGCCAAAGGGCAGGATCGCCTGCTGCTGGTGATGGCCACCGGCACTGGCAAGACCTACACCGCTTTCCAGCTGATATGGCGACTTTGGAAGGCCGGGCGCAAGCAGCGCATCCTGTTTCTGGCCGACCGTAACGTACTCGTCGACCAGACCAAGAGTGGCGACTTCAAGCCCTTCGGCGCGGCCATGACCAAAATCACCAAGCGCCAGGTAGAGAAATCTCACGAGATCTACCTCTCGCTGTATCAGGCCGTCACCGGCAGCGAAGAAGAGCAGAACATCTACAAGCAGTTCAGCCCGGACTTCTTCGACCTGATCGTCATCGACGAATGCCACCGGGGCAGCGCCGCCGAAGACTCCGCCTGGCGCGCCATTCTGGACTACTTCAGCGGGGCCACCCATATCGGGCTGACCGCGACGCCCAAGGAGACCACCGAGGTTTCCAACATCCACTACTTCGGCGAGCCCATCTACACCTACTCGCTCAAGCAGGGCATCGACGACGGCTACCTGGCGCCCTACAAGGTGATTCGGGTCGACCTGGACCGCGACCTGCAAGGGTGGCGCCCCAGCGACGGCCAGACCGACATCCACGGCGAGGTGATCGAGGATCGTATCTACAACCAGCGCGACTTCGACCGCAATCTAATTCTGACGCAACGCACCGAGCTGGTCGCGCGCACCATCACCGACTATCTGACCCAGACCGACCCGATGCAAAAGACCATCGTCTTCTGCGAGAACATCGATCATGCCGAGCGGATGCGCCAAGCGTTGGTCAATCTCAACCCTGAGCACGTGGCCAAGAACCGCAAGTACGTGATGCGTATCACCGGGGATGAACTCGAGGGTAAGGCCGAACTGGATCACTTCATCGATCCCGAAGAGCCTTATCCGGTGATCGCCGTCACTAGCAAGCTGATGACCACCGGCGTCGACGCCAAGACCTGCAAGCTGATCGTGCTCGACCAGCGCATCCAGTCGATGACCGAGTTCAAGCAAATCATCGGGCGCGGTACGCGGATTGATGCAGAGCACGATAAGTTCTGGTTCACGATTCTTGACTTCCGCAAGGCCACGGAGCTGTTTGCTGATCCCGCCTTCGATGGCGAACCAGAAAAGGTCTACGTACCAGGCGCCAACGACCCACTACTGCCCATAGAAGACGACGATACCGAAGACACGGATGACGGGAGTGACCCTACGGACGAAGATGTCGTCTCTCCTGATGACGAGTCACCGACGTATCCCTCCCCCACCGGAGAAGATGACGAGGGGCTTGTCATCGGCGAGCCGCGCAGAAGGTACATAGTGGATAACGTCACCGTGGCGGTCATTGGCCGACGCGTGCAGTATATGGGCCCCGATGGCAAGCTGATTACCGAAGAGCTGACCGATTACACCCGCAAGACGGTACGCGCTCATTACGCCACTCTGAGTGACTTCCTACGCCGCTGGGAGGCCAGCGACCGTAAACAAGCCGTGCTGGATGAATTGGCAGAGCAAGGCGTGTTCTGGGAAGACCTCACCAGCGAGGTCGAGAAGACCCTCGGGGATGCGCCAGATCCCTTCGACGCCATTTTGCACATTGTCTACGGCCAACCCGCACTCACCCGCCGCCAGCGTGCGGCCAAGGCCCGCCAGTCGGATTACTTCGAGCGTTACGAGGGCCAGGCCCGCGCCGTGCTGGACGCGCTGCTCGACAAGTACGCCGACAACGGCGTGGCCACGATCGAGGACACTAAAGTCCTGCAGATGGCACCGCTGGACCGGCTCGGCACCGTCGTGGAACTGGCCGATGCCTTCGGTGGCAAAACAGGCTATCGCGAAGCCGTGCGGGAGCTTGAGATGCACATTTACGCCAGCTAAAGATCAATAAGAGCATGACACCTTGAGATACGCCTATATTTCGAAATCATCTGCAAACGAAAGCCATGAAAAATGGCTCAGGATCGATGACAAAGGCATTGGCTTCTTGCTAGCGCCAATTCTCAGAAGCGCTAGTTTTACAGAGAGCCATGATGGAAAAATCTGGCACCTGGGATTTTTCCAAAATAAATTTAGTCGAAGCCTTTTCAAGATAGAGCTGAAAGTCGAGTTCTCGGACGCCCCAAAAGCTGCGGACGAAGAAAGCAATTACTTAGCCAAGGCCATGTGGCTGCCTCGAGAACAGGCTTTTTCCAGAGAAGACATGCGTCGCCAGTCTTCAGAATTCCTGAGGCACTCTAATACCCTGGAGCTATCCAGCTTTGTAGAGACAACCCGAGAGCGCGATTTTGTCACAGATAGAAAAGGGCTTGTCTACGTATCCAATGACGAACACCAATTTCATCGCGTCTTATTATGCCTTGCGCTAACAGTAGCTTATGGCAGAGTGATTCAACGCTGCATAGAAAAGTTGGTCGACTCCATCAACAGCGGAAACTCTTCAGAGCTTTCCAAGCTTTACAAGGAGGTACTTTCCTATAACGCCACCGACTACTTTGGCCAACCTGTCGAGCTCGACCGGCACGAACTTTTGTCCGTTTGGAAAAACTTAAAAACCCACTGGCACATCGACGAACTAAACAACGAACTAGTTCAGCAGCTCTCGGGAATTGCCAAACTCATTGAAGAGGAGCGCAAAAAAGAAGAAACCCAACAAAGGCACCAATTTTACGCAGATCAAAATAAAGCCTGGCAGAAAGAACAACAACTCTGGCACCAGGAGAACCAGCGCCTGAAGCAATTGCACGCTGAAGAGAAAAAAAGATTCGAGCAGGAGATACTGAATCACCAAAGGATCACCACCGCGTACCGCGAACAGAAAGAGGCACAAGCGGCCAGCCAGCAAAGCGTCGAAAAACAGTACAAAAAACTGAACATAATACTTGTGGCAATAACGGTAATTTTTACAGCCATCACAACGCTCAGCACAACGCCTTCCGACATTGGCACGTCAATTCAGGAGTGGTTTTCTGTGCTAACACGTCTCTATTCATGGGGCTCCACCCATGCTGTAGAATTGTGGTCATGGCTTATATCCCACCTTGGATGACCCCTATTTCATGAGCATCAGCACCACCATCAAGAGCATCCAGGACATCATGCGCAAAGACGTCGGCGTCGACGGCGACGCCCAGCGCATCGGCCAGCTGGTCTGGATGCTGTTCCTGAAAATCTACGATGACCGCGAGCGGGAATGGGAACTGATCTACGACGACTACGTGAGCCCCATCCCGAAAGACCTGCGCTGGAGAAGCTGGGCCGCCAACTCGGAGGGGCTGACTGGCGAGGGACTGAAGGGCTTCATCGACAACACCCTCTTTCCCGGGTTGCAACAGCTGGATGCCGGCGGCGACGCCCGCGCCGCCGTCATCCGCAGCGTGTTCGAAGACGCCTACAACTACATGAAGTCCGGCCAACTACTGCGCCAGGTGATCAATCGCATCGAAGACGGTATCGACTTCAACGCCTACCAGCAGCGTCATGCCTTCGGCGATATGTACGAGCAGATCCTCAAGGACCTGCAAAGCGCCGGTAATGCCGGTGAGTTCTACACACCGCGCGCCGTGACCGAGTTCATGGTCAACCGCGTCGATCCCAAGCTTGCCGAGAGCGTGATGGACCCAGCCTGCGGCACCGGCGGCTTTCTCACCTGCGCTATCGAGCACAAGCGTAAACATTATGTGCAGACGCCCGCCGACGAGCAGACGCTGCAACACAGCATCTACGGCTGGGAGAAGAAACCGCTGCCGCACCTGCTGGCTACCACCAACATGATCCTGCACGGCATCGAGGTGCCCAGCCAGATTCGTCACGACAACACCCTGAATCGCCCTTACCGGGACTGGGGCCCGAAGGAGCGGGTCGATGTGATCGTCGCCAACCCGCCGTTCGGCGGCACCGAGGAAGACGGCATCGAGAACAACTTCCCGGCGGAATTCCGCACTCGTGAGACCGCCGACCTGTTTATGGCGCTGTTCATTCGACTGCTGAAGCAGGATGGCCGCGCCGCCGTGGTACTGCCGGATGGCTTTCTCTTCGGCGAGGGCATGAAGACGCGCCTCAAGGAAAAGCTGCTCAGCGAGTGCAACTTGCACACCATCGTTCGCCTGCCCAACGGCGTGTTCAACCCCTACACCGGCATCAAGACCAACCTGCTGTTCTTCACCAAGGGCCAGCCGACCGAACAGGTGTGGTACTACGAGCACCCCTACCCCGAGGGCTATAAGAACTACAGCAAGACCAAGCCCATGCGCGTCGAGGAGTTCGCCACCGAGATCGACTGGTGGGGCGACGAAGCCGATGGCTTCGCCAGCCGCCAGGAAACCGAGCAGGCCTGGAAGGTCGGTATCGACGAGATCAGGGCGCGCAACTACAACTTGGACATCAAGAACCCCTGGCAGGAAGAGCAGATCAGCCACGACCCCAACGAGCTGCTCGCGCAATACGCTCGCCAGCAGGCCGAGATCCAGGAACTGCGCGATCAGCTGAAGACCGTGCTCGGCGATGCGCTCAGCCATAAGCCGCAAGACCAGGTAGCACCGCAGCAAGCGGAGGAGCCGGCATGAGCGCTCAGGAGCTGATAACCGACCATCTCGACCTCTGGACCGGCGCCGTGACGCACAAGCGCGGCACTGGGCGTGGCGCATCGAGCAAGAACGGGAATGTCGAGTTCACGGGCATCAAGAAGCTGCGCGAGCTGATCCTGGAGCTCGCCGTGCGCGGCAAACTGGTGGAGCAAGACCCAAGCGATGAACCTGCCAGCGTACTGCTGGAACGTGTCGCCGAGGAGAAAGCCCGGCTGATCAAGGATGGGAAGATCAAGAAGCCGAGAAAGCTGCCTCCACTAACCGATGCTAACAAGCCATTTTCGCTGCCAGAACGTTGGGAATGGACTCAAATAGAAGCGGTCGGTCATGACTGGGGACAAAAGGAACCAGATCAGGTATTTAGCTATATTGACGTATCATCGATTGACAACATCAAGGGGATAATAGATCAGCCTGAAGCTGTCAGTCCAAGTAATGCACCTTCACGGGCCAGAAAGAAAGTTAGACAAAACACCGTTGTTTACTCAACTGTTCGACCCTATCTTAAAAACATAGCGGTCATTGATAAAAAGATTGAACCCGAGCCCATTGCTAGCACAGCTTTCGCTATAGTGAGCCCGTTAAGTGGTATCCCTGCAAAATATCTATTGCACTACCTTAGAAGCCCAGTATTTGTTCGCTACGTGGAGTCTGTTCAGACAGGCATTGCCTATCCAGCCATTAATGACAAGCAGTTCTTTTCGGGCGCTCTTCCAGTTCCACCTTTGCAAGAACAGCACCGCATCGTCGAAAAAGTCGACGAGCTAATGGCCCTCTGCGATCGGTTGGAACAGCAGGTTGGCGACCAGCTGGAAGCCCATAAGGTGCTGGTCGATACCCTGCTCGATGCCCTCACCCGCTCCACGGATCCCGCCGAGTTAGCCGAGAACTGGGGCCGCGTGGCCGAGCATTTCGATACGCTCTTTACCACCGAAGCCAGCATCGAAAAGCTCAAGCAAGTCATTCTTCAGCTGGCGGTGATGGGTAGGCTGGTGGAGCAGGATCCCAACGACGAGCCCGCCAGTTTGCTGCTGGACAAAATCGCTGAGGAGAAGGCGCGGCTAGTCAAGGAAGGTAAAATAAAACCAGCAAAATATCAGCCCCCACTTACCGAGGATAAACTGCCGTATAGTCTTCCGCATTCATGGTCTTATTGCCGAATTTCCGATGTCGGAGAGGTCAAGCTTGGTCGACAGCGATCACCTAAAGATCATACTGGAACCAATATGACGCCTTATCTCAGGGTTGCGAATGTTCTTGAGGATAAGATCGATACATCTGATATCAAAGAGATGAATTTCACGGAAGCTGAAAAGAATACTTTTAGCCTCTTCCCAGGGGACGTTCTGCTCAACGAGGGGCAGAGTAGAGAGCTTGTTGGAAGACCTGCAGTCTATCAGGGAGAAGTTCCTGGCGCATGCTTTCAGAACACACTTCTTAGATTTAGAGCTTACGACGGAGTTATCCCCGAGTATGCAAACAAGGTGTTTTTGGCATACCTCCACAATGGGAGGTTTCAAAATGCTGCTACTCAAACCACCAACATCGCTCATCTCAGTGCTGGCCGTTTATCTCCCATTGAATTTCCATTACCGCCTCAAAATGAGCAGAAGCGAATTATTGAGAAAGTCGACGAGCTGACGGCTCTTTGCAATCAGCTTAAAGCACGCCTGGGTGAAGCCAGCGAGACTCGCGCTCAACTGGCTGAAACTGTGGTGGAACAGGCGGTGAGCTGATGGCCTATGATCGCCCGTGGAAGTCGTTTCAAGAGCAGCTGGCCCTGCTCACCGAACGCGGGATGCAGGTCGGCGATGAGGCCGCCGCCCTAGACTATCTGGAGCGCGTCGGTTACTACCGCCTGAGCGCCTACTGGTACTCCTTTCGGGTCTTCGAGACGGTGGATCACGACCAGCATGGTCGACCGATTATCCAGGCCACCGACCGGTTCGTTCCCGATACCCAGTTCGTCGACGCGGTGCGACTTTACCTCTTCGACAAGGAGCTTCGGCTGCGCCTGACCGATGCCCTTGAGCGCATCGAGATCGCGCTGCGAGTAGATATCGCCTATCGGCTGGGGGAGCCGGATGCCTTCGCGCACCTTCACCGCGACACCTTCCACCCCTCCTTCGCCCGCCGCAAGTCCGGGCGTGACCCACGCGACAACTTCGAGAAGTGGCAGGAGCGCTGCGAGGGGATGGAGCGACGCTCCAAGGAGGACTTCGTCAAGCACTATCGGCAAAAGCACGGGCCGCGGCTACCGATCTGGGTCGCCGTCGAGACCTGGGACTTCGGGACCCTCTCGCAGCTCTTCGCCATGATGAAGGTGCCGGACCAAGTACGGATCGCGCAGAAATATGGCGTTCAGGACTGGAAGGTCTTCCAGAGCTGGCTTCGCTCGATCAACTACCTGCGCAATGTCTGCGCACACCACAGCCGGCTCTGGAACCGCAACGTCATCGACCAGCCCAGGCTGCCCAAACCTGGCGAAATACCATGGTGCGATGCGTTCCGCGACGAACAGCGGCTCGCCCGTCCTTTCCTGCTACTGAGCATCGTTCGGCACATGACCCTAGTGGTCTGCCCCAATACCGGATGGCATCGACGCCTACAGGCACATCTGGAACGTTTCTCGGTGCCGCATTCCAGGCGGAGGCTATCGCTGGAGGACATGGGGGCTCCACCGGGCTGGGAGCGCTGGTGGGCCGAGTGAGGCGGCGAGAACACAAATAAGAACCCCCGCGTAAGCTCGTGAGAGCCAAGAGGCGAGGGCCGTGTTAACAACTATGGTAGATCACCCTCCTGGGCGAGGCAACGCTTTTCTCTACCAAACGCAAGGAGGCACCTGGATGGCCATCGAGCAAGGAATCTGGAAGCTGGCAGGTACTACGGGCGAGCTGCCGCAGAAACTGCGGCCCACGGGGCTCGCCGACGAGGGGCAGCTGGAAGATCAGATCATGCAGGATGTCTCGATCCTCAACCGGGACTGGCTGCTGATCGGCCGGCAGGTACGCACTGGTTTCGACAAGCTGATCGACCTGTTGGCCATCGACGCCAACGGCACGGTCATCGTCATCGAGCTCAAGCGCGACAAGACGCCCCGCGACGTCGTGGCTCAGGCCATCGACTATGCCTCCTGGGTCGTCACCCTGGCCGACTACCAGCTGATCGAGATCTACCAAGCCTTCGCCAAACGCTATCAGCGCCCGCATACATCTCTCGAGGAGGCCTTCGAGGCCAAGTTCGGCATCCCGCTGGACAGTGTCACCCTTAACGAGAATCACCAGCTGGTGGTCGTGGCCACCCAGCTCGACGCCAGTAGCGAACGGATCATCAACTACCTCAACGCGCATGCCCAACTCTCGATCAACGCTATGTTCTTCTCAGCCTTCGAGGATCAGGGTAACCATTACCTGAGCCGCGCCTGGATGATCGACCCGGACGAACCCACTCAACCAGCCGTGCGCAAGATACGTAAAGCGCCCTGGAACGGCGAGTTCTACGCCTCATTCGGTGACGACCGGCCTTGGGAGCTGGCACGCCGCTATGGCTTCATCGCGGGCGGCGGTGCGGCCTGGTACTCGAAAACGTTGGCGATGCTCTCAGAGGGAGACCGTGTCTGGGTCAATATCCCCAAAACCGGCTATGTCGGGGTCGCCGAGGTGATGGGAGAGCGCTGCCGCGCCGATCAATTCATGGTCGAGACGGAACAGGGGCCTTCTCGGCTACAAGAGATCGTCACCCTAAACGAATATCCGCACATCCACCGATCGGTGGCAGCGGGAGAGGAGGAGACGGCGGAGTACCTCGTGCCTGTTCGCTGGGTGGCCTCATTGCCTACATCGCAGGCATTCAGCGAGGTTGGTTTATTCGGCAACCAGAACACTGTTTGCAAGCCGACAACCCCGAAGTGGGAACACACCGTTACCCGTTTGAAGCAGGCCTGGGGCATCAGCTGATAGCCGGCGCGCTATTTGTCCCTAACTAACGATGTCAGCGCTGCCGAGCATAGCCTTACCCAGCAGGCGAAGTCGCGTCAGTTGGGAAAGCTAGTGCTTGGGCACAGGAAGCTCAAAGCAGGCACTCGAGCTCTGAAATGGTCCGGAGTAGACCTGAAAGACGGGAAACTGTGGTGGGCCCAGTAGGACTTGAACCTACGACCAAGGGATTATGAGTGCAACCAAACAACCTTTGGGATCGCGCCTGCAATGCGGAAACAAATATTTTTCAATGAGTTAGGGTTTTCCATGATTTACATTACTCACACCGTTCTCACCCTGTTAGCAGCCAAATGACAACCAAGCGACGACCAGTAGGCGACCAAATCACTGCCAGCCACAGCAAAATATAGGATGGATAATTGATAACCAAAAATGTACTATGTACACCAAACCAACGCATTGGCTAAAGGAAGCGCCCTAACGTGAGTCATGCGATTGAATTTATCGAAACCCCGACGTTCACACGCCAGGTCCAGGCCATTGCGACAGACGACGAATTAAAGGAGCTGCAGCGAACCCTGATTGCTCAACCCGACAAAGGTGACCCGATTCAAGGCACGGGAGGGCTGCGCAAAATACGCATGGCGCTGGGCAACCAAGGTAAGAGCGGCGGTGCCAGGGTCATCTATTTTTTGGCAACAGCAGAGAGAATCTATCTGATACTGGCCTACCCCAAGAGCGTGAAGGACAGCTTAACGCCCGCTGAAAAGGCCGCACTGAAAACACTGACCCACCAATTGAAGGGGGAGGTTTCCAAATGAGCATCTTTGACGATCTGCAATCATCACTGCAGGAAGCCGTTGAGATTAAACAAGGCAAAGCGCAGGCCAGCCGCATCACACGTCATGAAGTAGCCGATGTGAAGGCCATTCGCGCCAAGCTGCATGTTTCGCAGGCGGAGTTTGCTGAGGCTATGGGAACCAGCGTGGACACAATCAAAAGCTGGGAAACCAAGCGCCGTAACCCTACAGGACTAGCTGCTAAGGTACTGGCGACGATTCAGGCCAACCCAGCCTTTTTCAACGAACTTGCTTCGCATTAGCGCTTTTTTTTGCAGGACGAATGCAGTGTCAATATCTAGTTAATATTCATGAAGAATATCGCTCGATACTCAAGTGGTATTTGCCGTAGGCAATCTGCCGATTAAATAGGCCTTTTACTTTGACCACCACCCGCGCCGGAATTTGTGTGCCGCCCGCCTGATAAGCTTTTTCTGCACTGGCTGGCTCCCACTGCACCCCTAGGCGGTTCAATGCCTCTTTGCCAACTTGGTCATAACCACCCAGTTGCAGCGAAATCATCACGTAGAAAAACCATCCGCCGACTTTTACGAATTGTGTCACGAATGCGTGACTCAAGCGTTTGAGTAGCCATGTAACCTGATCCATGGATATCATGGGTTAGTTTTGAAGATACACTCTTTAGATCTTCGTTCTTTTCTACTATTGCACTTTAGCGCAGATTTCTCGATGTTAGAAGTTGAAATTCAGGTGCTCAATAAATTTAATAAAAAATAAACAGAGGAGTATGTATTAAAGCATTGCGAAAAACTAACGTTTGATCACTTGTCTAAATAACTTTTCAGTGGACTAACAACCTCCTCGTGACTGAACTTTGATATCGAATCCTCTTGTATTAACTCCCCCTCATAAATCTTACAACAAACCTCTTTTACAATAATTCCTTTTTTTACAGTAACCTGAAGCTTCTGTGAAATACCAGACACCCCTTCTTGCAAATAAGGAACTTTATCATAGGCTTCAATTATTCCACTATACCACTTTGAGAATACTCGATCTTCGCCGTTAGGGAAAAATCTAAGCATCCCATTACCTTTATAACCAGATATCTTCACATCTTTAATATAAAGTCTCCCACAATCAACTTCCCATGTTGCCACATAACCTCTTTTCAGGGCCGTGCTCGCAAAGAAATTCTTGAAGCCAACGTGCTTTGCCATATCGCTCAACGGTTCCTGCATTGTGTAAAGCACTGCTGAATTGTATATAATGATCTCAGGAGACTGTATAGTCACAACGCACTCCAGCCAGACTTTAATTTAGCATCAGAAACATGAAAAGAAGAAAAAATATTTTATTTCAAGCGAGAACCTCTCCACACATCAATCTCCATTGAAGACTTACCATAGGTATCATAACGATATTTTCCTTTTGGCTTTCCCATTGGGCCAGTGGATTCAGGGGCTGGGTTTCTATTCAAAAAATCTCTAATAACTTTTTTCTCTTCTTCTTTTAATTCATGATCTTTATCGACACCTCCATTTTTCTTTAAATATTCAGCCCTATTTTTCACTAAACCCACTATTCGCTCTAATTCAGCCTGAAGATAATCAACAAATCCTTCAAGATCTAGCGGAATATCTACAGGCCTATTCTTATACCTTTGAAATCTTTCGGCCTCATTGTGAAAGTCTTCAGGATCACAAGCATAAGGGGTGTTAAGCGCACCTTCTATCGACCAGCATTTTCCAGCATTAATTACTTTTCTTCCTGATATTTCATATGGAGTATGCCTCCTGATCCATCCTAAAAAACCCCTGCGCACTTCTAATTGATCGGCTGCATATACAACATTTTCCATAGAAATTTCGCCAGAGCCACTCTTTACTTCACGAAGCAACAAAGATAAGAATGCATGTTTTGTCACAGCATGGATCTTTAATGCTCTGACAGTCCAATCGAACATTTTGAACCGCCCCGGTTATTCCGGAGACCGGTTTGTTTGAGTCAGGCAGCTTCACCCGACTCTTCCAGTTGATGATAATACGTCCTTTCTCGTTCTGCTGGTGGAACGTTTCCGATGGGGTCCAGCAGTCGGCGGTTGTTGAACCAGTCAACCCACTCCAGCGTGGCATACTCAACGGCATCCAGTCCCCTCCATGGGCCACGATGATGGATCACCTCCGTTTTGAACAAGCCGATGATGGTTTCAGCCAGCGCATTGTCGTAGGAGTCGCCGGTGGTGCCGACTGAGGCATTGATACCCTCGTCAGCCATACGCTCGGTGTAGCGGATCGAGAGATATTGGCTTCCCCTATCACTATGATGGATCAACCCTTGTCTGTGTTTTCGTGCCCACAGAGCTTGCTCCAGAGCGTCCAGCACCAGTGCCGTTCTCATCGACGTCGCTACACGCCAACCCACGATACGGCGTGCATAAACATCGATAACGAACGCAACGTAAACGAAGCCAGACCAGGTAGCGACATAGGTAAAATCGGCCACCCAAAGCTGATTAGGACGCATGGCCGTAAAGTCACGTTTCACTAAATCAGGTGCCCGTTTCTGGCCGGTATCACTGATGGTCGTGAAGGGGCGTTGGCCTCGCACCACGCCGCGAATTCCTAGGCGGCGCATGAGCCGTTCTACAGTGCAACGAGCAACATTAACGCCTTCACGGCGGAGTTGCCGCCAGACCTTACGGGCACCGTAGACGCAGAAGTTTTCTTCCCACACGCGCTGAATCTCAGCGGTAAGAAACGCATCCTGCCGATACCGGTCTGCCCGCCGTTCAGGATCAGCTTCAAGTGCCTTGTGGTGGTAATACGTCGATGGGGCGATTGGCAGTTGACTACAAATCGACTCGACCCCGAACTGAGCACGATGCTCGTCGATAAATGACACCATCAATTGGGTTTGCGGTCGAGCTCCGCCTGGGCGAAAAAAGCAGCCGCCTTACGGAGAATTTCATTAGCGCGCTTCAATTCGACGTTTTCACGCTCTAGCTGCTTGAGCCGTTCATGTTCAGGCAGGTTAGCCGAACTATCTTTCTGCGTGAGTTCTGAGCGTTTGCACCAGGCTCTCAAAGTCTCTGGTGTACAGCCGAACTTGCTGGCAATGGAGCATATCGCCGCCCACTTGGACGGGTATTCGCCTTGCTGTTCAAGGACTAATCGAACAGCTCGCTCCCGGACTTCTGGGGAATATCGTTTTGGTGAGTTCATAACTCCATCCTCTCAAGATATGGAGTCTCCGGTAAAGCCGGGGCGGTTCAATTTTACTGTCAAAGTATTCTTTTTCTTTCATGACACGACCCCAATTATTGTATTCTTTAAAAAAGGAGCGTTGTAGCGCTCCTATACGCCACTACCCCTCAAACTCTGAGCTGCTAAATTTCAACACATTGCAGTTCTCTTTGATTGTCCGCTGAAGCGCCTCATCAAAGCCATCGGTACTCGTTGCTTCAATCTCTACGGAGATCTTCACCTCTACGCCTGTGCGCAGAGTAAACTGCTCGACAATCTCATCAACGACGGTCGCAAAGTCCATTTTGGCCTTTACCGGATCAAGACTCACCGTACCGTAGAATTGCTTCTTGGCAATATGAGTAGGAGCAGCCTCTGGCCCAGCCGAACTACCGCTGCTTACTCCAGCGCCCATAGGGTGAGCTATTCCACTGCCTACCCCTACGCCTGAACCACCACCTCTTACCCTTTCATCGCTTTGGCCAGATGAATCGTCTGTGTTGCGATCAGCAATCTCTCTAGCGCGCCGCTGGGCAGCGTCGGCCACGAGCTTGTCTCGGTAGGCTTTAGCAGCCTCACGCTCGATAATGCGTGCCTCACCATCCAGCCCACCAATACTCCCTTCCCCAAAGGTAAAGCCAAGATAAGTGTCGCCCTCTTTTCCAGAGGCGTAGCCAAAGAAATCCTCCGAGGCGACACCTTGGTTCATGGCATTTTTAAATACCTGATCATTCACAAGGCGTGGCAAGTAAAGATAATGACAACTGTCTTGCCACACCTTCAGGGCGCTGACCGCGGTCACGCCATCCTTGAAATACCATTGATTGAGGATATTGCGTAAGAAGATTGGCGACCATTCGTAAATCAGCCACTCTTCTTCACGCAGTTTGTTCTCAATGGTATCTACTAAGTTCGTCGTTGTGGTCGAGACCTGAACCACTTCCCACTCCAGTGTTGGTTTACCTTTTACGAACTCCTCTACCGGCGCCATCAGCCACTTATAAGTCTCGCGGATTAACTGAGACAGCGACGAATCTGCCGAATCACGGCTTTGTTTGGCCTGCCGTAAGTGCGTCATATCGTGATTCAGAGAACCATTTTCGATGTCCTCCACAATCGATTTCCACGCTAGATAGGTACGACCTTGATCCTTCAAGCGGCTTACTACATCAAAGTCGGCTGCCAAAAAAATCAACCGGTTCCGCTTCTGGCGTGGTTGTTCACCACGGGTTTGCAAAATGTCCTGCGCCGCCAGATAAGCCTGATTACTCTCTGTGCGGCTATAAGCGGACTCTGTCGGCAACACCACCAAACGTGGCCCAATTCCGTATTCATCCGGCACATCGCTAGATTGAGTGAATACGTGGATGCCCGCAAAGTGGTGTTGACGTCCCATTAGACGGGTCGTGCGATCTTTAAGCAGTGGAATCAGTGCATCACGGTCGCTAATGTTCTGCTTGCGGCTTTCCATCTCCTTTCGGAGGTTAGGCTTCGTATCGAACCAAAAACGATCCTGCTCGGAGTAGAGGTAGTGCAACCGATCACGCAGGCGTTTGAGCACATCTTCAAAAATGCCAATTGACTGCCCCGGTTGAACAGCACCCAGCAAGATACGCTCTTGCTTGATACCTCTAGCGGCCTGGATGCTGTTGGAAGCAGCACTACCCAAAAAGATGGTGCGCGCAGCACGACGGGCTGCATGCACGCCACCAAAGAGGGCAACCTCATTATCAAGCGTTTGTGCTGCCGAACGAGGCCCATCTATCTCTCGCTCAATCACCGGCTGCCAACCTCCGGGCAGATAGTGAATGCTCTTATCTCGCACATGGCTGTCTTCTAAAGGCAGCGACCCAGGCATAATTAAAGCGTCATGATTGCCCGACTCCCACAATTTGTGGATCACGAACGCCATGTACTGCAGCACACCACGGGTGCGTTGGAATTTATCCAGTGTTGACCAATCTTCGTAAAGGCGGTCGAACACCTCGGGATGGATCGGATAAGAGCGGCAAAGTCGCTCAAAATACTCGTTGGACTGCGTCTCGTTAGGAAACTGCCCGGCGTACTGCCGGTAAAAGTCAGAAAACTGACGGCTGATGCCTTCTATTTCGGCACGCTCACCGGCATGTTCAAACAGGCGGCGGCGAACAATCTCGAATGCCTCTTCGGTAGCCACCGGCTTCCACACCGATTCTACACGACCAAAATACTTCTCAAGGGCCGTCAGCGTTTGCTGGCCCATTGTGCCGCCTACTTCGAGCTCAGACTCCGGCAACGAAGCCAGCAGGATGGCACTGGGAACCGCCTTCATCGCCTCAGTCAGCGCTTGGATGAAGCTGATATTGCTGTCGTAGGTACCTGCAGAATACGATTTTCCTAGCTCAAACTGACGAATATAAGCTAACAGCTCATCTACCAGCACTACACAGGGAGCGGCTCGCTGTAGCAAATCGACCAGCACCTGCTTACCCGGCGACGTGCCCTGCTCGTGGGATTCTTTTACCAACGCCAGGCCTTCATCACCCAGCAGCTGCCACGCCAGCTCACCCCATAGGGTCGTGACTTTTTGCCCCTGCTTTTTAACCGACTGCTGGCTCGGAGCCATGTTGATACCGTCGATAACGGCTACACGAGCATGGGGCAGCTCATGAATACGAGCCTCATCTAAAATAGGGGGAATGCCATGCAGCTTATCGGTAGAAGTCTTGCGAGATGCGAGGTGATAGACCGCCAGCATCGTGTGGGTTTTGCCACCACCGAAAGCTGTCTGCAGCTGAATAACTGGGTCGCCACCGTTGCCAGAGAGGCGCTGGGCTACCGAAATCAGAAGTAGGCGCATACCCTCGGTAATATAGGTACGTGAGAAGAATTTCTCTGCGTCTTGGTACTCCTCGGGCGCCGTACCGGTTGCTACCTGAGTGATATCCGCAGCAAACTCCGCTTGTTGGAACAAGCCTTTTTGAACATCTTTATGGGGACGGGCGATTTCACGCCAGGGCTTTAGGCTCATACTCAATGCTCCTCATCATCTAGCAAGTCCATCGCTTTGAACTTCTCAAGGATCAGCACCTGCCGTTGCTCGATGAACTCTTCAAATTTTTCCGGTTTCCATAAAGACTTTTTACGCGGTATGCAGTGCAAATCGAGAAAATCATCATCGACTGTTTTAAGCCATTGATCTAAGGATTTCGCGCCTTTATCGCCCACACTGTTTTGGTGTGCAGGCAAGAGCATGCAATTTGCTAGCTGATCAATTTCACGCTTGCTATAGCGTTGCACCATTCGTCCCGTATCGGGACTTACCTCTTTCTGTTGTTTCAGAATAGTGCGGGCAAAAATGTGATCGATTTGAGGTTCATGTTTGATGCTGGACGCCTTGTACTCAGCGCCATACCAGAGATTAAACAGCAGGTGGATATTGCCGCTGCCATACCCGCAACGGTACAGCAGCTTTTCTTCACTGATATCGAGTGTGCGCCCATTATCTCGGATGGTGTCGAAGATACTGTTAAGCTTAAAACCTTGGTCTTCTTTGATGGTGTTGATCATGCGATCAATCAAGCCATCCGGCTGACCTGAGAAGGCACCGCTCAGTAGCGCACGAATCAAGTACTTGGGCAAAAATACCGCTCGGCCCCAGCTTTCGGGGTAGTGATAATAGGTATACACCAGCGGAATCAATGCATTGTAAGACACCATCGCCTTGCCAGAACGTATATAAGTTTTCTTGACTACCTCATCCTTAACGAACCGCAGCGCCTTTTCAATATCCGTCCAACGCTCGCTGATGGACTTTCTGACATCCTCTCTGCGTAGTTTATCAACATCGTATTTGGCACCGTAGCCAAGCAGAGTTGTGCTCAGTTTGATCATGAAGTCACGCGTGAATTGGAAGCGGTCGTTGTCGTTAATATCTTCTAAGAAGTCTTCCAGCTCAATATCCGCATCTGACCATTCCGTTGTCAGCAAGGTGAACATCAGATCAGACTTGCTGAGTTTGGTACCGCCAGAGTTAGCACGAATAAACACCTCAACGACGTCTTCAAACGACATGCCGTTATCTTCGTAGGTGTTATCCAGTTCCTGATAGAGCAGGCTGCCTTCGTTGCTGAATTCGCGAGAAACCCTCTCAATGTTAATCGAAGCCTGATCCTTCTCAGCTGACGACAACTTAACGTCGTGTAACTTCATCAGCCTTGGAAGTATTTGAGATGGCAAATCATTGGTGAATACCAAATTAGCCACCGACACCCAAGGCCAGCCTGAGTCTTTGGAATTCATAAAACTGAAGCGATAACGCACGTCATCTGTAGGGCTGGCATCACCGCTGAGAATATCAAAGTGCAACTCACGGCCATCGATGCTGCCGCGCAGGCCCAGATAAAGGCTTTGTAGACGCTGCTGACCATCCAGCACCAGGCGCTTGGTGCATTTGTGATTGTTCTGATAGTGCGACTTTAGACTAACCTTCGCATCGTTGTAGCTCTGGATGAAGGCACGGTGCTTAATATCATCACGTGTTTTCCAGATCAACATTGATGACAGGGGGTACTGACGCATGATTGAGTCAAACAGCCGTTCAATCTGCTCTTCTTCCCATACGAATTCCCGTTGGATATTAGGCAGCCAAAGCCCGCCACCGTCAGCTTCCGGGTTATTAATATCCTGAACCATCGCCTTGATTGATTTACTCGGCATCGTGCTCTGTCCTTAACCTTGCTATTCGATAATTATTTCCGTTCAGGATCTTCGTCAGAACCCAAGCCCGCCTTGCTCACCCGCATGTCCCGATTCATGTGACGCCGCCACGATGGCATGCCAGGAGCCAATTAGCTCGTTGTAGGCGCGTGCTTCCTCGGCCCACTTCCTGCGCTCGCAGAGAGTGTAGAGGTGGTACGACAGCTGACGGATCGCCTCGCCCTTCTCCGGCATCTTGGCCAGCAGCTCACCGGCAGCGGATTCGCCATGGTTCTGCAGGCGGCGGATCATCTGATGGCAGGCTTCCCACACCGGCGTGCGCTTGTCGGTGGTCGGGTTCCATTCAGATTGGTACTCGCCCCACTTAAGCAGGCGCACCTTGCCGCTACCGGATTCGATAACACCGGCTTCCTTTAAGCCAGCCTCACTGGTGCCCTTGGCCCGTGCAAGCGTATCCGCTTCACCGAAAGGTCCAGCGCTCCAGGCGTACTGGTCGAACCAGCTGGCACAGAACTGAGTATCGGCATCGAAGTTGCCGGAATCGGGGCTTAAGAACTCGGTAATTGCACGGTTGATCAGCACCAGGGCATCGTGGACACTCATTTTTGAGCCATCCTGGTTCAGCACTGCTTCGTACTTGGAATAGATTGCCATACCTGGGCCGATCGCCGCCTGGGCTAGATCCACCGGTGCAATTGGCGCCTGGCCGGTAACGCCGCCGATCATTGTTTCCAAGGCTTCGGGCATTTCCTCGCGAAGCTGACGTTGAAAGTCGCGGCGAGAAATGGTCTCAGCGGTAATTAAGCGTTTGCGGCAGACAAGCACGATTGAGGACGCAAGGGCGTTGGTGCCTGAACCGATCATCCGGTTAGCCATTTCAGTGCGCATGGGCCAGGTGCCGTCAATTGAAAAGCCGGCTTGTATAACTGCCTCAAGAAAGGTGACCCAGCCGGTACTGGTGGTGCTGCCGTCTTTGGTTTCAGACTGCTTAAAAGCATAGTAAATAGAAACTGGAAAAGCTGGATGAGCCTGCTCTGCCAGGTTATGAATAGCTCGTGTCATGCCATCCATAAAGAAGGCATCGGCTTTTTCTTTGTTCCCATGCCGGTAAGGCGTGGCAACCAGCTCCTCTGCCTTGGGGACAGCCATCGTTCCAAACAGCGAAGGATAAATACTTCGCAAGGAGCGGCGCATCCATACATAGAAAAAATCTGATAAGTCGGCATAGCCAATGTTGTCGTAATAAGGAGGATCAGTCGAAATAACCTTATTGACACTCAAGTTTTGCGAAGCTGCATCTAGTTGTTGCGCACTACTTCCGATAAAAGCAGGCAGCTTATAAACTACTTTTAGAAGACTGCTTAGGCTTACTAAAAAGCCACCTGCAGCTTTTCCAAAAGGGTTATTTTCACCGAAATCCCAAAGCATAGGTATAGCTTGTTTCGTAAACAAGTGACGCACTTGGGTCTTGGAAGACTCCCAACTACAAAGTGAGTTAAGTATGTCTGCTAGTCTACTGACACCAAAACCTAAATATACTCCTACTGCATCCCCATAAGCAGTCGGCCCTGAACCTCCTTTTGCAAGCCCCTGATTGTCATCCGCAATTCCGGCTGCTCTGGCATCGGCAATAGCTTTTATTCGGGCTTCCTGTGCCAAGTCAGAAAAGGTGTTTAATGCTACTAATTGGCGAGAAGTAAACAGGTCTCCAAAAGTGTTAAGCCCATAGTTAGGTGTTTTGAAATCTCGTGGGTTCACTGGCAAAGCATGTTCTGGCTTCCACTCAGGTTGAGCTATTCGAGCCATCTGCACCATTTCTTCAGTCGGTGAGAGGTAAACTCTACCTCGGGCTCCCTCTGCAACAACTGCCATCAGTCGTTCGCCCATACGACCAGCTTTACCCTCTGCCCTGACGTACTTAAATGGCATAGCGGTTTGCGACATGATGCAAGTAGCACCGGTGCGCTTTACCGTCCCTTCAATTGCTTCGTCGGGTTGCTGCCCCATTCTGACTTCAAAGCGATAGTTGTCACCCTCAATAACAGGCTCGACCCAAACTTCTTTGCCCTTTTTGGAGGAAAGAACAAACGAACGCACCAAGGGAACATCGACATCATTGAACGCCGGGTTAGGGCTTTTCACCGTTCTGGCCCACAGCCAGGCAATCACCGTCAGCTTTTCACCTTCATACTGCTTCAAATCAAGTCGTTCAGCGACCATTTCCGAAGTGATCTCTACTTTAGGATAAAGGTGCCCAATCCGCTTGAAAGCTTCTTCGCGCATCCAGTGGCCATAGCGGCGCACGTCTTCTGCCAAGCCCTTGGCGCCGGACCAGTCCTCATGCATTTTTTGCTGCTTTTCGCCCTCGGGAATCGGCCCCACTGGCGGCTGACCAGCAAACTTAGGCGGTATCTCGATCATCGCTTTGTTGATCATCACCGCTACGGGATTGAGGTCCGAGGCGTAGCTCTCAAGCCCCAGCCGCTGGGCTTCTAGTGGTATCGCGCCACCACCGGCAAATGGATCGTGAAAGGCTGGCAGCTTCTCAGGGTTGAATAACTCGGTTGCCTCGGGGTGGTTGCGATTGAGATGACAAGTCTCCCGCCAGCTCTCCCAAATCGCCTCACGGGCACGATTCAACACCTCTTCGTTATTGGTGTTCTCCCACTTCACCAAGTCGCGGATGATATCGAACAGCTTCTCGCGTTTAAGCTCGGCTTCTTGCTTATTCACCCCGTAGCCTAATTCGCGCTGATAGCCGGGGTCGTTAACCAACTGGGCAAACAGCACCGCCCGAGCCGCCGCCAAGGGGCGACGTGCCCACCACAGGTGCAATGTGCTGGGGTGGCCATGGCGGATCGATTTCTCACGGGCGGCCGCAACGTTGATATCGTCCAGCGGCAACGCCACTTCGATCAGCTTTTTGGGGGATTTAATCGGGTGCATCGGTATTCCTTATCCGCTCACCCGGCACAACGTGTGCCGAATGGCAGTGACAAACGGGAGGTGTTCAATAGCAGCAAGTTCTTCATCGAGCAGCGCTTGCCACTCTTCATCAGAGAATTCGTTAACTAACGACCAAAGTTCTTCGGCAGTGTCTAAATAGCCAGCCGTCGCGGCTTTACGCATTCGGCGCAACGCACCGTGCTCAGCATCCAGGTTGAAGATGCGCAGGGTTTCTTCTGCCCTGCGCTGTTGCTCAGCATTGAGCCATTGCCGTGGATAAATCGTTCCGTCTGGAACAAATACAAAAAAATCATCGGGGTCATCAGTATCAGGTTTTAGTAGGTCAGCCGCATGGTAGTGTCCAGCGTCATGATCCTTGTGCTTACCGCAGGTATCTTGGCGGTTACACGAGCCAAAGAGGTTATCCCACTGAAACGTCACACGAGGGTCTCGACCTTTCTGAACAAAATGTTCTACATGACGCCGACCCTGCTGAAGCTCTGCCTCACAGTAGGCGCAGCGGTTTCCCTGCATGGCTTCAAGTGCCTGCCAGAGTTCAACTCGGTCGTCATGGCTTAAGTCGCGCCAGTTATCTCGGCCATGCTGGTAGTTTTTTAGGCAATCAGGCGCTTGGCCACGGGCGAGAAAATGCATTCCTAGCGCCCCTCTTCATTACGCCGAGTATGCTTACGCCGTTTAAGCGCCTGCAGCCTGATTAACCGATCACACTCCAGCATGTGTGGATGATGCTTTCCATAGTGCACTTCCAACAGCGAGCGTAACTGGTTTGCCTCATCGCTTGATTCCAAGTCTTGCTGAATCAGCGCCATGTAGTGGCTGAGCTGGCGGACAATCTCGATATTCGGTAATGGGTCGGTACCCATGATCTCTGCCAGCAAATCTGAGCTTGCGACCCCTTGAGTCTGACGAGTCACCGGATGAACCACGATGCGTTGCTGGTCACGTTCCTCATCCAACTCCGACACCAGGATTCGAATGCATTCAGCCGGAATGGTACTAAGCACCTGAGGGCTGTGCGTAGTGACGATGAATTGCACTTGTGGAAAAGCCTCTTGCAGCTGCTGCAGCACCACCTGCTGCCAGCGTGGGTGCAGGTGCATATCCACTTCATCAATCATTACCACGCCTATCGTTTCCCGTGCGGCATTGACGCCCATGTGTGGGTTAAGTTTGATGCAGCGGTAAGCAATGTCCCCCACCATGGCCAATACGCTGCGAATGCCGTCGCTGAGCTGTTCGACATCGAGAGTGCCTTGATCCTCATGGTGCAGAATCAGCGATTTCTCGCGGCTGATGCTGTATTCCAGCGTATGCCAGCCGGTGATGGGCTTTAAAAAGGTATCGATCGCCTGCTGAACCACACGGATGCGGCCCTGTGCTGCGCTCAGCTCCTCGTCGTTGGCACGACCTTCCATCTTGTTGATCTGCTGCTCTCGCAGGCTCTCATAGGCCCAGATAAACCACTCTTTGAAGTGCTTGTAAGAAGAAGCTGGGTCAAGGCAGTTCACATAGCCAAAGGTTCGAATATAAAAATCAGGATCCTGCGTATCATCTTTCCCTTTTGGCTTTTCAATCAGACGCTTTTGCGCCCAGAGCCTTCCTGTACCGTAGTAACCAAAAACTGGCAGGTCCAGCGTAGGTTTGTCGGGGCTCCTAATCTGGGCTTGAACGGCAGAGCTCCAGTTTTTCATCTTACTGGTATCGCCATCGTCTTTGGTCTTGGTCGCCTTTGCTTCACTATCACGATAGCGTACCCAGGTATCAGAGCTTCCCATACCGAAATCACCAGTGAGCGCCACTTCGGTAGGTAGCTGCCTAGCCATATCTCCATTTGGTAAACGAACCAAGCGAACATCACTAATAGCGATAGCATTGCCCGGCGGATTAAAAGCTGACCGAGCAAGATCAAAACTACTAACAAATGGCCATAGACCAATACGAATGGCATCCAGCAGTGCCGATTTACCCTGGCCGTTCTCTGCAACAAGAACCGTCAATTGTTCGTTGAGTTCCAACTCAAGGTCGGTGAAGCAGCGAAAATTCTTGATACGTAGTTGGGAGAGCTTCATTCGAGGACACCCACTGGCGCTGCTTTAGAAAGCAGCTCCTCCAGGTCATAGTTGATACTGGCCACGCCAAAGTCAGGTTCACTCGTGAAGGGCTTCTGCACGTAATAAGGCCCATCTACGCTATCGCCCTCAACAATGGCGATAGCCAGCCAGAATTTGTCGGCTTGGTTAAGGCCATAGATAATCTCGTTACGTGAAACAGTAATGGTGCTCTGCCCTTTTGCACGCCCCTTCACCTCAATATGGCGGTCAGGCAGAATCGAGCCATCCGGGTTGGCTGGCGGGCGAGCCGTTACATCCCAACCACATTTCTGGTCAGATACGTCAAACACTTGATTACCCATGGCACGCTCGGCGTCCATTACCGCCTGCATGGCAAGCTGTTCGATGCGGGCACGGGCCTGAGCATCGACGCTGAACTGGGTCTCACCTTGGCGCTGGGCCAGCAGCCCCTGCGGAATCACCAAGGCACCGCCAATCACCACTGGCGTGCTGGAGACCACCTGCTTCATGGCATCGAGCTCGCTGCGGCGCTGGTTGAGCCGCTCGGTCAATTCATCCACCCGCCTGCGCGCCATCTCTGGCTGCATGCGTGGCTGCTTTCCGGCCTTCATGTCGTCGGTGAGTTTGATATAGCGATCCGACCAATAATTAATCTCTTTAACCAGCCGCTCGTTGACGGCATTGAGCACCTTGTCGGCGTGGCGTTCGCGGCGCCCCTTCACCTCGCGGAAGTGCTCTGGCACAAGCGCCTCCACAGCGTGATTGAGCGCTAGGGCCTCTAGGTCGCCAGTGATCCAAGGCGCTTTGAGCACATCCTGCACCAGGTTGAGTTCATGATCATCAACGGGCTGCATGTCCAAATGCGGCGCCCAGCCCGCATGGATCGCTCTGCCCTGCTCGTCGATTTCCACGAACTGTAGGCGGCGTGAAACCACCCGGGGTGAGCCGTTGATCTGTTTCTCAACTTCACGCACCGAGTGATCGACCATGAACAGCACTTTAGGCTCAGTGCCGTCGTCGTTGGGGTCGACAAGCACGGCGCCCTGCTTTAGCTTGGCCCTGTGGGCCTGCAGCACCAAATCGGTCGTGGCATGCATTAGCGGGTGCATGGGGTGAATCAAGTCCGCCATTGGCTTGCCAGGCAGGCGTACATGCTCTTTCTCAAAGCAGATACGCTCATATTTTCTCAGCACTGGCGTTCTACTTTCCCCAACGATGCGATCCCGCTCACGTATGGCGGCGGGAACGTGGCGTACTTCATAGCGCCCTTGCTCTCTTGGGCGCATTTCGCCTCGCAGCCCTTGAAATGCTTCAGTGAAAAAAGCGCGGATAAAGTAGGGCTGTAGCTTGCGTGCTTCGGCCTTTTCCATCTCCTCCTTCACCGCGTAGAGCTCTTCCAGGCCCATATGCTGTTCGACGAGGGCATTCCGGCGAATGATCTCGCGCAAGTGGTCGGTATCCAACGCACCTTCAATCACCTGCTCTAACCGCGACTTCACTTCGTCGGACTCGCCATAGCGAATGGCTTCTACTAACAGGTCTTTCAGCGAAGTATTCTCAAACGCCTCACCAAGAATATCGAAGACCTTGCCACCAAGCGCGCTCTTCTCCACCTCGAGCTTGTCGAAAAGCTTCTGAAATACGGCACCTTCACGCGTCTCATTAGCCACCAGGTTCCATAGGTGGCAGACCTCAGTCTGGCCGATGCGGTGAATTCGCCCGAAGCGCTGTTCCAACCGGTTTGGGTTCCAAGGCAAATCATAATTCGCCATCAAGTTGGCATTCTGTAGGTTAACGCCCTCACCGGCGGCATCAGTGGCCACTAATACCAGCACATCCGGGTCGTTGCGGAACTGCTCTTGGGCTTTACGGCGCTCATCACGGTTAGTGCCGCCATGGATGGTGATCACCGCCTCAGGGCAGCCCAACAGGCTGCGGATGCGATCAACCAGATAGTTGAGCGTATCCTTGTGCTCGGTGAAGATGATCAGCTTTCGGCGGCTGCCGCCGGACGTGTACATCTCAGGGCTGTCTTGTAGCAGGTGCGAAAGCTCTTCCCACTTGCGGTCGTTACCAGATGCGACCAGCTGCGAGGCCTGCTCCTCTAAGTCCTGAAGAATCAGTATCTCAGCCTCCAATTCAGGCACAGTCTCCGCGGCGGTGGCCTGATCCACTACCTGTTCGGCGTAGAGCTCGTACTCCTCGGCGCTCAGTTCTTCATCTAGCTCGTCTAAATTATCTGGCAGTTCAATCTGCTTCTGTACCGCATAAGTGCCCAGGGTGGAGGCGACCTTCCCTTCATGAATAGCCTGACCACGAGCCATAAGCTTCATCTCATTTAGGCGGTCTTCCAACTTGCGACGGCGCCGCTTGAGAGACTGGTAAATCGCTTCTGGGCTGGACGCCAACCGCCGCTGCAGCTGAGTTAGCGCGAAACCTACAGTGCCCTTTCGTTTACCAGAGAGCGCATCGGCTCGGTTCATTTCGTTGCGAACGTAGTCGGTCACTTGCTCGTAGAGCGAAGCCTCTGAGTCGGAGAGGTCGTAATTAGCGGTGTAGGCGCGGCGCTCAGGGAAAAGTGGGGTGCCATCGAACTTGAGCAGCTCTTCCTTAACCCTACGCTGCATCATGTCGGAAACATCGACCTTGTGGGCACCTTCGCGGAACTTGCCGTAGAAGCGGTCGCTATCAATCAGCGATAGCCAAATCTGGAAGTCTTCTTCCTTGCCATTATGCGGGGTGGCCGTCATCAACAAAAAGTGGCGGGTAATCGAGCCTAGCAGCTCACCGAGTTGGAAGCGCTTGGTCTTGTTGATCTTATTGCCGAAGTAGTTGGCCGATAGCTTGTGGGCCTCATCGACAATTATCAGATCCCACTCCGTATTGGCGAGCTTCTGTTGATAAAGCTCGTTGCGCGAGAGCTGGTCCAAGCGGCAGATCAGTTGGTTTTGCTCATCGAAATAGTTACCAGAAGCGCACTGCTCCTGTTTCTCGCGGCTAAAGATTTCGAACTGCACGCCAAATTTCTCTAGCAGCTCATCCTGCCATTGGTCGGTCAGCCCGCCGGGCGACACGATGAGGATGCGCTTAGCATCGGCACGCATCAGCAGCTCGCGAATCAACAGGCCCGCCATGATGGTTTTACCAGCACCGGGATCATCAGCCAGTACAAAACGTAGCGGCTGACGAGGTAGCATAGCCTCGTAGACAGCAGATATTTGGTGGGGTAAAGGCTCCACGTTGGAGGTATGCACCGCCATCATGGGATCAAACAGCGCAGCCTGGCTGATGCGGTAGGCCTCTAGGCCCAGCTTGAAGTCAGCGCCTGGGGCGTCAAAGGCCCAAGGACGCCCAGCCTGGGCCAGCGAGAGGTTGGGCTCGTTGTCACGAAACAGCATCTGCTCATGAACCGCGCCCTGGCTATCCTTGTAGTAAATGGTCAGCGCATCGGCGCCCACTGGCACCACGGCTACAACTCGTACCACCTCATCAGGCTTGATGCCACGAACCTGAGCATCCTGTTTGATCTCTTCCAGCTTCAGCATGCAGCTCCCTCCGCAAGTCGGCTTTTGCCGTTTCTTCATTTATCGTCGATCTAGGCCAGCTGGAGTATTGCCCCTACTGGGCTAATACTAACTGATACGCTGCATTTCTTCAGCGCTCCCACAGAAACTCAGCCGCTGCTCACTTAATTGCCTACAAAAATCAAAAAAAATACTGTGACAAACAAGCCGCCAAATGAGGCGGCTTTATGGGGCACATCAAGGTTGCAGCGACACAATCAGATCAATCTGCTTAGCGGTTTGGCTCATCATACAAAGCTTATAATTTAATTCACCACCTGGGGCGTAATCTGTCACGCCTTCAAGCTGGCACCAGCTCTCTCGAAAATTGAGCCACGCTCGCTGACCAGCAAGCAGTGCTGACTGCTGATCTTGCGAAAAGCTTCCACGTAGCTGTTGGTACTCGCGATTAAGCACCACATCCTGCCTTTCAAGCTCGCCTTCTACGCAGTTATCTAGCTGAGAGTTTCTAAAAGCACTATCATCAATATTGCCTAAGCACGCATAGTACTGGTCTGAATACGCTGTTTCTGCGGCAACAGGCAACGACACTAATGCAGTAACACATGCCCCAACAATCAACGCCGCCTTGATAGCTGTCTGACTCTTCATTTACTGCTCCGCTTCATGATCAATATAAAGTGAATGGGTAGCACCATAGTCTCATCATTCTTAGATATATCCCATCTCAGCAAGTGATTTGCACCCATCGCTTCCCACTACCACATGATCAATCACCCGTATATCCATCAAGCCAAGCGCTTCTTTGAGGCGTTCAGTAATACGCCGATCCGCATCGCTAGGCTCAGGATCACCGCTGGGGTGGTTATGTACCAGAATGACAGCGGCGGCGTTGTAAGCGAGTGCCGCTTTTAGTACCTCTCGTGGGTACACGCTGGCAGAATCAATTGTGCCGCGAAACAGCTCTTCAAAGCGGATGACACGGTGTTGGCTATCGAGGAATAGAACGCTGAAGACCTCGTACTCATAGTCCTGAAGCAGGAGCTGCAGGTGCTCAAACGCTTGCGAGGGCTTGGATATCTTGCGGCCTTTGGCGAGCTTGCGGCGTGCGAAACGCTTGGCCATCGTAATGATGTCAGTTTCCGTGACCGGCGAAGTGACTAAGTAGGTGCCTGCCACTTCACCGGCTTTGAGTTTGCTATGGGGCATGATGACCTCCAAAAAAATAAAGATGCCGGGGTGGTGGCCCCGGCATCTATGTCGTTAATTGTGGATGTGTATTGTGGTTCAGTGGGCAAGTCACGCGGCCATCACTTGGCTGATGCGTCGCTCCATCTCTTCATGAAAGGCATCAACCCGCTCGGCAATCGTGCGGATCAGAGCCTCGTCTCGGTAAGCGCGTTTCACAAACAGCGGCATTCCGGGCCAATAGCTCACAAAGTCGATCCATTCCCGTTCACTGACCCATAGCCCACCTTGGCATTGGGGCACGTGTTCGTCGGGTATTTCCCCGCTGAGCAGCACCTCAATTTGGAACTTAGGCAGCTTGGTTTTGATCTCCAGCAGGCCGTTTCTGCCGATCAAGCTATCCGGTGAGTAGCCCACGTCGTAGTTGAGGATCAGGCCCACTTCTTGGGGTTTCGGTGCGCCGGTCATATCGCGATACAGCGAGCGGGCGACGCTCTCTAGCTCCTGCCCTCGCTTGGTGTGGGCATTGCCTTGAAACGGCTCGGCCAGCTCTCCGGTCATACGCTCACCGATCAACTGGTGCATATAGGTTATGGCTCCGGTACCCAACCCGCCGGGACCTTTGCCATTTACCAGCAATGCCTTGAGTTCTGACATGGTGACGCGCCCAAGACGCGCCGCCAGCCACTCCGGCGAGCCTTGTGGCATGGTGAGTATCTTCATAACGCCTCCTTTAGGCGATGAGTGGTCGGGCTGAGCCGCTATTTCACGGCTCGTTTGGTGAGGGATGCGCGGAGTTTGTCGAAATCTGCCTGAGGCACCTGAACCGCAGCGCCGTATTTGCCGCTGAACCACTCTTGCGTTGTGGCTGGGCATTGGCTGATCAAACGCTGAATCTGCCCCGCCTGAAAGGCCGTAACCCTCTTTACAGCTGCTCGTGTGCTGGTCTGGCCATTATCGTCTTGCCCGCGTGTGGTGATATTGAGCAAGGCGCAGAGTACGTAGCGCTTGCCGTAGCTGGTAGACGATCCAAAGGCCTGAACGGCATTCTTGTTACCGCTCATATCCGCAGGCAATAGCATGCTGGTCTCTTCCCGATGGCCGTCCTTGTGCATCAGCACGCCCGTTACTTGGATACCGCGTTCCTGGGTCTGAATACGGAAGCTCACTGCGAAGCCGTGTTTTTGCAGGATGGGCCGCACAGTATCGACGATATCCTCCAGCGTGGCGTAGCAACCGTTGTTGGTTTGGCCGCGCTCTTCAATGCTGGGCAACTCGGTCTGCATCGCTGCCATAGCAGCGCTGTAGGCCATCATGGCCTGGCGGTCCATCACGCGCTCCTGCATTTGCAGCAGGCGCTCCATCTTGTCGATATCAACGTCTGGGTTAAGAGCAGCACGTTCGATTACCTGGATGATCGCGGTGCTATCAGCTGTAGGATGCGCTTCTAGCGCCGCTGAGCTTGGGGAATGTTGAGCGTTGGCGTCTGCTGGAATGGAAGGTACTGGGCCTTTTTGGGGAGACGCATTTACTACATGAGTACGCTGTGCCATGGGGCACCTCCTTTTATGTGAATAGAGAAATGCGGGCTAGTCAGCCCTGTTCATGGGGTGTGTCATTTAACGAGCGCCGGAACGTCGGGTAAGTGACGCGCAATGTCAGCGGGATCGATACGCTCCAGGCGTATCTCCGCGCGATAAAACTCGCCCTGGGCGCACACCAGCGACGTTGCGTTGTGGGCGTCGTGCTCTAGCAGTTGTTTGGTTAGTCGAGTGAGCGCCATCTCAATGGCGTCGGAAATAAAGCTCATGCAGTTACCTCTCGGCATAAGCCTCACAGCAAAACGCCCAGCCTTTTCAGGGGCTGGGCGTCTATGCCGTGAGGGTTAGGATGATCATTAGGTGAATCGCTTGTGGGGGTGGGTGTATTGATGGTTAAGACACCAGCTGAAGGGCGGCATCTAAGGCCTCTTGTTTGAGCTGTGCCCCCTGACCAAACCAGGCTGAGTCCATACGGGTATCGTTACTGCGTGCCCGCTTGTCGTGATCGACGTACTCAGTCACGGCATTAAGCAGGCCCCAGGCCGTGTCTTTGGCGGTCACCAAGTGAGCTCCACGCCCTTCGCCGTGGTAGAGCTTCTGCACCTTGTTCAGCGCCCGGTAGTTGGGCAGTTTGGAGGGATCGTCCAGCGGCTTCTCGGCCCCACAAATCACCGACTGAAGATACTGCTGTGCTTCCTGCCGAGTAATTTTACGCTCCGCTAGGGTTTTCATCCGGTACATGAAGTCATTCCATTGCGACACCGAAATGCCTAACTGACGCTTCACGGCACGCGGATCAAACTCTGAACGATGGGGCACTTTCACCGCTTGCGACGTGCCATCGACGGCAATTTGCAGCGTGTTGTTGCACACCACCCGCACCGTGGTGGGCGTTGCCATGGTGGCAAGGGTGCCATCGCAGGAAGTGGCCAACAGCAAGTAGTCGTTGACCTCATCCTGACCTTTGAGTGACGTGCTTAAGCCGCTACGCGCCAGGGCCCAGAACTTACGTCCGCCTTTGAGCACGCCAGCGGTTTCTAGCTCATAACCGGCGTACTCGGTCAGGTCACGGTAAAACTCCAAAATCTCCTCGGGCTGCACCACCTTATAGCGCTGAGACACCACCGACAGCGGTGCTTTGGTATCTGAGCGGTAGAGCACCTTTTGCTCAGGGAACGAGTGAATGCTGCCCAGGTGACTAGCCCCTTCGGCAATAAAGCGCACCGGCGCTTCTTCGATATGCCAATTCATACCGGCCTGTTGCTGCCAGACCTCCAGCGGTTGATGACGAGACAGCTGTTGCCCCAGGCCATGCCAAGGGGTATCGCCTACGTAAGCCATGTGTTCAACGAGATGTGCCATGAGTCATTCTCCAGACATAAAAAAAGCGCCGACCAAAGGCCAGCGCGAGAAAGTGAATAGGCGGATCATTCGCCCCACACAGGGCGAACAACGATAGGTTAAGCGTTAGGTGCTAAAGGCGGATAGGCGTCGCGGTAGGTGCAGCCGCACGACAAGCATAACCATGGTGTTCCGCTACCTACTGGCAGCCACTGTTCAAACAATGAGGTGGCCATGCGCGAGCCGGTTTGGCCACCGACCACGGCCCCCATCATGGCGGCAGGCAGTTTTGCCAGTGGAAAGCGAGTCACCGCCAATGGCAATGGGCCGGTGACGGCGGTTGCGCGCCATGCGCCAATAGCACCGCCAATCAATGTGCTGCCTACCACGCTCACGCGTTGGGCAGTCTCCAGGTTCAGCAGGCGTGTTGATGCACAACGCTTACAGGGTAGGGACATATTGAAGCTCCTATGCAGCGGAAAAGGTTCCCGTGGGGTGGATGCATAGGAGTGATATAGGTCTGAATATTTTTTACTGGCGTGACTGATACTGTGAGCCTGAAAGCTTTCTTATTATCTCATTGATTAAATGGAATTATTTTTTTCATCTTCAGGGATAGTCCCTCAACACATCTATCACTGAACATCATGCCTCGAATGGTGCCGACACCACCATAAGAATAGGAATAATGACGGTAATAGTAATATGCAATAGCAAATTCATAACTAATAGTAATAAAGGTACTGAGGAGGTTGAGAAACAGATTTACCAGGGAGGAGGACTTTCGGAGGCTCCGACCATCCCATAAAAGAGGCCAGAGAAATGCTGTTCCTCACAGTATCAACAGGAAGGATCACACCGACAGCAACTTGATGGCGAATAACGCCATGACAATAAGGCCACCTCAGAAGATCGCCTTTCCAAAAGGCGATACACAGACAACCCTTCTACTGACCACCCCTTACAGCGCTGCGCTTCCTTATTCGCCCAAGGCCACCCCATGTAAGGGCATTGACGTTCACCCAATGACCATCAATCAAAGCCACCGCTTAACTGCGGAGAGTGCCGTGTACGCGTGTGTCATTAACTACATCTAAGAGACTCTCATGTTCACGAATAAACCAAAACGCCACCCTTACAACCCAAAGCTACGCCTCTATTACGATAGCTGGTACCAGGGGCTACCAGTTCAGCAGCGTCTACAGGGCCCTCAGATTGAGAACTATCTGGAGACCACTCTGCGGGTACTACAGCACACTACCTACGAGCAGAACCGAACCTTGGCGTTTCGCCTCGACCTGCGCTTCCCCCAAGCAATGCCAGTTGGGCCGATCCACGCTGACAACGCGTGCCTTAACCGGTTTTTTTATGCCTTGCGGAAGGAGCTTGAAGCGGCAGGCACCAAGTATCACACCGAAATCCGCTACCTGTGGGCCCGAGAGCAGGACACTAGCGACAAGCCTCACTACCATATGCAGTTATTGCTTAACTATGATGCCTTTTGTTCACTGGGGTGCTTCTCCCCCTCCTTCAGTGGTAAATACGAGCAGGGCAATCTCTACCACCGCTGCGTTAGGGCTTGGAGCTGGGCCATCAACTGGCCGATTTACGACATGGCTGGACTACTCCATGTCGCCACGGACAAGCTGACAAAGCAGCCCTATGTGTATCGAATGCACCGAAATGACGCGGAAACTTTTGCACAGGTTTTCTACGCAGCCTCCTATCTGAGCAAAGCCTACTCCAAGCCCATCGCCCAAAGAATCCGCTGTCACCAAGGCAGTAGCCGTTAAGTCTTTAATTGGACCCCATATTTGGATTATCTCTAAGTTGTTCCAAGCTCAGAACGTAATTCCATCACCCCCGTATCGACTGATTAAAGCAACGTCTTTACTCATTGGCATGTAGCGCGGCAAGCTAGAAACCTCCCATAAACCATCCATTATCAACTTAGTATATAAAGAAATAGAATATAAATTTTAACCACCCACACCCTGTAGGTGCTCATCGGTATGGGGCATAGCTCCTACTGCCAGTGTAAAAGCCGGTCATTTTGGCTATCCGTAGCCAAAATGACCGGCTAGATTGACTGTTTACCTTTAAATATTCAAAAACCTCGTCATTATTTTAATTCTTTTGTCAACCCCTCTGCTTATCCAGCCGTCTCGCTTGTAAGCAGCGCTAGTTTCACCACTTTCAACAAGCCTCACTCTCTTCACTGACACCGAAACAGGCTCGATGGAGCCCAACCACACGAATTAGGAGAGTGACAATGAGCTATCTCTTTTACCCGATACTGCCTGCCCCGGGCAGTTTCAATCCCCAACGCGTCGCATCAACTCTATTGTGGCGATCCAGCAATGAGCTCAGTCAGAATTGCCAGGCGTCGCAAGACCTCACCACTCTGACCCTGTTAGCAGGGGTCAGTATAGTGGCTCAGGGTCGCTACGATTTGAGGATGCCCTTTGGTGCGATCAAACCAATCTCTATCAACGTGCTAGGAGTTGCTGGCTCCGGCGAAGGTAAATCTCCGCTCTTCGACAAAGTGCTACACCCCATTCAAGAAGAACAGCGCAGGCAGCGCAAGGAGTGGCGCAAACAGCTGGATACCTATCAAGGGGAGCTAGAGGAGTGGCGAACCGAGGAGAAGGTGCTGACTCAATCAATCTATCGCAAACGGACCAAAGGCGGTACAGCGGAGCGTGAACGACAATTGCTGCAAGAGCTGCATCAACGCCGGCCCCAATTACCACGCGAGTTCCGGTTACTGTATGACGACACCTCACCAGAAGCACTCTTTTCAGGACTGGACAAAAGGGTGCCAAGCGCCGCGTTGGCGACAGACGAAGCGGAGCTATTCTTCAAGGGCCCTATGAATCGGGCACGCAGCCATATCAACTCCTTATGGAGCGGTGGTAGCACAATCATCACCAGGGCTACTAAAGAAGATATTGCCTTAGATGATGTCCGCCTGATGCTGCTACTGATGGTGCAGCCCGGCATCCTGGACAATTACATAGAAGCACAGGGTCGACAGGCAAGAGACTCCGGCATGCTCGCTCGCTTTCTCGTCTGTGCACCGCTACCGACTCGCGGTCAACGGCTCCACTCGCAACCGTCCTCCTCGACATGGGATGCTTGGGAACAAGCTGAAGTACGCCTGACCACTCTGATGCGGGAGAACCTGATCCTGACAAACGAACCAGACACACCAAGAGAGGTACTTGAATTTACGCAAGAAGGTGCAGCCTGCTGGATACAGATGGCCAATGAGATCGAGCAACAGATGCGCCCCGGGGGATACTTTGAAGCGTGTCCCGACCATGGCTCGAAGCTGGCGGAAAACGTGGCTCGCATCGCGGCATTGATCCACTTGCTCGAGGATTATGACGGGGGTATCACACAAGAGACAGTGTTGATGGCAATGGATATCAGCCTCTATTACTCTGGCCACTTCATGCAGGTTTTCATGCCACCTCCACAAGAGGAGCAAGATGCTCAGCGGCTAAACGAGTGGTTCAATGAGCTGAGGCAATTCAACTGGCGTATTATTCGGTACAACGAAGTGCGTCAACGCGGTCCACGCCCGTTGCGTGATAAGAAGCGGCTCAAAGCAGCGCTTGATGTGCTGCTTAACCATCAGCAAGTGGCTGTTTTTACTCTCAACCGAACCCGCCACATCGACATCGCTCCTTGGCTGGGTCCGCAGAACCCGAGCATTTACTGACATTCGTGGTTTATTGCCGCCCAGCTGGGTTGGGCGGCAAGTACAATTACATCATTTGTCTTCTTCAGGCACCTGCAGCACGGCTTGCCAAGACACCGCTTCGGGCAACCGACCAAGGCAGGCCTGGAGGTTATCAATATCAGAAATCGAAAGAACCAGATCTAGCCCTTCATCTGGCAATTCACCGAAACGTTGCTCTAACACATTTATTAGAGCGAATTGAAACCCTTCTCTTTGACCTTGCTCGCGTATCAGCTCTGCATCTTCACACCTGCTATCGTCACTACTAGACTTACTGTTCCTTTCTGAAAGGCCTTGAAGTTTCAATCTTGAACGCATTTGACTTTCGCTAACACCTTCACTCTTACTACGTTTCTTTATTAATACATCTAGAACTTCTCCTTGAAACTTATCAAGCCCACCGCCCCAGCTAAAAATAGGAATTCTCTTATTAATCTCGTAAATTTTTTCTGCCCACTCATCTACTACTGCTGTAACATTCCGCTCAACTCGGCTTGGCGCCTTTGGATCTGAGATCATCAATCCTTTTATCATGACTTCTAGAAGTTTCCGCTGATCTTTTTCTGAAGCAGATCGTGATCGTGAGTGCCCACCTTTGGCCGCTCGAATGGTATAAGTCTCCTTCCTAACATTTTCCAAAACATCTAATGCGGCCAAGTGCCGATGCGATTCAACGAGCCAGCTTATCATGAGCTGAAAGGACTCAGCTGATTGTTTTAAAAAAGGTTCTTCAGGGTATACTAGCGAGGTTTTTACATTTCTATTGAACTCCTCCAAAACTGCAACAGCATATCGCATCGCTTGGTCAGCACAGAGCCTCCGAAACTCAACACCTTTAACTTCATACTGATTAAACTCGATAGCTTGATATAACTTACGATCCTTAAAACGGATATCAACGATACTTTTCTCAAGCTTTGATAAGTATTCTTCTCGCTTATTTTCATCGAAAATACTTAAACGCTTGAAAGCCTGATTGACAACTTTCTGCGCACAAGCACCTAACTCTTGGAAAACCCAAAACATAGCCCCGATCGACTTAGGGCGCAATATCTCTTCCCCAGGCCTCTCATCACCTACCATATTTAGCCCCATCTCATCCCCACGCATAAAACACCACCTAATCATTACCAAAGTTTAAGCAGACCAAAAATCAATGCGAACTAGAAAACTCTTTATTCAGCCTTAGACGCATCCACCTAATCGATTCAGAGCAGCTCCTCAAGCGACTCACGATCCACGGCTCACGACTCACTAAAAAAGTCAACACCTCTGCTTGTCTAAAAAACTGTCGCTTAGCAGACAGTATGAAAAAGCCAAGACTTTTCGCAATCATATTTTCGTCAACTTCTTCAGTGGCGAGGATACTTATGGCCAGATCGCTAATAAAACCAGAGCAGGTAGCAGAGCAGTTGGGTATGAGCCTGAGCTGGGTATACGAGCACAAGCAAGACATCGGATTCGTTCAATTTGGGAGCGCTGTGCGCTTTGATCAGCAAGAGGTTGAGGAGTACGCTAGGAACTGCAGGCGCGGTCCTCAGCGTAAGGAGGATCGAAAATGGGATACACCGTCTCACAAAGGAAAGATCGTGGCACGTGGATCGTGCGCGCCAGGGTCAACGGCCAGCGTACTCAACGAACTTTTCGCACAGAAGGAGAAGCGAGGCAGTACGCGTTAAAGGCAGAAGCCCAGCGCCAAGAAGATGAGTTTAATGGTGTTATGGGCCGCAAGCCCAAATACACCTTCTCAGAGGGGCTGCAACGGATGGTCAGCGAATATGACGTTCGCTCTCAGAAGCAGCACATCCTATTGGTCGCTAGGTGGATGGATGAGCATGCTCCAGGCGTCATCATCGGCCAGGAACTGCTAGACGCGGCTCGTAGGATGCAGAAGGCTCTGAAAGAAAAGGGATTGGCACAGTCGACCATCAACAACCGCATACAGGCTGTCAAGCGAGTGCTCTCGCTATCGTATCGCGAATGGGATTGGATAGACTTGCCACTTGACGGCAAGCTACGTAAGCCTTCGCCTAAAAACGAGCGCCACGTTTATCTCTCTGAATTAGAGCTTGCAGAGCTGCTGGAAGCTGTACCCGAGCGGTATCAGGTCGAACGGAAGGTGATTTTGTTAGCCATGCTGACAGGGATGAGACGCGGTGAGCTGATGGCACTGGAGCCGGGGAATGTCTTCAACGGACGTATTGTGCTCAAGCCACACCAGACGAAAAATGGCAAACCCAGAGTCATCCCGCTTTCTGAAGAAGCAATACCGCTGCTTGAAAGCTTACCGTTTGATACAACGGGGGATAGAGTCAGGGGAGCATTTGAAAGGGCTAGGGAAGCAATCGGCCGACCAGATATCCGTTTTCACGACATGCGCCACTGCTACGCTTCATTGCTAGCTAGCAAAGGAGAGTCACTAACGAGTATCAGAGATTTGCTGGGGCATTCATCACTGACGGTAACAAGCCGATATGCCCATGCTGATCCAACAAGGTGGGATAGCGTGGTTGCCAAATTGCCGCGCATTAGCAACCAAATGGCAACCAAGCACTGACAGAAACTAGCTCTAATCTCTGTAACCACTTGATTTCATTGGTGGGCCCAGTAGGACTTGAACCTACGACCAAGGGATTATGAGTCCCCTGCTCTAACCAACTGAGCTATAGGCCCGAAAAGCGTGCATATCATAGCGAATGTGGGGGGGCGAGGCTACCCCTTCGGGCGCTATCTTACGGCGTGATCGGCATTTTTTCGGCACTAATTACCGGCGCTGGGGTCTGGTGATGAATGCTTCTATGGAGAATCGCTTTGAAAGCTTTGATGGCTCTTTTTCCACTGCTGTTGGCGCTGCCGGTGCAGGCGGATTGGCAGCTTGATCCTGGCCAATCCCAGGTACAGGCGTCGATTACCAAATTGGATGGCGAGGCTCCGCAAACCCATCACCATCGGGTGAGCAATTTGCAGGGTGATATTTCGGCCGATGGCACGCTGCGCCTGCCGCTGCGCTTGAGCCAAACCGACCTGCTCGACCGCTTTGGAGAACTGCCGCCGTGGGTGGGCATGCTGGCGAACACCCCGCTGGTGACGCTGGTGGCGCAAATGCCGCCGGAGCGGTTAGACGGCTTGGATATTGGCGAGTCGATGGTGGAAACCCTCACCTTTCGGGTGCAAACCGATCTGATTAACCAGGAAGAGGCGGTGCCGCTGCGCTTTACCCGCGAGGGGTTGAACGAGGTGCGCGTGACCCACGCCGAACCCATGGCGTTGGATGGCAACGCGCTGATGGCCAACAGCACGGTACGCACCGTGCTGTCGATGTTGGGCTACCAGCAGATTGATGAGCATGTACCCGTCACGCTCAATGCGCTGCTGGTGAACCGCTAACGTTGGCTTAGCCACTGATGAGCGCTTAGTGGCTAAGCGCTTCCACATCGCCTGCTTGGGCGGCCCCGGTTTGTACCCGCCACTGGGCGGCGTAGTGGCCGTTGGCGTCTAGCAGGCTGGCGTGGGTGCCGCGCTCGGCCACTTGGCCTTTCTCAATCACCACAATCTCGTCAGCGTGCACAATAGTGGAAAGGCGGTGGGCAATCATGATCACCGTGCGGCCGTGGGCGATGCGTTTGAGCGAGCGCTGAATGGCCGCTTCGGTTTCGTTATCCACCGCGCTGGTGGCTTCATCCAGCACCAGAATCGGCGGGTCTTTTAACAGCGCCCGCGCCAGTGACAGCCGCTGGCGCTGGCCGCCGGAAAGGCGCACGCCCCGCTCGCCCACCGGTGTATCCAACCCTTGCGGCAGCGTTTCGATAAAGCTCCAGGCTTCGGCAGTGTTGGCGGCCTCGATAATCGCGGCCTCGTCCGCATCCGGCTGGCCGTAGGCGATGTTGTCGCGAATGCTGCCTTCGAACAGGTACACGTCCTGGCTGACCAGGCCAATCGCCTGGCGAAGTGAATGCATACTGACGTCGGTGATGGGCTGGCCATCTACCAGCACACGGCCACTGGCGGGGTCGTAAAAGCGCAGCAGCAGTTTGATCAGCGTCGATTTACCGGAGCCGGTGGCCCCTACCAGCGCCAGCGTATTGCCAGCGGGCACGTGGAGGTCCACGCCGTTCACGCCTACTTGGCTAGCCTCATATTGAAAGCTGACCGCCTCGAAACGCACGTCGCCTTTTACCGGGGCGGCCAACGGCGTGGTGCTGTCGTCCTTCACGGTAATCGGCACTTCGAGCAAATCCAGAATCCGTTTGGTGCTGGCCATGGCGCGCTCGAACAGATCGATCACCTGGGCAAGGCCGGTAAGCGGCCACAGCAGGCGCTGGGTCAAAAACACCAGCACGCCGTAAGCGCCCACGTTGAGGCTGCCGTTCAGTGCCATCATGCCGCCGACGGTGAAGGTAGCAAGAAAGCCCGCAAGAATCGCCATGCGGATGACCGGAATAAACGCAGAACTGACTTTGATCGCGCGGCGGTTGGCGTCCACATAGGCTTCGCTTGCCTCCCGCAGCCGCTCGGCTTCCCGCGCTTCGCTGGTGAAGCTTTTGATCGTGGCGATACCGCTGAGGTTGTTGGAGAGACGGCTGGCCAGGTCGCCCACTTTTTCGCGCACGTCGCTATATAGCGGCCCCGCTTTGCGCTGGAAGAAGAACGCGCCCCAAACGATCAGCGGAATCGGCGTAAACGCCAGCAGCGCGATGAGCGGAGAAAGCACGAAGAATACCGCGCCTACGGCCACCACCGTTACCACCACTTGAATCAACGCGTTGGCACCGCCGTCCAAAAAGCGCTCTAGTTGGTTGACGTCGTCGTTCATGGTGGCCACTAGCTGGCCGGAGCTTTTCGATTCGAAAAACGCCATGTCGAGGCGCTGGGCGTGCTCATACGTGTCCTGGCGCATATCTGCTTGCAGCCGCTGGGCCAAGTTGCGCCAGAGGATCTGGAACAGGTACTCGAACAGCGACTCCCCCGCCCAAATAAAGAAGGTGAGCACCGCCAAAATGGTGATTTGTTCCTGGGGGGACTCGAACCCCAGCCGCGCCACGAAGCTGCTCTCCTGGTTCACTACCACATCGATCGCCACGCCAATCAGAATCTCTGGGGCGATATCGAACAGCTTGTTGATGATCGAGCAGATCGTCGCGGTGATGATTTGCCGCCGATAGCCTTTGGCGTAGCGCAGCAGGCGCATCAAGGCATGAAAGCTTTGATTGACGGACGCTTTGTCAGCGCGGGGTGGGGAAGAAGCCACATCGATTCCTTTTACGTCGTTATCTAGCGTTGTTATAGAGCATTAGCCGCCTTTAAACGGGTGGCGCTGCTCGGCGCACGTTGGCCAGCAAAGGGCTGCCGGTATCGGGGTCGAGCAGCAGCGTGCACTCTACCTGATACAGCTCCCGCACTAGCGCTGGCGTAACCACTTCAGCGGGCGCCCCCTGGGCAACGATTTGCCCGTCGCGCATGGCAATCAGGTGGTCGGCGTAGCGGCAGGCGCTGGCGAGGTCGTGCAGCACCATTACCACGGTGCGCCCGTGGCAGGCCAGGTCGCGCACCAGCTCGAACACTTCGATTTGGTGGCCTAAGTCTAACGCGGAGGTGGGCTCGTCGAGTAGTAAAAGCGGCGTTTGCTGGGCGATGGTCATGGCGATCCAGGCGCGCTGGCGCTGGCCGCCGGAAAGCGCTTCCAGCGGCCGGTCGGCCAGCGCTTCCAACCCGGCAGCGGCAAGGGCGTGGTACACCACCTGTTGATCTTCCGCCGACCACTGGCGCAGCCAGCCTTGGTGGGGCTGGCGGCCAAAGCGAATCAGCTCGGTCACGGTTAACCCTTCCGGCGCAACCGCCTCTTGGGGCAGTAGCGCTAGCTTAGTAGCCAATTTGCGGGCGGGCATCTGTGCGATGTCCTGGCCGTTAAGCAGCACGGCACCGCTGTCCGGTTTATGCAAGCGGGCAAGCCCTGAGAGCAGCGTGGATTTACCGCAGCCGTTGGGGCCAACAATGGCGGTTACTTGCCCGCTGGGCAGGCTAACGCCGAGGTCGTAAATCACTTGGCGCTGGCCGTAGCTCATGCTGAGCGCATCGGTAGAAAGCGTGGGTAACGAGATCATGGGCGGCTCCGTTGCGGGCGCATTAGTATCCAGAGTAGCCAGGGGCCACCCACCACGGCGGTGACGATCCCCACGGGGATCTCGATGGGGGCAAACAGCGTGCGGCCCGCTAAATCGGCCAGCACCATCACCAGCGCCCCCGCCAGCGTGGCGGCTAGAATGGGTACATGGCGGGCGCTGGAGAGCGAACGGGCGATTTCAGGGCCAATCAGCGCCACCAAGCCCACCGGCCCCGCCACGGCAACCGCCAGCGCCGTGAGCACCACTGACAGTAACAGCACCTGCAGCCGCCGCGCTTTCACCGCGGTGCCCAGGCCGCTGGCGGTCGCATCTTTAAAGCGCAGCAGCGTGAGCGAGCGGGCCAGCGCCAGCGCGGCCACCAGCCCAAGCGCCAGGCCAATGCCCAGCAGCTGTACCGCGCTTGCCGGGCGGGCATTGAGGGAACCAACGGTCCAGGGGTAGGCAGCGTTGGCGGTATCAATCGCTACCCGCGCCAGCATCAGCTGTGTAACCGCGCCAAAAACCGCGCCCACGCCAATGCCCGCCACGATAAAGCGATAGCCCTGGGTGCCGCTGCCCGCCGCCAGGCCAAAGGTGAGTACGGCGGCGGTAGTCGCCCCCGCCAGCGCCATGGCGGGCGGGGCGATGCCGACGCCCAAGCCGACAATCGAGGCCACCGCAAAGGCAGTGGCACCGTTATCGATGCCGATGATGCCGGGGGTCGCCAAGCGGTTACGGGCCAGGGTCTGCATCAGCACGCCGGCCAGCGCAAAGGCGGCCCCGGTGAAACAGGCGGCGATGAGGCGCGGCAGGCGCAGCTGCTGCACCATGAACGTGGTCATGCTATCGCCCTGCCCTATTAAGGAAGCCACCACCGCACTCGGGGAAAGCGTCACGCTCCCCAGGCTTAAATAGAGCACGCAGGCGGCCAACAGCACGGCACTCAACCCGATATTGACCGCCACGGCGCGCTTTTCCAGCAGCACGCTCACCCCATAACGGGGCAGCGCGGCGCGCCAGTAGCCCAGCGGGGCAGCCACCGTCTGGGCACTCGCCTCTTCTTGATAAGCGGTGGATGTGCGGGGCAGTGTCACACCGCTCATCGACTGTTTTGCCGTTATTTTCATAGCATCAGATAACCAAAAAAGTGCGTTAGAGCATGGGCAGGCGCTTGGCCCGCACCACCGCAATCAGCACCGGCGCGCCGCATAGCGCGGTGAGCACGCCCAGGGGCAGCTCGGAGGGAGCAACGACGACACGGGAGATGATATCGGCGGTAAGCACGATCAGAGGGCCAATGGGCAGGCAGAACCAGAGCGTGCGGCGAATATCCGGCCCGGCGATGGCCCTCGCCACGAACGGCACCACTAGCCCTACGAAGGCAATCGGACCGGCAATGGCGGTCGCCGCGCCGACCAGCAGCGCCACACAGCCCACCGCCAGCCAGCGAATCAGCCCAGGGCGGTGCCCTAGTCCGCTTGCGGCCCGCTCCCCTAGCGCCAGTGCGGCCAATGGCCGGGCAATCACGACAACGCCCGCTCCTGCTATCAACAGGCTTGGCAGCACGGCCCATAAATCGTCCAGTCGCCTTCCTGCCAAGCTGCCTACCACCCAAAAACGGATCTCGTCGGCGGCGCGCTGGTCGTAAAGCAGCATCAGGGCGCTGAGCGAACCGAGCAGCCCAGAAAACGCAGCCCCCGCTAACACTAAGCGCACCGGGTCGCTACCAACACCGCGCAGCCGCGCCACGCTGAGCACGCACACACAGCCGATCAGTGCGCCTAGCTGGGCCACGGGGATGCGTAAAGTGGCCGCGCTGGCCCCTAACACCAGCGCCAGGGAAACGGCAAATGCCGCGCCTGCGCTCACGCCCAACAAGCCCGGCTCGGCCAGCGGGTTGCGGGAAACCGCCTGCAGCAGCGCCCCCGCTACGCCCAGCGCCACGCCAACGGCAATGCCAATTAGCGTGCGGGGCGCGCGCAGCTCCCAGACGATAAAACGCACTTCCGCGTGATCACTACCGCTCAGCAGCCCTAACACTTGCCGGGGGCCAACGCTGCCTGCGCCTATCAATAAGCTAACGACGCTCACCGCCACAAGGGCGGTGAGCAAAATAAGCATCCAAGCGCGTGGCGAACAGCGCCAGCCGCTCGCAAGGTGAGCAAAACGATTCACGGCACTCGTCACGGCAACAGGGCGTTCTCGATATCATCCAGAATCGCCTGGGCCGCCAGCGGGCCGTTGGCGCTGCTCCAAAGCTGGCCGTTGACTGGCACCACCCGCTCGTTCTGGACCACGTTCAAGCGGTTGAAGGCCGCGCTCTGTTTAGCGCTCTCCAGGGCGGCTTGGCCATCGTCGTTCAGCGTGGCCAGGAACAGCCAGTCGCCGTCTACCTGGGAGAGGTTTTCAAGGCTCAACACGTCGCTATGCACACCCCGCTCCCCAATCAGCTCGCCGCCTTGAACGTCCAGACCAACGCGCTCCAACAAGCCAGTGGCAATCAGCTTTTCCGACATGACCATGGGGCCGCCGGGCATCCAGCGCACCAGATAGGCGTTGTCGCCTACATCGGCGTCAGCCACCGCCTCTGCCATCGCGTCGACACGCTGATCGACGGCGCTGATGGCTTCGTCAATGGCCTCTTCCTGGTTCAAGGCCTGGCCGAACAGGCGCGCTTCGGCTTCCCAGTTATCGGCTGCCAGTGGCTGTGTGGGAGGTACCACGGTGGGGGCGATTTGCGATAGCAGCTGGTACTGCTCCTCCGGCAGCTGTGCTGCGGCTAGAATCAGGTCCGGCTGCTGGGCCAACACGGCTTCGATATTGATTTCCCGCACGACGCCCACGATCTCGGGGTGCGCAAGCTCGTGGGCATTCAGGTAGTCAGTAACGTATTGCGCCACGTTATCACCGCCACGGGTGGTGACGGCCCCTATCGGCGTCACGCCCGCCGCCAGCGCGGCATCCAGCGCGCCTTCATACAGCGTGACGACACGCACCGGGTTATCAGCAACCTCCACGTCGCCGTAGGCCGTCTCCAAGGTGCGCGCTTGGGCAGTACCCACCAGCAAACCGCCTATCACCATTCCCAGTAAACCGCGCTGCAGTAACGTGTGTCGCATATGACTCTCCGGTGAAACGCTATGCCTAAATGATCCTCGCCGCTGATAATAACGATTCTCAAAAACACTTGCACCTATATTCCAACGAATCTCCCGTTGCATGTCCTGCAACGCTGGGTGGAACGGCACATGGCGCTTCTAACTCCATGGGCAGCTCAGCGTCTTTCTGCCAGCGATCGTTCCACTACTAGCAACGCCTTGTTCGATAAAACCATCTCGCAAGTGGGAACCTTTCTTCTTAGAATCCGCAACTCATTTGATAATCAGTTTCATTAACAAACAAGATTCATATCAGGGGATCGCCATGCCACGCTTTACTCGCACCGCCCTCGCGAGCGCCATCGCGCTTAGCGTTACTGCGGTGGCTCATGCCCAAGAAGCCACCCAAAGCAGCACACCGCTCAACAATATAGTGGTCACCGCCGCCGGTTATGAGCAAACGCTGAACAATGCCCCTGCGAGTATTGCCGTGATTACCCGTGAAGAGCTGGAGCAACAACAGTTCTCTAACATCGCCGAGGCGATTGCCGATGTGCCGGGGGTCGATGTGCGCGCCGGGACGGGCAAAACCGGCGGATTGAACATCTCCATCCGCGGCATGCCTAGCGACTACACGCTGATTTTGATCGATGGCCGCCGCCAGAACACCTCAGGTAGCGTCACGCCGAACGGTTTTGGCGAAACCTCCACCAGCTTCATGCCGCCGCTCTCTGCCATCGAGCGTATCGAGGTCATTCGTGGCCCGATGTCGACGCTATATGGCTCGGACGCCATGGGCGGGGTCATCAACATCATTACGCGCCGCATTGGTGACGACTGGGCGGGCTCGGTGAGTGTCGAAAACACCTTCCAGGAAGATCGCGATGCGGGCAACCGCTCGGCCATCAATCTCTACAGTGCCGGGCCGCTGGTGGAGGATACGGTAGGCCTGCAAGTACGTGGCCGCCTGTTCGACCGCGACAGCTCCGAGCGCATGATCGAGAACAGCGCTGGTCGCGACCCGCGCCCTTCTGAAGCGCGCATTTACTCCATCGGCGGGCGTTTGAACGTCACCCCGGATGAAGCCAACGAGTTCTGGCTGGATGCAGAGCGCGCTCGTCAGGTGTACGCCAACGACGATAACCGCCTGGGTACCCAGGATGGCACCGACCGTGCCGGTCAGCCTTCGCCGGGCCGGGTCAACGGCTATAGAGACGAGCTGCGCTTCAATCGCGACCAGATCGCCATTGGCCACACCGGCCACTACAGCGCAGGCACCTGGGAAAGCAGCGTAACGCGTAACTTCACCGAAACCCTCGGCCGCACGCTGCCAGCAGGCAGCGCCCCAGATTACGGCTATGAAGCCCAGGGCGGTGAAGATCGCCTGCTGGAAAACCGCGATATTATCGTCGACACCAAATTTGTAGCGCCTTTAGGTGACCACATGGCCACTATTGGCGGCCAGTACATCGATGCCGAGCTGCAGGACGGCACCGCAGGCGATATTACCTTCGAGCAAACCAGCTGGGCGCTGTTTGCCGAAGATGAATGGATGCTGCGCGACGACTTAGCGCTAACACTAGGTGGCCGCTATGAACACCACGATGCTTTCGGCGGCCACTTTAGCCCACGGGGTTACTTGGTGTGGAACACCACGCCCGAATGGACGCTGAAAGGCGGCGTGAGCCGTGGCTACAAAACGCCGAGCCTGAACGACCTGCATAGCGGCATCAACGGTTTTGGCGGCCAGGGCACTACGGTCAACATTGGCTCGCCGGACCTAGAACCCGAGAAGAGCACCAACTACGAAATTGGCGCTATTTACGATAACCAAAGCGGCTTCTCGGCAGGGGCGACGGTGTTCTACAACCGGTTCACCGACCGTATCGCCGATGCGGCCGACATTCCTAACTGCCAGTTTGTGGATGGTAATGGCAATACGCCCAACGCCGGGCTGGCGAACTGCCTGAGCGTCGGCAACTTTACCCAGCAGGAGAGCTTTGGCCAGCTGACCAATATCGACGAAGCCGAAACCCGTGGCGTCGAGCTGAATGCCAGCTACCAGCTAGCGCCGGCATGGCGGGTCAGCGGTGGCTACACCTTCACCGATTCCGAAATCACCTCGGGGGCCAATGAAGGCCAGGTGCTGACCAACACGCCTGATCACAAGCTGACCGCTGACCTCACCTGGGCGATCAACGACCGCTGGAGCACTACGCTGGAAGGTGAGTACTACTCTTCCCGCGAGCGTTTCGTGGGCGAGGTGAGCGGTGAATCCGCCTCGCTGGTAGAGCAGTTGGGCAACAAGCTGGATGGTTACGAGCTGTTCAACCTGCGCAGCTCCTACCGCTTCAGCGACAACGTGCGCCTGACCGGCACCATCTACAACCTGTTCGATAAAGACTTCACCGGCGCGGATACCTTCGTGCACAACGGCGACACGCTGCTGGCCTACCGCTTTACCCAAACCGGCCGCTCCACCGACGGCGTAGCGCTGGATGGCCGCAGCGTCTGGGTCTCTGCCACTTATGATTTCTAACGTCTGACGGTTCACTTACTGTTTCAATGCTGACTTCTGCCCCGGTGACGCGCCGGGGCTTTTTTATGACGTGCATTTGTGGAGCGCCACGCTCGCCTCCAACGCCACCACCATTTACGATCGCTTCCCCGGCATGCGCGCCTTTGCCTCGAAAGGCTCGATCATTTCCAGCAACGACGGCGGCACGCGCAGCATCAACCTGGATGTGGCGGGCCCGGACTTAGCCACGGTGTACGGCGCGGCCAACACGCTCTACCGGGAAGCCCAAACGCTATTTGGCAACCCGCGCATCCAGAGTCAACCCTCTTCGCTGTCGCTCGACCAGCCCTTGATCCAAATTCGCCCCGACTGGGCGCGGGTCGCGGAGCTGGGTATTTCTGCCGAAGCCATAGGGTTTAGCGTTTCCGCACTGGGGGAAGGAGCGTATGTGGATGACTTCTTTCTGGACGATGAGAAGATCGATATTTACCTCTACGGCTCGCAGCCGTCGCTGCCGCTAGATCAGTTACCGAATCTGCCGCTGCATACCCCCGATGGCTACACGCTGCCGCTGTCGGCGGTGGCGCGTATCGATGAAACCATGGATACCAGCGTGATTCGTCGGATGGACAGTCGCCGCACGGTGACGCTGAACGTGATCCCCCCTGCCAGCATTGCACTGGAAGCGGGCGTTGAGCAGGCCGAAGGAATGCTAGAGCGGCTGCGCCAAGAGGGCGTGCTGCCCTCGTCGGTAGGTGTCTCGATCTCCGGTGCCAGCGACCAGCTAAACGCCACCCGTGAGGCGCTTACCGGCAACTTCCTGATCGCTATCGTGATCGTTTACCTTCTCCTGGTGGCGATCTTCTCCCACTGGGGTTATCCGCTGCTGATTCTGACGTCGATACCGCTGGGCGTGGTGGGCGGCATCATGGGGCTGGCCGCCATGAACGGCGTGGGCAGCCTACTGCCATTGATCGGTATGGCACCGCTCAGCCAGCCCTTCGATATGATTACCATGCTGGGCTTTTTGATTCTGATGGGCACGGTGGTCAACAATCCGATTTTGGTGGTCGACCAGGCCAGACGGCGCTTGCATGACAAAACGCTCAGCGTTCAGGAAGCGGTGTCTCAGGCGGTACAGACCCGACTGCGTCCCATCGCCATCACCACGCTGACCACTCTGTGCGGGCTCTCGCCGCTGGTCTTTTTACCCGGCGAGGGCACCGAGCTGTACCGCGGCGTGGGGGCCATCGTGCTGTTTGGCCTGTTAGGCACGGCCATCGTCACAGTGACGTTCCTCCCTGAGTTGATGATCAGCGTGCTCAATATCACCGAGCGTCGTTCAGCCCGCTCGCGGGCATAAAAAACGCGGCCACCCATCGGCGGCCGCGTCTATTGCCTACTGACAGGATGTTTAGAAAGCGACGTTCAGGCCCAACCATACCCGGCGGCCGTCATCCACGTAACCGTACTCGTCGTAGGTGATGCGCTCGTCGAACAGGTTGTAGATACCGGCGTTCACCGTGGTGCTATCGTTGAGCTGATAGCCGATACCGGCATCCACGAAGGTGTAAGACGGCGCGACGATGGCGCTTTGCGAGGGCCCGGTGGTGGGCTGGCTCTCTTCTCCCCGGTAGGTCACTTTGGTCCACTGGCTAAGCCGTGCGTTCACGTCCCAATCCAGCGAGGCCGACACCTGATGGCGGGGCAGCTGGGTCAGCGGCTCGCCGGCGTACTCACCGCTTTTCTGTTCGGAATCGGTGAACGTGTAGCTGGCGGTCAGCGCCAGCGTATCGCTCAACGGTGCGCTCAGGCTGGCCTCGACCCCTTGGGTCACCGCGTCATCGATGTTGACGCGATACGTCGGGTCGCTGCCAAACTGATTCGCGCCATCATTACAAATATCAATGGGGCAGGCGATACGGGTAATTTTGTCTTCGAAGTCGTTGTGGAACAGCGTCAGGCTGCCGTTCAGGCCTGCGTCGTTACCGTAAAGCAGCGCGATCTCTTTGTTGAGCGAGGTTTCCGGCTCGAGATCCGGGTTGCCATAAATATTACCGCCGCGGCTGACCTGCCCCCAATCCGGGGTGATTTCCCGCAGGTTGGGCGAGCGGTAGCCGGTAGACACGCCGCCTTTCAGGGTCCATTCCGGCGTCATGTTCCATACGCTATAAAGACGCGGGCTCAGGTGGCTGCCGTAGTTGTCGTCATCGTCCAAGCGCAGCCCGCCGGTCAGTGCCCAAGCGTCGGTCAGCATCCACTCATCTTCCACGAACAGCGCCCACTGGCTGTTTTCGATGGTCTGCCGGTCGGAGATTTGGTTGGTCGAGCTATCGTCCAGCGACTCCTCCTCCCAGCTCGCGCCAACGGTGAGCATGTGCATACCCAAGGGAATCACTGCGCTGGTTTTCGCGGTGGTGTTGGTAATCTCGATACCCCGCGATTGGTTTTCGCTGCGCTCGCGCTGTACGAAGGTCTCACTGGTGCCCCAATCAAAGCGTCCGCTGTGGGTCACCGCCACGTGGGTGTTGGTGTACTCGCCGATGCTGTCGGTGCAGCCGCCACGGCAGCCGTCCACCGGCCCGGAGCGGCCCACCAGCGAGCGGCGGTCCTGCTCGGTAATCCCCGCTTCGGCAGTCACGTCGTGGTTGTCGCTAGCCGCCAAGCTCAACCGTGCGGTGAGGCTCTGCAGACGCTTCTCTTCGTAGCCGTATTCGATGTCGTCTTCGTCGCGCTCGGAGGTGCGGCCATAGAGCTGTAGCCCTAAGCGCTCACCCACCAGCGGCCCGCTGAGATAAAAGTTCGCTTGGCGGCTATCGCCAGAGGCGCTGTCTTCCTGCAGTACGGTGTCGAGCTGGATGTTGCCGTGCCAGGTATCCGCCACTTTGCGGGTAATCACGTTGATCACCCCGCCGATGGCATCGGAGCCGTACAGGGTCGACATCGGCCCTCGCACCACCTCGATGCGCTCGATGGCCTGCAGCGGTGGCAGCCAGTCCTGCTCGAAGCCCGCATCGCCGTTGGGGCGCGATTCGCGTGAGTTGATCGGGCGACCATCTACCAGGATCAGGGTGTACTGCGACGGCATGCCACGAATGGAAATATCGTTGCCGTTATCGCCACGCCCACCGCCGGTGACCACCACGCCCGGCACGTCGCGCAGGGCATCGGTGACGTTTTGGTAGTAACCCCGCTCCAGCTCTTCACGGGAGATCACGCTGATCGAGGCGGGGGCGCTGCTGATTTGCTGCTCGAAGCCGGAGGCCGTCACCACGATATCGTTGAGCTGGGGCGTTTCTTGTGCAACGGCGGTAGTGCAGGCAACAGAGGCGACAGCGCTGGCCAGCAGCGAACGGCGCAAACGAGGAGACATAGAAGATTCCTTGAGATGAAAGAGCACTTTTTACAAATACGAATTATTAGCATTTATATTTTTACATACTCTTTGCACAAAGGGGCGGGACGGTGCGTTCAATCAAACGGAACACAAATGGCAATTATTTTCATTCAGCCAATTCGGTGGCACAATAGTGTGACTCCGTTCCGCCAGTGGTCCCGACTATGTACGATTTCGACGAACTTGCCGCTTTTGCCGATGTGATGACCACCGGCAGCCTGACGCGCAGCGCACAGAAGCTCGGGCTGGCAAAATCGACGTTGAGCCGCCGAATTAGCCAGCTAGAAGCGCGGCTGAACCAGCCGCTGCTGCGTCGCCAGGCGAACCGTTTGATTCCCACCGAAGCGGGCCTGCTGTTTCATCAGTACTGCACCGAGCTGCTGGCCATGGCCACCCACAGCCAGGAGGCGCTGGCGGAGCTGCGCGAGGAGATCAGTGGGAAAGTGACGCTGGAAGTCCATGGCGCGCTGGCACGGGGCTGGATGGCAGGCGTCGTGGATGCGTTTCTGACCCGCTACCCCAAGGTCGAGCTGACCCTGCATACTCGGGAAACGCCGCCCACCAAGATGCACAGCAACAGCGTGCACATTTGGCTAGGCGCCACCCATGAGTGCGGGCTGAATCAAGAGCGCTTGGGCCACCTCACCCGCGGCCTCTACGCCAACCCACACTATCTGGCCCACGCGGGAACACCGCAACACCCCCAAGAGCTGGATGCGCATGCCTGGATCGACTTGTTGGATACCGCATCGAGCGGTCTTATGCTGCATCACCCCGAACACGCCGACTACCTGTTCAACGCACCCCGCTCGCGGCTCCGGGTAGATCTCACGGCGCTCCACATCGATGCCATTGCCTATGGCCAAGGGATCGGCCTGCTGCCCCACTGGGTGGTCGAGAAACGCGAACGCCACCACCCTGGGGATCTGGTCAACTGCCTGCCCGGCTGGGAGCCCGCCCCCTTACCCGTGACGCTGCTGTATGCCTATGGGCATCACTCCCGCCGGATCAACGCGCTGCTGGACTTTCTGCGTGACCAGGTGCCTAACGAGTGGCAAACCCACGCAAACGCCGTTTACGCCCATTAGCAATTCGCCTTGCCAGTTAGCCGCCTAATTACCCACAATAGGCGGCCGATGATCGTCAAGGAACGTTAATGCTCGCTGAACTCTTCGCCGTCATGGCCCCCGTGTTGGCCGGTGCCGGACTGGGCTTTTTATGGGTTCGCCTTGGCCAACCCTACCCCGTCGACTTTGTGACACGCCTCGTTTTCAATATTGGGACGCCCGCGCTAGTGCTGGCGTCGCTGTCGGGGGCAACGATCGATGCCAGCACGTTCGGCCAAGTCATGCTGGCTGCCGCCCTAGTGATCGTCGGCATGGGGGCCGCTAGTTTTGCCGTTGCCAAGGTGCTGCGGCGAGACTGGCGAGTGCTCATCGCGCCGATGATGTACCCCAACACGGGCAATATGGGGCTGCCGGTGGTGCTGTACGCCTTTGGGAGCGCGGGCTTTGCTTACGGCATTACGGTCATGGTGACGGTCTCGCTGTTTCAATTCACCTTGGGAGCGGTGCTCAGTAGCCAGGGCAACCCGGTTAAAACTCTGCTCAAAACCCCGACAGTGTATGCCATCGTCATCTCCATGGCGCTGCTGCTGACCGAGACCCCGCTGCCGCTATGGATGGCCAATACGGTCGATCTCATGTCGGGCTTTACCGTGCCCCTCATGCTCATCACGCTTGGCGTATCGCTCGCCAGCATTCAGGTGAAAAGCCTGCGCTCTGGGGTTGGCTTCAGCCTCATCCGCATTCCCCTGGCCGCGGCGGCCGCGTGGTTCATCGCTGGCTGGCTAGGCCTGCCGCCGCTGGCGCAGAACATTCTGGTGGTACAGATGTGCATGCCAGTGGCGGTCTTCAACTACCTATTTGCCCAACGCGCCCAACGCGAACCGGCCTATGTGGCCAGCCTCGTGTTCTGCTCGACCTTGATGGCACTGTTCTATTTACCGGCCTTGCTGGCGCTACTGATGTAGCGCTGGGGAACCCCCACCCGTCGATGGCAGTCACTGCTAGACTACTACAGACGCTGCGCCACTCGAGGACATACAATGCCCATGCGATACGCCCTGCCCATTCGACCGCAAACGCCACACCCCCGCTCGCTCTGCCATCGCGCCGCTCGCTGGGTGGCCCCTTCTTTAACGGGGCTTCTGCTTGCCAGCGCTGCCCATGCGGACGTCGTTCACCAAGCCCTCGACACCGATCATCTAGCCATCACTATCGAGCGCGTGGCTGATGGCTTCGAGAATCCCTGGGCGGTGGCGTTTTTGCCCGATGGCCGCTACCTGGTCAGCGAGCGCAGCGGGGAGTTGAATCTGGTCGACGCCGAGGGGCGCGTCGAGGAACTGAGCGGCCTGCCCCGCGTCAGCCAAAACGGCCAGGGAGGCCTGCTCGACGTGGCCCTGCACCCTGAGTTCGGCGACGGCGAGCACGATTGGATCTACTTCACCTGGAGCAAGCCAGAAGGCAGCCAAAGCCGCTCGGCGCTGTCGCGCGTCAAGTGGCAAGACGACGCCTTGGGCGACGTCGAGCATTTGTTCGAGCAGGATCGCGCCTCCTCCCCCGGCCGACACTACGGTTCTCGTATGGCGTGGCTCCAGGATGGCACGCTACTGATGAGCATTGGCGACCGTGGCGTCGACCCTTCCCGTGCCCAGGACAGCGGTGACCATGCGGGCTCTACGCTGCGGCTCACCGAAACCGGCGGCGTGCCCGATGACAATCCCTTCGTGGATGACGACGATACGCTGGATGAGATTTACACCCTGGGCAACCGTAATATTCAGGGCATGACCGTGCTAAGTAATGGTGAGTCCTGGGCCACCGAACACGGCCCGCGCACCGGCGATGAATTGAACCAGATCGTGCCTGGCAACAACTACGGCTGGCCGGAGGTGAGCTTGGGCAACGATTATGCCACCAACGAACCCATCGGTGTGGAATCCAAACCCGGCATGGAAGACCCGGTTTACCGCTTCGAGGGGCGCTTTGCCCCTTCTGGCTTGGCCGAAGTGACCAGCGATGCCTTCGCACCGTGGCAAGGTAGCTTGCTGGCGGGCGGCCTGGGCAGTCAAAAGCTGCTGCGCCTCACCCTCGACGAGGGTCAAGTGGCCGATGAAGAGCTGATTCTGGAAGGCGAGATTGGCCGTATCCGCGACGTTCGCCAAGGGCCCGATGAGGCGATTTACTTGCTAACCGACGGTAGCCAGGGCAGCCTTTATCGCTTGACGCCCACACAGCGCTAACCTTGTTCGACTCCCGAGACACCACCAGGAAGCACGATGCGATTACGTAACCTCATCATCTTAACGGTCATCGTGCCGCTCTTCGTGATCCTGGTGGTGTTTAGTCTAGTGGCGATCAAATCGCTGGAAGACAACGTTCGCTCCAAACTGCAAACCGAAGTCGAGATCATTACTCGCGCACTGAGCACGTCGTTGAGCTATGCGGTAGCCCGCGACAGCGCCACCCCGTTGGAAGAGGCGCTGCAGTCGGCGTTTTCGTTTCACCGTATCTATGGCGCTTACGTGTTCGATCCCCAAGGGCGTGAAGTATATGGTTTAGGGTTGGGTAAAGATCTCTTCACGCCAGAAGAGATCCAGCAGGTCATCGAAACCGACGACATGCATAGCAGCTACCGTCAGCAGGAGGGCTGGACCTACTACTCCGCCCTGACGCCGTTGCGCACCCAAGATGGCACGGTGCTGGGCGTGCTGCAGGTCAACCGCCTCAATACCGGCATCGAGAATTACACCGGTTTCATTAGCATCGTGGCGGTGCTGGTCTTCGTCATTGGCGCGGCGGGCATCGTGTTCAGCATTTGGTGGGGGTTTCGTCACTACATCGAGCGGCCGCTCAACCGCCTGCTGCGCGTCATGCTCTTGGTCGAAGATGGTGACCGCAGCCAGCGGGCCACGGCAGATGGCCCCACGGAGTATCGCCGCTTAGCCTCTGGCCTGAATGGCATGCTGGATGCCATGGCCGAAAAAGATCGCGACATCGATGCCCGCCAGCGCCGTGAAATCGAGCTGGAAAAACGCCTGCGCAAATCCAAAAAGCTGGCCGAGCTGGGCGTGCTCGCCGCCGGGGTCGCCCACGAGATCGGTGCCCCGTTGACGGTCATCAACGGTCAAGCCCAACGACTGGCACGCCGCGATACGATTGGCGACGATGAGCGGGCACGGCTGGGCAGGATACGTGGCGAAGTGGAACGTATCGTCGATATCGTCCGTCAATTGATGGAGCTTGGCCGACAACATAACGTAGAGAAAGGACACCAAGCGCTCGATCAGCTTATCATCAGCGCCAGCGAGCTGGTCGAAGAGGAGCTGGAACCACGAAATATCCACTTGGATATTGATCTTCCCACTCCGACACCCCATTTATTGGTCAATGGTCAGCAAATCGTTCAGGTGTTGACCAATTTATTACGCAATGCCGCCCAAGCTCCCCAGGTCAGCCACATTCGTGTGCGCGCGCAGGCACACAGTGAAGAGTTGACCCTTTGGGTTGAAGACGACGGGCCCGGCATACCTGCATCGCACCATCACCAAGTGTTCGATCCTTTTTTCACCACCAAGCCGGTGGGTCAAGGCAGCGGCTTGGGATTATCGATGGTGCACCGCATTATCAACGACCACGGCGGGACGATTGGCGTATTTGACAGCGCACTTGGCGGCGCTGGCTTTGAAATTACGCTGCCCCTTAGTGAAACCGCATCCGCTTGAGGACGACGTTTGTGACCCATCAGGAACACCTTTTACCGTTATTGGTGGTGGAAGATGACGCCGCTATCCGTGAGTTGCTAGAGGAGGAGCTCAACGACGCGGGCTACGACACACTGGGTGTCCCCAGCGCAGAAGAAGCCATTGCCCTACTGAGCCATACGCCGGTGGCGATGATGATCACCGATGTACGGCTACCGGGCATGACCGGCATTCAGTTACTTCAACAGCTCCGCCAGAGCGGCAGCGAGCTAGGCATCATCGTGATTACCGCCTTTGGCACCATCGATCAGGCGGTAGAAGCCCTCAAGCTAGGTGCCGATGACTTTTTGACCAAACCGCTCGATTTGGATGCCATTCGTGACGCCGTTTTTCGCGTACTGGAGCGTCAGCGCTTGTCGCTGTCTCATGATACGGAGCTCAGCCATTTCCACGGCATCGTGGGTAAAAGTCCGGCCATGCAGTCGCTGTTTCACGATGCCTCTCGGTTGGCGAAAAGCGATGCGCCCATTTTGATTCTGGGTGAAAGCGGCACCGGCAAAGAGCTGCTGGCCCGGGCGATCCACCAGGAAAGTAGCCGTCACGACGCGCCCTTCGTGCCCGTGAACTGCGCCAGTATTCCTGCCGATCTGATGGAGAGCGAATTCTTCGGCCACGTAAAAGGCGCTTTCACGGGCGCAAACGAGGCCAGAAAAGGGCTTTTCCAAAGTGCCCAAGGCGGTAGCCTATTCCTCGATGAGATTGGTGAAATGCCGATCAATCTGCAGGCCAAGCTGCTGCGCGCCCTGCAAGAGAAAACCGTACGCCCCGTGGGCGGTGAGCGGGAGGAACCGGTGGATGTGCGCATCATTGCCGCTACGCACCGCCACCTGGAGAAAGAGATCGAGCAGGAGAACTTCCGTAGCGACCTGTTTTACCGCCTGGAAACCTTCTCGCTACGCATTCCACCGCTACGTGAGCGCGGCACGGACATCGAGCACTTGGTGTTCGCCTTGATCGACAAACATGCCGACACCCAAGGGAAACAGATCGAGCAGATCGAGCCAGAGGCCCTCAATAGCCTGTTGAACTACTCCTATCCCGGCAACGTGCGCGAGTTGGAGAACGCGATCATGCGCGCGGTCACGCTCAGCGAAGCAGGCGTGCTACAGCATCAGGATCTCCCCGAGCGCCTGCGCGAACAGTCCGGCCAGCAAAAGAGCAGTACCGACACGACGCCCACGCTAAGCGGGGAGGTACTACCAGGCACGCAAATTCCGGCACCCGCGCCAGCCCGCTGGCCAAGTTTGGAAGAGGTGGAAAAGCGCTATATTCGCAAAGTGTTGGAAGCGACAGGAGGAAATAAACGTCGGACGGCCGAAGTACTAGGCATCGCCCGCCGCACTCTTTACCGGCGTTTGGAAGATAGCGAGGAGTAAGACCAAGCCGGTCGCACTCGCCGACCGGCTTTTTCATGCTTACTCCGGGTCACTCACGCCATCGCCGGGCGACTCACGTGTCGCTTGCCCATCATTCGCCATGGGGCCGGTATCCATGGGCTCTTGAGGTTCGTCGGTCGGTACTTCCGAATCGGTGGTCGGTGCTTCGGAATCACCGCAGCCTGTCAGCACGCCCGCCATGAGCAGTGCGCTCAACAGTAGCGCCGTCCCACGCGCATTGCGTAATCGTGACATCATGTCCATTCTCCTTCCTTGTTCATGGGCTAGCAGCCGCCAAAGCAGCGTCTGCTCCCCCTAACCTTAGCGGCTGACGGGTAACTTGCAACCGCCCAAACTCACCGTCATACGCTTTAAACAAGCAAAAAAAGCCCCCGCGGGCGCGGGGGCGAAAGGATGATAAACCGTGTGGAGCAGCCGCAGGGAACAGACAGCTGGGTCGGCTTACCATCGTAGGGAGCGTTGACGGCTATTGGCCGTTAGTCATGTCGTCTTCATCATCGGTACTGTTAACGTCGTCGGTAGTGGTATCGCTTGCACCGGGCATGGGATCGGTACCTTCACCGAAACCAGGGTTCTCTTCAGGATCATTGACAGCGCCCGTTTGCGTATTCTCACCCGGCATTGGCTCTTGCGTCGCCGCGGGATCTTCGCCTAAGCCCGGGTCTTCATTCATCGGCTCGTCTGCCATGGTAGGCTCGTTACCGGAAGCCGGAGCCGTCGTGGTCGTCGCGTCCTGCTCCATGGTGTCAGGTTGCTGCGCCGGGGGCATTTCCTCTTCGCCGTTGCCACACCCCGCCAGGGCCAAGGTGCTAACGGTTGCGGCTAACATGCACAGTGTCAGCACACGTGGACGCTTGCGCGATTGGCTCACTTGTTTATCCATAAAGATTGCCTCCTTTTTCGACTAACGTGCTTGCGTCACTTGCCAAGCTTTTCTAGAAAGATAATTTCACACTTCGTGCCAACATTGAAAAAAAATAAATTTATGTTTTAAAAAACAGCAACTTATTAAAAAATCGTAGCCACCATTCGCTGTCACGACAGGGTCATGGGTGGGGGTTCAAAATGGCACATGTGGCGTAAATTGCCGGGGTGAGCAGGAGCGTTGTGGCACATCCTGCTCACTTATGTATAATAATTTGTAATAACTTGTTAAATATAATCTTAACTCCTACTTATGAACCGTTTTGTGTCGCTGCTTGCAGGAAGCACGTCTAGGCCGCAGGTAAGCGCGTTGAGTAACGACACAAGGCTGCTCATTCAATCAAAAGGCACCGCTGATGGACGAGACACGCCCTGTCAAAATTCAGGTACGCGGCTTGAGCAAGGTCTTTGGTAAACAGCCCAAAAAAGCTCTCGAGTTACGCGACCAGGGCCTCAAACGCCCTGAGATTCTCGAAAAAACTGGCCAAACCCTCGGCCTTTCCGATATCTCCTTCGACGTCTACGAAGGTGAACTACTGGTCATCATGGGCCTGTCTGGCTCGGGTAAATCCACGCTGATTCGCTGCTTGAATCGCCTGATCGATACGACCGAAGGCGAGATCATCATCGACGGAGAGAACATCCCCACGTTGGGTGAGAAAGCGCTGCTGGAGTGCCGCCGCCGTCATTTCTCGATGGTGTTTCAAAACTTCGCGCTTTTCCCTCACCGGACGGTACAACAGAACGCCGAATTTGGTTTGGAGATTCGCGGGGTAGAGAAGTCCGAGCGGCAGTCGATCGCCCACAACGCGCTCAAGCAGGTGGGCTTGGAAGGCTGGGAAGATGCCTACCCCAACCAGCTATCGGGCGGTATGCAGCAGCGTGTAGGACTTGCCCGCGCACTGGCCAACGATGCCAGCGTACTGCTCATGGACGAGGCCTTCTCAGCCCTTGATCCGCTCATCCGCAAGGACATGCAGCAAGAGCTTCTGCAGCTGCAAACCAAAATGCAGAAGACTACCGTCTTCATTACTCACGACTTGGATGAGGCGCTCAATATCGGCGACCGCATCGTGCTGCTGAAAGATGGCGAGGTGGTGCAGATCGGTACGCCCGAGGAGATTTTGACCAAGCCTGCCGATGATTACGTGCGCCGCTTCATCGAAGGGGTCGATCGTTCTCGTATCTTGACCGCCGAAAGCGCCATGCGCCCGGTGCGCACCACCGCCCGCGACAGCGACGGCCCGCGTACGGCACTGCACCGCATGCGTGATCACAGCATCGACTCCATCTATGTGACCGACCGTGACCGCCAGCTATTGGGCTTGCTGGAGGCCGACGCTGCTAGCCGTGCCATCGAGGAGAAAGCCGACACCATCACCGATTACCTGACCCAAGATTTCCGCAAAGTGCCGCCAGACGAGCCGCTGCAGCACCTCTTCGCCATGTTCAGCGAGAAGAGCTACCCCATTGCCGTGGTCGATGAGCAGCAGCGCCTATTGGGCGTCGTGGTAAAAGGCGCAGTCCTGGATGAACTGGCACGAGCAGGAGAACAGTAATGGAGATAACACGCATTCCTTTAGGTAGTTGGATTGAATCCGGCCTGACATGGCTGACCAGCGAATACTCCGCCGTGACGCGCGGCATTTCGCGTATTACGCAAACCGGCATCAATAGTTTGAACGATAGCCTGATGTGGTTGCCCGAGTGGGCGTTGCTGGCGATCATTGCCCTGCTGTGCTGGAAACTGGCCAGCATGCGCTTGGCGATTGGCGCCACGGCTGGGCTTGCGTTGATCTGGAACCTAGGGCTTTGGAACCCGATGATCGAAACGCTGACGCTGGTGGTGATTGCCACACTAGTGGCGGTGGTCATCGCGCTGCCCGTAGGCATCGCCGCGGCGCTTTCCGAGCGACTCTACCGGCTGATCATGCCCGTGCTGGACTTCATGCAGACCATGCCCGCGTTCGTGTACCTGATCCCTGCCATCCCGTTTTTCGGCATTGGCTCGGTGTCGGCGATTTTTGCCACGGTCATCTTCTCCATGCCGCCCGCCATTCGCTTTACTACACTAGGCATCCGCCAAGTGCCGACCGAACTCATCGAAGCTGCCGACGCCTACGGTGCCACGCGAGGCCAAAAACTGTTCAAAGTGCAGTTGCCGCTGTCGCTGCCCACGGTGATGGCGGGCATCAACCAAACCATCATGCTGGCCCTGTCGATGGTGGTCATTGCCGCCATGATTGGCGCCGATGGTTTGGGTAGCGAAGTCTGGCGTGCCATCCAGCGCTTGCGTCCAGGGGATGGCTTCGAGGCCGGGATTGCCGTGGTCATTCTAGCCATGCTGCTGGACCGTCTGACGCAGTCGCTGCGCAAATCGCGCCGCTCGCCTTAGCATTGAGCGCTGCGTTGATTGGCATGCTTGAACCACCGGTCATGAATGACCATGCTGATCGATTCAAGCGATCATTAAGGTCAAGACCTTGAAGTAAGCAAAGAACGACCTCTTCATACCGCAGTGGCAAGTGCCACTGCCCATCAACAGGGAGCAAGTGAATGAAAACGCGTACGTTGAATCACCGCATCCGTCTCGCCTCTTTGGCCCTGGTCGCGGGTACCGGGCTAGCCGCTGGCAGCCTGGCCCACGCCCAAGATCAAGGCACGGTCAACTTGGCCTATGTCGAGTGGTCCTCTGAAGTCGCTTCCACTAACGTCATTGCTGCGGTTCTCGAGCAGGCAGGGTTCGAGGTGGAACTGACCTCGCTGTCCGCAGCGGCCATGTTCCAAGCCCTCTCCACGGGTGATGCCGATGCCATCGTCGCCGCCTGGCTGCCGACGACCCACGCAGACTACATGGAGCGTGTCGGTGACAATACCGAAGACTTAGGCCCCAATCTGGATGGCACCAAACTCGGCTTGGTCGTACCTGAGTACACCGACGTGGACTCCATCGCCGATCTGAACGACAACGCCGACAGCTTCAACGGCGAGATCATCGGTATTGACCCCGGTGCTGGCCTGATGGCACTCACCGAAGAGGTCGTGGATACCTATGACCTCGGGCTGAACCTGCGCAGCGGCAGCGGTGCCACCATGACGGCTGCTTTGGCCAGCGCCATCCAAAACGAAGAGGATGTGGTCGTCACTGGCTGGACGCCGCATTGGATGTTTGCTCGGTTCGATCTGAAATACCTCGAAGACCCAGAAAACGTCTACGGCGGTGCCGAGCAGATCCATACCGTCGTACGTAGCGGTCTGGAAGAAGACATGCCAGAAGCCTACGCCATTCTGGATGCCTTCGAGTGGACGCCCGAGCAGATGGGCGAGGTGATGCTGATGAACCAAGAAGATGGCAGCGACCCCTACGAAAATGCCAAGCAGTGGGTAGAAGAGAACCAAGACGTGGTCGAGCAGTGGCTCAACGGCTAGTCATACTCTGCCCCGAGCGTTAAATGACAGAGGGCTTCGGCCCTCTGTCGTCGTTGTAAATGTGACGTTTTTTCGTGCTAACGTGCCCGCGCGTTGAACAAAGATTAAGCAACGTTTGCTACTGTTACTGATGTAATACACGCCTGCTAATGCATTTGTGATTGGCCAGAAGGTAACTGCTGGTCCATCCAGGTGCGTTTGGCGGTTTCTGTCCGACATGGAGAGGCTCCCGTGGATAATCCTGACTCTAAGCGTCCCGCTGATGAGCCGGTATCAGAAGGCATCCCCGCCCCTGATGGCCCGGCTAACCTGATCGATACCGATTACGTGATCGGCCAAGACAACATTACGACGAGTGCAATGGGCTTCAACCTTGACCTACACGGCAAGGTATTCACCATTTCGTCACTCGTGGTGCTGCTGTTCGTCATACTCACCTTGGCACTGCAAGATACGATTTCGCCGATCTACGACGCCGTTTTTGGCTTCCTGACCGGCAATCTGGCTTGGTTCTTCATTTTGGCCGCCAATATCTTCGTCATTCTTTGCCTGGGTTTGATCGTCTCTCCCCTGGGTAAAATCCGCATTGGCGGGGCAGATGCCAAGCCGGACTTTACCTATGCCGGCTGGTTTTCGATGCTGTTCGCCGCCGGTATGGGCATTGGGCTAATGTTCTTTGGCGTCAATGAGCCGCTGACCCACTTCGGCACCTCTTTGGATGGTGGCGACTGGGCACCGCTGGCTGGCGCTGAGGGCGATACGGCAGGCGCAGCGGCGCTGGGCATGGCGGCAACGATCTTCCACTGGGGTCTGCATCCGTGGGCGATTTATGCCGTGGTGGCTCTGTCATTGGCGCTATTCTCGTTCAACAAAGGCTTGCCGCTCTCCATGCGCTCGGTGTTCTACCCGCTACTGGGTGAACGCGTTTGGGGTTGGCCGGGCCACTTGATCGACATTCTGGCAGTGTTTGCCACACTGTTTGGTCTGGCCACGTCACTGGGGCTGGGCGCTACCCAGGCCGCTGCTGGCTTGACCTATCTGTTTGGCGCGCCGGAAAGTGATATCACGATGATTCTGCTCATCATCGGTATCACGATGATAGCGATTGGCTCGATCGTTGCCGGTGTCGACAAGGGCGTACAGCTGCTGTCGAAAATCAACATCGCCATGGCTGCCGCGCTGCTGTTCTTCGTGATCGGTGTCGGCCCGACGCTGCTGATCGCGACCGGCTTTTTCGAGAACCTATTGAGCTACGTGGTTCATCTTCCGGCGCTGTCGAACCCCTTTGGCCGTGAAGACGCGAACTTTAGCCAAGGCTGGACGGCCTTCTACTGGGCATGGTGGATCTCCTGGTCTCCGTACGTCGGCATGTTCATTGCGCGGGTATCCCGCGGCCGTACCGTACGTGAGTTCCTGGTCTCCGTGCTGATCGTGCCGTCCGTCGTTTCGGTACTGTGGATGACGACCTTCGGTGGCACCGCCATCGATCAGTACGTCAGCCAAGGCATCGAGGCCGTGCGCGACGCAGGCGTGGATCTGCAGCTGTTCATCATGCTCGAGCAACTGCCGCTGTCACAGATCACCTCGTTCATCGCCATCGTGCTGGTCATCGTGTTCTTCGTGACCTCGTCGGATTCTGGCTCGCTGGTCATCGATTCCATTACCGCAGGTGGCAAGGTCGATGCACCGAAACCGCAGCGTGTGTTCTGGGCGATCATCGAAGGCGCGATTGCCATTGCACTGCTGCTGGGGGGCGGTTTGACCGCGCTGCAAACCATGGCCGTGTCGACCGGGTTCCCGTTCACCATCATTCTACTGGTGGCCTGCTACGCCATCATCAAAGGCTTGATGAGCGAACCCAAAGCAGTGTAAGTAGCAGCTTCAACTCGGCAAGACGTCAACGGGCAGCCCAAGGGCTGCCCGTTTTATTATGCAAAGAAGGTGCGAGCGCTAACACCACAGCGCTTTTAAAGGCGTCTCAGGGCTATAGCGATTGGCGATTTGCGCCTGCAAAAGCTCGGCAGTGGCCAGAGCATCAATGAGCGCATGGTGGCCTTGGTAAACGGGTAAGCCGTAGCGCTCGCGGCTGGCGTTGAGGCGAATCGATACCGGCGGACGACCCAGCCAGCGGCGAAAGCGGGCCCACAGTGTTTGTCGATGCAACCGCGCTTCCAGCGACATGGTATCGATCATGGGAAACAACACTCCCTCACCACGGCGCGCCTTCACCGCCGCATCGAGAAAAGGTCGCTCGATATTACGAAAGTGAACCACCACGACCCGCCCGGCCAACACCGTCAACAGCTCGTCTAGCACGCTATCCAAGTCTGGCGCATCGGCAATCTCCGAGTGCGTGATGTGGTGATACGCTATCGAGTCCTCATCTAACGGACGGGGCGGTTTCACTACCCAGTAACGGCGCTGAGCCATGGATATACGCCCTAACGTAAACGGCACGACGCCAATACTGACGATCGCATGGCGTCGCTCATCGAGTCCGGTGGTTTCCATATCCAGCGCGACGAGCGGCACCTCGGACAGCGGCGTCTCGGAATCAGGCATCGGCGTATCGAAAAAGCGTATCAAGGTGTCATCTTTGGCCCGCTCGGCCCGAGCGGCCATATAGCCCTTCCAATCGGCTTGAGTGACCTTTTGGCGCGGACGAATACCGTGCATATCAGCGCCTCTGCCGTTGGGTGGGAACGGGGTAGCGGAACTTCAAAAATTTCTGAGCATTGCTCAACACCTGAAAAGCATCCTTTAGGGTGTGCCGTTCGCTGTCTTCTACGTTCTCCGGCTCGATATTATTGTCCGGCTCACGCTCCTCCTGCAGGTCGATCATTTGGTGACGGATCCGCGACATGCACAAGAACTCGAGCGCATAGCTGAGTTTGTCACTCACCCCGGTGGCTAGCAGCTGGGTTTTGCTGATGTCGTCCAACCGTTGAAAGGAGCTTTGCGCTTTAGAACCACAGGCCAAGGCATGCACACGAATCAAATCTACCATCGGCGCCGTGCCGCGTCGCTTGAGGTTGATGGAGTTGTTGTGCTTGCCATCTTTTTCCATGACGATAGTGCGGAAAAAGCCCAAAGGTGGGGTGCGATTGAGCGCATTACGCGCCATGGCCGCCAGGAACAGCGGTGATTTGGGAGCCGTTTGGGCAATTAAATCCTGCAGCGTTTCAACGAACAGGTCCTCCCCGTAAACACTATCGAGATCGAAAAAGATCGAGCTGTGCAGCAGCTTCTCGGGCGTTGGGTTCGCCATCCAGTCCTGGAAGTAGCGCTTCCATACCGCCAACGGCTGACGCCACTGCCGGTTGGTCGCCATGACATCCCCTTTGCAGTACGTATAGCCACAGGCGGCAAGGCCGTCGCTGACGAACGCGGCCAACGCATGGAAGTACTCATCATGCTCTTCGGCAACGAAGTCATCGGAGAGAATCAGCGCGTTATCCTGATCCGTGACGATGCTCTGCTCGTTACGCGCCATGGAGCCATTGACCATGAAGCAGTAGGGTACCGGCGGCGGACCCAACGTATCTTCTGCCAACTCCAGCAGTCGGCGGGTGAAGCTGCGGCCGATGGTAGAGAGCGCGCTGCCCACCATTTGCGAGTTTGCGCCCTCCTGCACCATGCGTACGAACGCTGCTCGAACGTCGGGCGCCAGTTTGGCAAGCCCTTGTGCACTGGACTGGTTGAAGATATTGCTCACCAGGTAGAGTCCGCTGTGCGTTTCGTAGCGAATGATATCGGATAGGTGCACCACACCCACCGGGCGCTGGCGGTAGAGTACCGGGAGGTGATGGACGTTGCTACGCAGCATGGTCAGCATCGCTTCATACACGGATGCATCGGACTGGACGGTAATCAGCCGCTCGGAGATGACCTCTCCCACAGGGGTGCTGGGCGATAGCCCCTCGGCCACGACCCGCGTGCGGAAATCGCTATCGGTGAGAATACCGCACATCTGCCAAATTTGGCCTTCGCTATCCTGAAAGCTATAGCGAGGGTTATCGCTCCCCTCTTTGATGACCAACACCGCAGACGCCTGGGCATCGATAATTTGCCTAGCCGCCTGCTGGACACTCGTCGTCGCCTCCACCATGACCGGATAGCGGGTGACCAGTTTGCGAATACGCGTCACCATCATGTCGTTCGACTTCTTCTGCTGCTCTGCGGCAGTCTCTAAGCGTGGGCGCTCGAGTTCGACGAAGTCGGCAAAGTCATCGTCCTCTTCACATAGGCGCTGAAATACCGCGTCGGGAATAAAGTAAATCAGCGTGTCTTCAATGGCTTTGGCAGGAAAGCGAACCTTGTGATTTCGCAGCAGGCTGAAGTGACCAAAAATATCGCCCTCGCCCAAGCGGTTGTAGAGCTCTCCTTGGCGACGATACACCTCGACCGCGCCGCTGCGGATGTAGCAAAGCTCGTCGAGGGTATCGTTGAGCGCCAGAATATCGCTGCCCGTTTTGAAGTAGCTTACCTCTACCTGCTCGGCAATCGCATCCAGCAGTTCATCCGATAAGCCATCAAACGGGGGAAACTGCCCCATGTGCTGGCGTATTTCTAATAACTCGACGTCCATACGCTCTCCTGCTGGGCGCTGACTCTGTTGAACGGACGGTGCTTTGATGCATCATGGGACGACAATAGGCCGTCCTGGTCTCAGTGTGTCGTGAACATTCACCTTGGACAACCCTTTGAGGTGAAACGAAAGTGCCGGACTCAATGACCCGCACAAAAAAAGCCCAACGCATGTACGTTGGGCTTTGGTCGGCTTGCGGCGTGACAGTTACTTCGCACGTTAAAGAAAATCTGGCACTATCCACATAGCCTTGGGTAAAACATTCAATTCATGGCCTTTACGACTGGCTAGCCATTTCCTGAACGCGCTGCATCATTTCTGGATCTTGCTGAATGGACTGACCGATTGCGTTGAACGTATCGACATCCAAGCCGCTATCTTCGACGACTTCGATCATGCGGTCGTTAGCTTCAGCGCGTACTTCCTGTTGTGCGGCTTCGTCTTCTGCTTCCTGCAGACGCTGTGTGTACTCTTGCGAGATCACGGCGATTTCTTGAGAAGCATCGGCGAACTGCTGTAGCTGCTGATCAGAAAAATCCTGAGTCGGGGCTTGTTGAGTAGCCATTGGGTCTTGCGCTTGACCGTCGGCTTGTTGGGCGTGAGCGGTGCCCGCCATCAGACCCGTCGCAAGAAGTGCAGCAGAAAACAAAGCAGTCATACGTTGCATGGTAAGAAACCTCATTGGCGCGTTATGAATGTGCCCAGTGTGACGCGTCGTTTGGGCGCTGGTTCAATCTTTTATGTAAAACTAAGTAACAAAAAGAACAAAGCGTAAGTCACCCAACTCACGAATCATGCTACTCCAGGAAGATTATGTCTATTAATTTCAGAAAGTTAACAGATAAGGACGCTGCCTCCCTTGGTTTGACTGCCATGCCAGGCCTGTTCGTTCTGTTGTGGAGTACTGGCTTTATTGGCGCAAAATTTGGCCTCCCCTACGCCGAACCCTTCACCTTTTTGTTCATCCGTTTCGTACTCACCCTACTGCTACTGACTCCCTTGATATGGGTAATGCGTATTTCTTGGCCTTCATCACCTACGTTATGGAAACATATTGCGGTATCGGGTTTGCTGGTCCATGGCACCTACTTAGGCGGTGTATTTTACGGTATCTATTTGGGCATGCCTGCAGGTCTGGCTGCGCTCTTGGTCGGCCTGCAGCCACTCCTCACCGCCGCCTGCGCAGGACCGCTGCTCGGCGAGCGGTTGACCAGACGGCAGTGGTTAGGCCTGTTGTTGGGATTGGTCGGCATCAGCTTGGTTCTGGGCAGTAAGCTGGAGCTCGGCAGCACGCTCTTTAGCGGCTTCGGGATGGGTGCGTTGGTGAGCGTGATGGCCGCCCTAGTGGGTATCTCGCTTGGCACCCTATACCAAAAGCGCTACTGCACCAGCATGCCACTGCTGTCGGGCGCAGCGATCCAGTACATGGCGGCAGGTGGACTGTTGGGCATTGGCGCCCTACTGTTCGAAAGCCGCGAGGTGGAGTGGAGCACAACGTTCATACTCACGCTTGGCTGGCTCGTGCTGATTCTCTCAATTGCCGCTATCCTGCTATTGATGGCCTTGATAAAGAAGGGGGAGGCTTCTCGTGTAGCGAGTCTCTTTTATCTGGTGCCTCCAGTCACGGCGCTTCAGGCGTGGTGGCTATTCGATGAGCGTTTGCCGCTGCTGGGATTGGCAGGCATGGTCATTGCCATTATCGGTGTGGTCATGGTGGTACGCCCCTCGACGACATAATTCGATACGAAAAAAACGAATCTTCCAGGGCTTGGAAAAAATGACTGCACAACCTCACTGCGCCAGGGTCGACGGCGTTTGCAACCGATGCGATACCCCAGTTCCCTTTGCGTTTACGATGGCCTTTCAACCCATTGTCGATGTTTCCCAACGACGAGTGGTGTATTACGAAGCATTGGTGCGCGGAGTTAACGGCGAATCGGCCTTTTCGATCCTGAATCAAGTGACCGATGAGCTGATGTATCGCTTCGACCAAGCCTGTCGCGTAAAGGCCATCGAGCTTGCCAGCGAACTGGGCATGACCGAGCGGCTGTCGATCAATTTTTTACCGAATGCCGTGTACGAACCGGAGGCGTGCATTCAGTCCACGCTCGACACGTCACGCCGCGTGGGCTGGCCCACCGAGCGGCTTAACTTCGAAATCACCGAAACAGAGCGTGTCGTCGACAGAGCGCATATGCGTAATATCATCGATAGCTATCGACGGATGGGGTTTACCACCTCGCTAGATGACTTCGGCAATGGCTACGCCAACTTGGATTTGTTGACCGACCTTCGCCCCGACACCCTCAAAATCGACCGCGAGCTGGTCATGGGCTGCGATAGCAACGTGCGTCGTCAGGCCATTCTCAAGAGCATGGTGTCATTGGCACGCACTCTAGGCACACAGCTCGTCGCCGAAGGGGTCGAAACCCGAGAAGAGTCCCGCTGCCTGCTGGCGCTAGGCATTTCCGTGCAGCAAGGTTACTACTTTGCGCGCCCTCAGATCGGCGAACTGCCTACCGTGGCACCCGTGCGATACGACTGAGCCAAGCGGCTCAGTCAAACGCCCACCTCATTGCCTCTACGCTCATAGCCGCTCCAAGTAGGCCGTGCCGCCTAAATTGCGCATCTGCTGACGAATCCACTGGCTGCGACGCTCGACCTGGGCGTCGGGCCGGGAAGCGCTGCGAGTGCGTGGGCTGGGTAGTATGGCGGCCAACAAACTAGCCTGACGCTCGGTCAACGCGCTGCCTGAAGCACCGAAGTAGTGATTGGCCGCCGCTTCCAAACCGAACACGCCGGTATCCCACTCGGCGACGTTGAGATACACCTCTAGAATTCGCTGTTTCCCCCAGAGCGTTTCGATCAACAGAGTGAACCACGCTTCTAGCCCTTTACGCACCCAGCTACGCCCGGTCCATAGAAACACGTTTTTGGCAGTCTGTTGGCTCAGGGTACTGGCGCCGCGCAGCCGCTCACCGTCTCGACTTGCTTCCCAGGCGCGACGCATTTCGACGAAATCGAACCCGCGATGCTGGGGGAACCGCTGATCCTCTGCGGAGATCACCGCCAGTTTGGCATTGCTAGACAGTTGCTCCCAACTACGCCACTGACGCTGAATGTCGATGGGCTCACTGTTGATCCAGCTCTGCACTTTACGCTCGACCATCACCATGGAGCCAGGCGGCGGTACGAAACGAAATAGCAGCACCAACGCCACGGAGAGCACCACGAACCCCAGCGCACCACGCCAGACAAGCCGCCATAGCAGACGAAGAAAACGGCGCAGCGCGCGATCGAGCATCTCGGAATCCTTAGCGTTTCATGAGGTGTTCCGCATGATAGCGCAAATGATCCTCGATGAACGAGGCGATGAAGAAGTAGCTATGGTCATAGCCCGGCTGGCGACGCAATGTCAGCGGGTGATCGTGCTCTTCACAGACGGCTTCCAGGCGCTCAGGCATGAGCTGCTCTTCCAAGAACTGGTCCGCCTCGCCCTGGTCGATGAACAGCCGCTGGCGAGACGCACCGTTGGCCACTAGCTCACAGGCATCGTATTGACGCCAGCGCGACTGGTCGTCGCCCAAGTAGCTGGTAAAGGCTTTTTGGCCCCAAGGGCAGTTCATTGGATTGACGATCGGCGCGAAGGCCGAGACCGAACGGAACCGACCGGGATGGCGCAGCGCAAGGATCAGCGCGCCGTGCCCGCCCATGGAGTGACCGCTGATCGATTCACGACCATTGACGGGAAAGTGCTGGCGCACGACCGACGGTAGCTCCTCGATCACATAGTCGTACATCCGGTAATGCGGCTTCCACGGCGCTTGGGTGGCATTGACGTAGAAACCGGCCCCAGAGCCGAGATCGTAGCTGTCGTGCTCGCCGGGTAGATCGGTACCTCGCGGGCTGGTATCGGGGCAGACGATCGCCACCCCAAGCTCAGCAGCAATCCGGTGGGCGCCCGCCTTCTGCATGAAGTTTTCGTCATTACAGGTCAGCCCGGACAGCCACCACAACAGCGGCACCCGCTCGTTTTCCGCTTGCGGCGGCAGGTAAACGGCGAAGACCATGTCGCAGTCAAGCGCCCGGGAGTAGTGGCGGTAGCGCTTGTGCCAGCCGCCGCTGCTGCGGTTGGCCGACACCAGTTCTAAGGTTTCACTCATGCTCATGGGGCAGGCTCCTCGAGAAGATGAAAACGCGGAGGGTCGCCCCTACCGCGTTCGTTTACCCGGTTTCGTTGACTTGATGATACTCAGTAATGCAGCACGGTACGAATGCTCTTGCCCTCGTGCAGCAAGTCGAAGGCTTCGTTGATCTGCTCGAACGGCATGTCGTGGGTGATGAAGTCGTCGATATTGAGCTCGCCGTTCATGTAGCGCTCGACGTAACCCGGCAGCTCGCTGCGCCCCTTCACACCGCCAAACGCAGAGCCTTTCCAAACACGACCCGTGACCAATTGGAATGGACGTGTAGAGATCTCTTCGCCTGCGCCAGCCACACCAATGATGATCGATTCGCCCCAACCCTTATGGCAGCACTCCAGCGCCGAGCGCATGACGTTGACGTTGCCGATACACTCGAAAGAGTAGTCGACGCCACCATCGGTCATATCGACGATGACCTGCTGGATCGGATCGCTGTAATCTTTAGGATTGACGAAATCCGTCGCGCCGAACTGCTTGGCCAGGGCGAATTTATCCGGATTGACGTCGATCGCGATGATTTTGGACGCCTTGGCCATCACCGCACCCTGAATGACCGCCAAGCCGATGGCGCCCAAACCAAACACGGCCACCGTCGAGCCGGGCTCTACTTTAGCGGTGTTCAAGACGGCACCAATGCCCGTGGTCACGCCACAGCCCAATAGACAGATTTTGTCCATGGGTGCTTCTTTGGACACCACCGCTAGGGACACCTCCGGCAGCACCGTGTACTCGCTGAACGTGGACGTCCCCATGTAGTGGTGCAACATCTTACCGTCTAGGGAGAAACGCGACGTGCCATCAGGCATGACGCCTTTGCCTTGAGTCGCCCGTACACTGCCGCACAGGTTGGTTTTACCTGACAGGCAGAATTTGCACTTGCCGCACTCTGCAGTGTAAAGAGGAATGACATGATCGCCTGGCTTGACGCTGGTGACGCCTTCCCCCACCTCTTGAACGACGCCCGCACCCTCGTGCCCGAGCACTGCCGGGAAGTTGCCCTCTGGGTCGGCGCCAGAGAGCGTGTAAGCGTCGGTATGGCACACGCTTGTAGCGGCCATTTTGACCAACACTTCTCCCGCCTTCGGGCCTTCTACATCGATCTCTACCAGCTCAAGAGGCTTACCCGCTTCGAGTGCAACTGCCGCGCGTGATTTCATGGTGACTCCTTGGGGTTCACGGTCATCGAACGCGTCGTGACGCGTTCGCGAAAACAGACAGAAAGTGTAGGTCAGCTAGGCGACCGGGATAAAGCGGGATACACTCATAAGATTATTGTCACTGAGCAACAATCCACTCGATTAAGGGCTCGCCATGCAGCGCTGGGATCGTATCGAAGCCTTCGTCGAGGTGGTCAGGCTGGGCACCTTTTCCGCCGCTGCTCGACACCTCAAAGTCTCTACTTCACATATCAGCCGTTTGGTCAGCCAGTTAGAGAACCAGCTAGGCGTGCAGCTACTCTACCGCACCACGCGGCAGATTCGGCTGACCGATGCGGGGGCGCTTTACGTGGAGCACTGCCGGCATCTCTTCGACGGACTGCGCGACGCCGAGCAAGCCATCAGCGAACTTCAAGCCAGCCCGCAAGGTCTGTTGAAGCTCACCTCGGCCACCACCTTTGGCGAGCGCTATATCGCGCCGCTGGTCAACGACTTCCAGCGTCTGCACCCCCAGTTGGAAGTCCACATGCACTTTACCAATCGCCCGGTCGAGCTGATCGAGGAAGGCTTCGACATTGCCATCCGCATGGGCGTACTCAAAGACTCCAGCCTGATTGCCCGACGGCTGTGTGAACGCCAGGAGTACGTGGTGGGCTCGAGCGCCTACTTTCGTCAAGCGCCCAGGCCACACACCCTGTCGGAATTGAGCCAGCACCGCTGCCTGATCGGCTCGCGGCCCAACTGGCTCTTCGAAGTCAACGGCCAGCGCCGGGAGGTAAAGGTAGAGGGATGTTGGAGCGCTAATTCTGGACCGGCCCTGCTGGATGCCGCTCTCAAAGGGCTGGGGCTCGCCCAACTGCCGGATTACTACGTGGCGCCTTATCTGGCCAGTGGAGAGTTAGTGTCGGTGCTGGAGCCGTTCCAGCATCACGATACGGCGGTCTGGGCGGTGTACCCTCGCCACCGCCACTTATCGCCCAAGATTCGTCAGTTGGTCGACCATTTGGTCGACCATATCGACACTCTGTTACCTGCTCATTAGCACTCGATGGCATTGACTGCGAGACCACCTTTCGAGGTCTCTTTGTACTTGTCCTGCATATCGCGACCGGTATCGCGCATGGTGCGGATCACCTTATCCAGCGAAACGAAGTGGTCTCCGTCGCCATGTAGCGCCATACGTGCGGCGTTGATCGCCTTCACCGAGGCAATCGCGTTGCGCTCGATACAGGGCACCTGTACTAGTCCTGCCACTGGGTCGCAGGTCAGCCCCAAGTTATGCTCCAAGCCGATTTCGGCAGCGTTCTCTACCTGCTTGGGCGTGCCGCCCAGCACCTCGGCAAGGCCCGCCGCGGCCATGGCGCAGGCGGAGCCCACCTCCCCCTGACAGCCTACTTCAGCGCCGGAAATGGACGCGTTCTTTTTACACAGGATGCCCATGGCCCCCGCCGCCAACAAGAAATCCACCACATCGGCATCGCAGGCGTCCGGCTCGAACTTCAGATAGTACGCCAGCACGGCGGGCACGATGCCCGCAGCGCCGTTGGTCGGCGCGGTCACCATTCGCTTACCGGCGGCATTCTCTTCGTTCACCGCTAGGGCAAACAGATTGACCCAATCCATGACCGAGAAACTGGTCACGATGAGACGCTGATGGTCGGGCGGTGCAAGCAGCTGCTGATGCAGCGCATGAGCGCGGCGGCGGACGTTCAAACCACCCGGCAGCCGCCCGGTGGCCTTCAAACCGTTATCGATACTCTGGCGCATGGCGTGCCAAATCGTTAACAGCGTTTGTCGAATCGACGCTTCGCTGCGCCACGCTTTTTCGTTTTCGAGCATCAGCTCGCTAATCCGCAGATCGTGCTGCTGGCACAATGCCAGCAGCTCATTGGCCGATTCGAACGGGTATGGCAGCGCCGTTTTATCCTCATCCAGCCCCCCCTGATCGGCACAGGCCTGGTCCACGTAGAACCCACCGCCGAGTGAATAATAGGTGTTCGTGCTAACCACCGTATCGTCATGGTAGGCCGTCAGCGTCATGGCGTTAGGGTGGAAGGGCAAGCAGGTGTCGTCCCATTCGATGTCCTGAGCGCGCTGAAATACCAGGGACTGGCCGCGGGGAAGCGTCAACGGCTTACCGTCATCCAAACCGGCCAATCGCCCGGCAATGATGTCCGGGTCGATCGCTTCGGGTGTCTCACCCATGAGCCCCATGATGACCGCACTATCGGTCCCGTGCCCAACGCCAGTGGCGGCCAGCGATCCATGCAGCCTTACCACCACTCGGGTGAGGTCTGGTGCGGTCAGTGACATCACGAAATCCCGCGCGGCCCGCATGGGGCCCACGGTATGCGAGCTGGAGGGCCCAATCCCTATTCGAAACAGATCAAACACGCTAATGGCCATAATAGTGCCCGCCCCTCAACGGTCATGCTTAGTAGTGACGACGACTTGATACCATCGCCGCTTGGTATTTTCTTGGTTACTCTTACTTTGCAGCGTTATCGACTGTCCGTCGAGTCATGCATAGAAGGTTAGACGTGCGAGCACAGGAAAGTGACGATATAATGAACATTCATTTCTGAATGTTTACTCTCCTCGCCTCACCCCCAATAAGGATGTTGGTATGCCATCGTCACCCCCCTGGGCGATCAGTTTTCGCACCGCGCTACTTCGTGCCACTCTGTACACGCTCGCCATCGGCGGTATCGCCCAAGGCGGTTACCTGGAAGTGCTTTATTTGCCCGAGGTTCGCTACACCGAGCTTGGTTTTACCGAATTCACCCAAACCTTGGTATTGGCAAGCTGCTGCGCGCTACTGATCTATATTCGCCACGTATTGAAAGTATGGCCCACCGTCACGCTGCTGCTGCTGGCGTTTATCGGCGCATCGCTCGTGCGTGAGCAGGACTACTTTCTCGATCACTACGTGGCGGAAGACACCTGGAAATATCTCGTCGCGCTGATCGTGCTCCCAAGTCTTGGCTGGGTCATCTTTCACCGCCAGCGGTTTTTGGAAGAGTTTCGCCACTACAGCAACACCTTCTCGTTTGGTCTATTTGCGGCAGGCGTGCTGGTCACCTATATCTTTTCTCGCCTTTATGGACGCCAAGATTTTTGGCGAGCCGTGTTGCAAGAGCACTATATCCGTGACTTCAAAGACATTGCCGAAGAGGCCATCGAACTACTCGGCTACAGCTTGATTCTGTTTGCCACCATCGAGCTTCTCTTTCTCGCACGACGCATCTATCGCGCACGGCAAACGCCTTAACCAATCACTTATCCCCCCAGCCAAACACCGCTGACGCCCCGCATCAGCGGTGTTTCATTTTTTACATCTCGCTATACGTAAAGCCATTTGCGCCCTTGGCACCATCAACGTAGTGTCAGCCGATCTGTTTTCATAGGCATTTTTGCTAAACAATAACCTACCAACGATATAAACCTTATGACAAACCCACGAAATCGCGAAGAAAACCTGAGCCGCGGAGCGTTCACACGCTTTCTCGATAGCGTCGAATGGCTGGGAAATCTATTACCGCACCCGGTCACACTGTTTGCCATTCTCTGTGTACTGGTCGTGCTGGCTAGCGGTATCGCTGCCGCCCTGGGCGTATCCGTCGCCGACCCGCGCCCCGCGAACGAGGGCGAGTGGATTGCGGTGAATTCACTGCTCAATGCGGAAGGGCTACGCCTTCTCGTCACCAATATGGTGACCAACTTCACCGGTTTTGCACCTTTGGGCACGGTGCTGGTGGCCATGTTAGGAGTCGGCGTTGCCGAACACTCCGGCCTATTATCGGCGAGTATGCGCGCGCTGGTGCTCAACCGCTCTCCGCGCATCGTGACTTACGCCGTAGTGTTTGCCGGGATCATGTCGAACATGGCCGCCGAGCTTGGCTATGTGGTGCTCATTCCGTTGGCCGCAATGATCTTCCACTCCTTGGGTCGCCACCCACTGGCCGGCTTGGCAGCGGCTTTCTGCGGCGTTTCCGGTGGCTATAGCGCCAACCTTTTGATCGGCACGGTCGACCCGCTGCTTTCCGGCATCACCCAAGAAGCCGCACGCCTGCTCGACCCTGCCTACGTCGTTGGCGCTGAGGCTAACTGGTTCTTCATGTTTGCCAGCACGTTCTTCGTCACCCTGATTGGCGGTTTGGTTACCGAACGCATCGTCGAACCCAAGCTTGGCAAATTCGATTCGGCCTATGCCGATAGCGACATCGACCAGCATCGTATGGATGGCCTGACCGCTACAGAGAAACGGGCACTCAAAGGTACGGGCTTAGCCGCCCTGGCGCTGGTAGCGTTAGTGGCCGTCATGGTGGTGCCGGAGAGTGGCATTCTGCGCAACCCAGAGACGGGCCTCGTGAGCGGTTCGCCGTTCCTACGCGGCATTGTGGTCATCGTTGCCATTGCGTTCACCGTACTGGGCTTTGTCTATGGCCGTTTGGCGGGCACCATGCAAAACGATCGCGATATCGTCGATGCCATGGCCAAAAGCATGAGCAGTCTCGGCCTCTATATCGTGCTGGTGTTCTTTGCCGCTCAGTTCGTGGCGCTGTTCAACTGGAGTAATTTTGGCACCGTTACCGCCGTGGCGGGCGCTGACCTGCTGGACTCCCTTGGCTTGCGAGGCCCCGGTCTGTTTGCGCTGTTCATTCTCATGTGTGCCTTCGTCAACCTGTCGCTGGGTAGCGCCTCGGCGCAGTGGGCGGTCACTGCCCCTATCTTCGTCCCCATGCTGATGCTCATGGGTTACGCGCCCGAAGTCATTCAGGCGGCGTATAGGATCGGCGATTCCGTCACCAACCTAATTACGCCCATGATGAGCTACTTTGGCCTGATTCTCGCGGTGGCGACCCGTTATCGTAACGACATGGGCATCGGCACGCTGGTGGCGCTCATGCTGCCTTACACGCTGTTCATGCTGATCGGTTGGAGTGTGCTGTTCTTTATCTGGGTGTTTATTCTTGGCCTACCGGTTGGTCCAGGCTCTGCCACTTACTACACGCTCTAAGCTTTAAACGGCATAACATAAAAAGCCCGCCGTTCAGAGAACGGCGGGCTTTTCGGTCTTCGTGGCTACTCTATTCACCACTCACTCTGCACTACTCGCGGCTTTACTCGTCCAGGAACGAGCGCAGCGGTTCTGAGCGGCTGGGGTGACGCAGCTTGCGCAGCGCTTTGGCCTCGATCTGACGAATCCGCTCGCGGGTAACGTCAAACTGTTTGCCCACTTCTTCCAGCGTGTGGTCGGTATTCATATCGATACCAAAACGCATACGCAGGACTTTCGCTTCCCGGGCCGTCAAACCACCCAGCACGTTGCGGGTCGCTTCGATCAAGCCTTCGCCAGTGGCCATATCGATCGGCAGCAGCATGGTGCCGTCCTCGATGAAATCCCCCAGGTGCGAATCGTCGTCATCACCAATCGGCGTCTCCATGGAGATCGGCTCTTTGGCAATTTTGAGCACCTTACGCACCTTGTCTTCAGGCATTTCCAGACGCTCGCCCAGCTCTTCCGGCGTCGGCTCACGCCCCATCTCTTGCAGCATTTGACGGGAGACGCGGTTGAGCTTGTTGATCGTCTCGATCATGTGGACCGGAATACGAATGGTCCGCGCCTGATCGGCAATCGAGCGAGTGATGGCCTGACGAATCCACCATGTCGCGTAGGTCGAGAACTTGTAGCCACGACGGTATTCGAACTTGTCCACCGCCTTCATCAAGCCAATGTTACCTTCCTGAATTAGATCGAGGAATTGCAGGCCGCGGTTGGTGTACTTCTTGGCAATCGAGATCACCAAGCGCAAGTTCGCCTCGACCATCTCTTTCTTGGCACGACGTGCTTTCGCTTCGCCAATCGACAGCTTGCGGTTGACCTCTTTCAGATCGGCTACCGAGAGCTGCACCATGTCCTCTTCGAAGGCAATCTTGCGCTGAGAGCGGGCGATATCGGCACGCAGTGGCTCTAAGCGGTCAGCGTACTTGGGCTGCGCTTCTTGGAAGGCGTCCAGCCACGTCTGATCAGACTCGTGGCCCGGGAACGACTTGATGAACGTCTTGCGCGGCACCTTGGCTTTCTTGACGCACAGCTGCATGACCGCTTTTTCTTGGGCACGCACCTGCTCGACGCTGATCCGCACTTGGCCTACCAGTCGCTCGAAGTGCTTCGGCACCAGCTTGATCGGCGAGAACAGCTCGGCGAGGCGCTCCTGTTCGAATTTCAATTCGGAGCTACCACGACCGTGTTTGGCTAACGCGGCTTCCACCGCCGCGTTCTGCTCACGAATCTGCTCGAAACGCGCTTTGGCCTCTTCTGGATCTGGACCGCCTTCGCTGGCGCTGGTGTCTTCTTCGTCATCGTCGGCGTCGCTATCGATATCGTCATCGTCGCTCAGCTCGGTATCGACGTCAGGCTCCGGCGTCTCCGCTTCGGCAACCCCGGGGATACCTTCGTCGGGGTCGATGAAGCCAGAGAAAAGATCGGATAGGCGCCCAGGCGCTTCTTCGTCCTGAGTGGCGTCGTAGGCTTCGAGGATCGACGCGACCGCGCCCGGCAAATACGCCAGTGCGGACATCACTTCCCGCGTGCCTTCTTCGATCCGCTTGGCGATTTCGATTTCGCCTTCGCGGGTCAAAAGCTCGACCGTTCCCATTTCACGCATGTACATGCGAACGGGGTCGGTGGTGCGACCTACGTCGCTTTCCACGGCGGCGAGTGCCGCAACGGCCTCTTCCGCAGCGGACTCGTCCGTGGAGTGATCCGACATCATCAAAGTGTCTTCATCAGGCGCTTCCTCAACGACACTGATACCCATGTCGTTGATCATGCCAATGATGTCTTCCACTTGATCCGGGTCGGCGATATCCTCGGGTAGATGGTCGTTGACCTCGGCATAGGTCAGGTAGCCCTGCTCCTTGCCGCGCGCGATCAACTCCTTCAGACGTGACTGCTGCTGCGCATTTCCAGCCATAGAAACCCTATCTCGACGAAGAAGAATGAAACACCTGGGGCGCTGAATCGATTAAACTCAACAAGCCGAACAGTATAGCGTAAATAGCGGGATTTTTTCCAGCGAAACGTATTTGCGCGGTCATTCAGGTGTGTTAGGTTGTTCGGTTAGGCCAGCGCCTGGCGACTAACCCTATATGTGGTGTTGAAGCGTCGTAATTCAACCCCTCGCTATGTATTGCTCTTGACCGGTCTGTCTCCTGAGCGCTGAACCAGCTCCATCATCAGACTCGCCAATCGCTGACGCTGCTCCTTATCCAGCCTCTGTCCAGAGCGCTCCAGCGCCAGCAGCGCATCGTACTCTTCCTGAGGCGAGCGCTTGCGCTGCTTTTCTAGCAAATGTTCGACCAAACCATTGAGCTCCGCCTCCCGAGTGCTTTTCGGAATCAGCAGCTCACGCTGGGCGAGCTCGGCCAACACCTGACCCTCATGGCTACCCTGAAAATGCGCCAGCACCACCTGCGGACTCCGGTAGCGCCCGGCGCGCAGCAGCGCGATCAGGTCGCGACACAGCGGTGCCTCTTCGCTGTTGTCGGGTAGCCACTCCAACGTCTCGGGCAGCACCGTCACCAAGCGTGGTTCGTGAAGCAGTAGCTGTACGATCCGAGCCACCGTCGATAGCGCCTGCAGCTTCGCTCCCTGACGGCGGCGGGCAGCAGGGCGTGAAGTCTCGTCCGCCACCACCGGCTCGAGCGGCGCGTCATCCACTGGCTCCCACTGCGGCGATGCGCTGGCGGCAGCAGTGCGCTTATCCAGCAGCGCCTGAAGCTGCGACTGGGCCAGTCCGCTGCGTTTGGCCAGTGACTCGAGCAGTAGCGATTTCAGCATACCGTCAGGCACCTTGTTCAGCGCCTCTAGCACTTGACTCGCAAATCGCTCGCGCCCTTCCACCGTATTCAAATCGCGCCCCTGGGCGGCCTGCTCGAAGAGAAACTCCGAGAGCGGCATCGCACAGGTGACACGATCTTCGAACGCCTCTCTGCCCTCTCGACGCACCAGCGAATCCGGGTCGTCACCCTCCGGCAAAAACAGAAACCTTGCCTCGCGCCCATCGATCATCTGCGGGAGTGCTGTTTCCAATGCGCGACTTGCCGCTTGGCGGCCCGCGCGGTCACCGTCGAAGCAGAACACTACCCGGCTCACCAAACGAAACAGGCGGCTCAAGTGATCTTCCGTGGTCGCCGTGCCCAACGTAGCGACGGCGTTATGAATGCCGAACTGGGCCAGCGCCACCACGTCCATATAGCCTTCGACCATCACCAACTGCTCGAGTTTGCTAGACGCTTGACGCGCCTCGTACAAACCGTATAGCTCGCGCCCTTTATGAAAGACAGGCGTTTCTGGTGAATTGAGATATTTGGGCTGTTCATCCCCCATGACCCGGCCGCCAAAGCCTAGGGTACGACCACGCAAGTCGCGGATGGGAAACATCACTCGGTCGCGAAAACGATCGTAGGTGCGCCCAGTGTCTTCGCGGTGGATCAGCAGTCCGTACTCGACCTGTACCGGCTCGCCGATCCCTTTTGCCGACAGATGCTGCTTGAGCGCCTCCCAGCCACCCGGCGCATAACCAATACCGTAGGTGTCGATGACCTCTGGCGACAGTCCGCGGCCCTGCAGGTAGCGCTGAGCACTTTGACCCTCCTGCATTTTCAGCCGCTCGCGGTAGAAGCTGGCGGCCACTTCCAGCAGGTTGACGCCCTCTTTACGCTTTTTCTCGCGCTGCTGAGCACGCGGGTCATCCGCTCCCTCACGGGGAACATCGAGACCTAAACGCCCGGCCAACTGCTCTACCGCTTCGGGGAACGGCAGCTTGTCGTACTCCATCAAAAAGCGCAGCGCGTTGCCATGAGCGCCACAGCCAAAGCAGTGGTAAAACTGCTTGTCGGCACTCACCGTGAACGACGGTGTTTTTTCCTGATGGAAAGGGCACAAACCGGAGAAGTTACGACCCGCTTTCTTAAGCTGCACGCGCTCGCCGACAACCTCCACCACGTCAACGCGGCCGAGCAGGTCGTCAATGAAACGCTGTGGAATTTGGCCTGCCATGAACTGCGGGCATCCTCGCGCGAAGCGCTAATGGGCGGGTCTAACGTCATCAGACAATGCGCCTGATCACCTTAAACCGCGCAAAACACACATCACAGAACGAAAAACAAACGGCCACCTAGTGGCGGCCGCTTGGCATCCCTCTTGGGATAACCGGTCAATTGCGCTGGCTATCCCCAGGTACGGATCAATAGAGCCGTTCGAAACGCTTACGCTCACGCTGCAACTTCTTAGCGTGACGTTTTACGGCAGCGGCCGCTTTGCGTTTACGCTCAGCAGTCGGCTTCTCGTAGTGCTCGCGACGACGTACTTCAGACAGAACGCCAGCTTTTTCGCAAGAACGCTTGAAGCGACGCAGGGCGACGTCAAACGGCTCGTTATCACGTACTTTTACAGAAGGCATTAAGCACTCACCTACCTTAAGGAGTCTTGAGTTCGGATAGTACGCACACCGAACACAACGGTGTACGACCCAGTTTTACAGCGCACAGTAGTCTAGTCGCGGTTGGCGATCTTTGCAAATGCTTACGCCCCTCTACTGCCATAATGCTAGACTAGCCGGTTTGTAACCTCTGCCTTACCACCTACACGAGTTCTTTTGCCATGCGCGTACTGGGCATTGAAACGTCTTGCGACGAAACCGGCGTCGCCATTTACGATACCGCGTTCACCGGCGGGCGCGGCCTGTTGGCCGATGCGCTGTATAGCCAAATCGCCATGCATGCGGAGTACGGCGGCGTCGTGCCGGAGCTGGCCTCCCGAGATCACACCCGCAAGCTGTTGCCGTTGATCGAGCAAGTATTGAAAGACGCCCAGCTCACCCGCCAAGACCTGGACGGTATCGCTTACACCGCCGGACCGGGCCTCGTCGGCGCGCTAATGGTTGGCGCCAGCACTGCCCACGGCATGGCCAAAGCGCTGAACATACCGGTGCTGGGCGTTCACCACATGGAGGGCCACCTACTCGCCCCGATGCTGGAAGATGACGCCCCCGATTTCCCGTTCGTGGCCCTTCTGGTCTCGGGCGGCCACACTCAGCTAGCCGAAGTACAGGGGTTAGGGCACTACCAACTGCTGGGGGAGTCGGTGGATGACGCCGCCGGGGAGGCTTTCGACAAGGCCGCCAAAATGCTCGGCCTTGCTTATCCAGGCGGACCGCTGGTCGCAAAGCTTGCCGAACAGGGCGACCCGACGCGCTTTCGTTTTCCGCGCCCAATGACTGATCGTCCGGGGCTGGACTTCAGTTTCTCAGGCCTTAAAACCCACACCCTAACGGCTATTCGACAGCTAGAAGCGGCAGACGAACTGGATGATCAGGCGAAGGCCGACGTTGCGCGAGCCTTCGAAGAAGCCGTCGTCGATACACTGGTGATCAAATGCCGCCGCGCCCTTGACCAAACCGGCCTAAAACGCATCGTGATGGCAGGCGGCGTCAGCGCCAATACTCGCCTGCGTGAACGGCTAGCGCTGGAGACCCAAAAGCGCCAAGCCCGTGCTTATTACCCTCGCGGGCGCTTTTGTACCGACAACGGCGCCATGATTGCCTATGTCGGTGCGCAGCGCTTGGCAGCCGGCGAGCGGGATGACAACGGCGTGATGCAGGCGACCCCTCGCTGGCCGCTCGATACGCTTACCGCACCACGGTAGCTCTCGCGCCTATCCGCGTAGGGGCGGCTCTTCCCCGCGGCGCAAACGGCGAATATTGAGGCCATGGCGGGCCAATACGAGCAGGCTAAAGCCCCCTACGACGCTGACGTAGCCGGGGGCTAGCCAGAGACACAGCAGCGGTGCCAACAGCGCGCTAACGAGCGATGCAGCCGCCGCCGTGCGCAAACGCCACGCGAGTAGCGCCCAGCAAAGCGCCGTGAGCAGCGCCACGCTGGGTACCAGCACCAACAGCACGCCAAACGCGCTGGAGACCGACTTTCCGCCGCGAAAGCCGTGCCAGATCGGATAGCTATGACCCAGCAACACGGCCAGCCCCACAATTCCCTGCAACCATACCGGCAGCGCCAGCAGCTTGGCAGCCAGTACGGCAGGCACCCCTTTTAACGCATCGAGCAGCAGCGTGGCCGCGGCGAGCCTTGGACCATATAGGCGGAGCACGTTCGAAAATCCTGGGTTGTAAGAGCCGCAAAACCGTGGATCCGTCACACCGGCCCACCGACATACGCTCACCGCCGCCAGCCAACTACCGCTCAAATAACCGATTACGATCCATATCATGGACTGCCTACCCTGGCATGGGCGGCCGACGCCGCTGCCTTACTGTCGTTTCTGGTCATCCTCAAGTACAATCGCCCGCTTGTTGACCCTGGGGGAAGGCCTGTGGACCGCATTTTGATCGAAGCACTCACCGTCGACACCGTCATCGGTGTGTACGACTGGGAACGCACGATAACGCAATCGCTGAGCCTGGATCTATCGCTGGCAACAGATATTCGGCCAGCGGCCGCCACGGACGAGCTACGCCTAACGCTGGATTATGCCGCTATCTGCCAGCGAATCCAGCAGTTTGCCGACGAGCATCAATTCGCCTTGGTGGAAACGTTCGCAGAGCGCCTTGCTGCCTGCTTGCAGCACGAATTTCCGATCAGTTGGCTTCGCATGACCGTCCGCAAACCCGGTGCCGTTCCTCAAGCGGCCAGCGTCGGCCTGGAAATCACGCGCGGCACGCTGCCGGAGGCCACGCAGGACACATCGTCATGAATCTGGTCACACTCAGCTTGGGCAGCAACATCGATCCTGACACCCATATCCGACTTTGCCTAGACGCCCTGGAAGATACCTTCGGCCCGCTGCAGATATCACGCATTTTCGAAAGTGAGCCGGTCGGCTTCAACGATAGCCGCAACTTCTACAACTTGGTGGTCGCTTTCTATAGCGACTGGTCGGTGAGCGAGCTTCAAGCATGGTCCAAAGAGCTCGAAATCGCCCACGGCCGAACGCCGGACATGATGAAATGCAGCCCCCGCGCGCTGGACATCGATCTACTGACCGTCGGCGATGCCTGCGGGGTCATCGATGACGTCGCGCTGCCGCGTGGCGAAATCACCCGTAACGCCTTCGTGCTTCAACCCCTGGCGGAGCTTTTGCCCAACACGCGCCACCCCGCCTGCCAAACCCCCTATGCCACACTCTGGAAGCGCTTTACCTTAGGCGACCAACGCCTATGGCCGATCGATTTTCACTGGCGAGGCCGCTGGATTTCCCAAGCCGACCCGCAGCTCCGGGTGGCCATAGCGCGCTAGCGCGACGCCCCCTCGTCTAACGCGCCTGCCACCGCTTTTTGGCGATGCTGGCGCAGCGCGTCTCCTAGGGCGGCGCCACGATACCCCTCACCGAGCAATGCCTGGGGGCTCACTGCCTGAGCGGCTTGCCACGCCTTCTCAAGCCGGGGTTGGCGCGCCGGTGCCAAACGGCTGACAAGTTGTAACTGCGCAATGACTTGAGCGGGTTTGCGCCAGCCATCCAAGCGCTCCAACCAGTGCAGCACTCGCTCATCGTCGAGCGGTTCATTGAGCAGCGCTTTCGTCAGCGCGGTATGGCGGGCCAACTGCGCCACCGCGTTGGGCAGCCGCAGCCTGCTCGCTAACGCGTCGCGCTGCTCATCACTAAGCACCGACACCAATAGCGCATAGCGCCAGTGGGCCAGCGCGGGTGACGAGGTCTCAGGCGCGCTGGCTAGCGCATCGAGGGCAGCAGCCAACGTTTCGTCATCGGCAAGTTCCGGCCACCAAGTGGCCAGCGCTTGGCACTCGTGTAGCGTCGTGAAATAGCGCTCTGGATTGGGTTCGCCAAGCGCTTTTTCGGTCTCGACCCACACCCGCTCTGCGGCGAGATGGCCAAGTTCGCCGCTTTCACTGACATGACGCATCAACGCCTGGGTATCTGGGGCGATGGCAAAGCCCAGATGCGCATAGCGAGCTAAAAAGCGCGCGGTACGTAGCACCCGCAGCGGATCTTCGCTGAAGGCAGGCGATACGTGGCGCAACAGGCGTTGCTGGATATCCTGCCGACCGTGAAACGGGTCGGTCAGCGCTCCGTTAGTCCCTTGAGCGATGGCATTGATCGTCAGGTCACGCCGTGACAGATCTTCTTCCAGCGTCACGTCCGGGCTGGCATACACATCGAAGCCCCCGTAGCCATGACCGGATTTGCGCTCGGTGCGCGCCAGCGCATACTCCTCTGACGTATGGGGATGCAAAAAAACCGGAAAGTCGCGACCCACAGGCTTGAAGCCCCGCCGACGCATGTCGTCCGGCGTCGCCCCTACTACGACCCAGTCGTGATCGACCACCGGCCAGCCCAGCAGCGCATCCCGCACTGCTCCACCTACCCGGTACACCTCTAACCCTTGGGTAAGAGCATCCTGTTGAAACACTTAACGGCCTCCTTGCTGGCTAATCACGCAGGTGCGCTCGCCGGTCTCCAGATTCATAGCGGTCAACGCGCCGCCCCATACACAGCCGGTGTCCAGCCCCTCGACGTTGATCTTGGCGTGGGGCGTGCGCCCCTCCAACGCGGCCCAGTGGCCAAACATTAGGCGTATATCATCCTGACGTGGAAACTGGAACCAGGGAGCGAATCCATCAGGGGCGCTATCGAGCCCCTCTTTGGCCGCAAAATCGAGACGCTCCTGGGTGTCGATGAAGCGCATCCGGGTCAACACGTTGACGATACAGCGCAGACGATCCATGCCTTCCAGGTCGTCCCGAAAACGATCCGGCTGATTGCCAAAAAGCTGGGACAGAAACTCGCCCGAACGCTCGCTCTGAAGTGCCGACTGCACTTCACCGCTAAGCGCTAGCGCCTGCTCGGCACTCCAACTTGGCAGTAGGCCCGCGTGCGCCATGAGCGTACTCTCCTCGCGCACGACCAGGGGCTGGTTCTGCAGCCAATCCAGCAGCGACTCACGCTGGGGAGATGCCAGAATATCGTCCAAGGTATCGTTCTTTTTCAACTTGCCGCCCCCACGAGCCACCACCAGCAAATGAAAATCGTGGTTGCCCAGCACGCAGCGCACGGCCCCCCCCAACGCCTTGGCCTCCATCAGGCAAGCGAGCGAACCAGGGCCGCGATTAATCAGATCCCCTACCAGCCAAAGCCTATCCTGGGCCGGGTTGAAGCGTAGTTTTTCCAACAGGCTGACAAATTCGGCATGGCAACCATGGAGATCGCCAATGGCGTACGTACTCATAGGCTAAGGCCTTGTGATGAATGGAATGAAAATGATGGACAACACGCCTAACGACTCAGGGGAACGCCTCGGCGTTATCTCCCTCCAGCAGCACAAAAATTCTGGAGCAATCGGCAAAGTTACATCACTATGTACTCAGACAGCTCGCGACTCTCTGTTAAGGATAACGGTACGCTGATGAGCCCTTACTTGCCGCGTCACTCCCCGATCGATCTTGCCCGCCGAGACGTTTTAAGATGCCTGCTTGTTTCGACAGGCACCGTGCTCACCCTAAGCCGGTGGCCGATAGCGGCTGCACAATCCGTCTCTCCACCGGCGCCGGTACTGGTGAACGGTTGGCTGCTAAGCGCTGAAGATCGCTAATGTATCTCGCCTTTGACACCCTCGCGACCCAAGCAACCGACTACGACATCTGCATCATCGGTGCCGGTGCAGCCGGAATCGCCATGGCCGTGACGCTGGCTGAGCAAGGCCATCGTACGTTGCTGTGCGAAGGTGGAGAGGCCTCTTACAGCGAGCGCTCCCAAGCCATTTACCGAGGCGAGGTCGTCGGCGACACCTACATTCCCCTGGATGACGCACGCCTACGCTATTTAGGTGGCTCTACCAATCACTGGGGCGGGGTATGTAGGCCTTTGGACGCCCACGATTTTACTGCAAAGACGGCCGCCCCTGATACGGCTTGGCCAATTACTCAAGAGGCGCTCGCGCCCTATTACACCCAGGCCGCCAAGCTACTGAATTTAACGCAGCCCCATGCCGATTACCCGGTGCCCGGCTCAGGATTTGAGCGTATTTACTTCTCTTTGGGCAACCCTGTGCGGCTGAAAGATAAATATGCCGCCACACTCAATGCGTCTGCCCATGTTAACTACTGTCTGACGGCCAATTTGGTGGCGCTTGAACGTCACGCTGGCCGAGTCGAGCGCGCCACCTTGCGTAACTTTCAGGGGGATGAGTGCCAGGTTCGTGCACGATACTTCGTACTCGCCTGCGGCGGCATCGAAAACTCGCGACTGCTGCTGTGGTTAAACCAGCAGTCCAATGGTCAGCTTATCCGCAACGCCTCGACATTGGGTCGCTATTGGATGGAGCATCCGCATGCTTCCGTGGGCCAAGCACTGCTGTTTGAGCCGCAGGCACTGGGGCTGGATCAAGAGTACAACGTCTTTTTATCCCCCACTCCCGATATGCTTTCCAAGCGCCAGTTGCTCAACTGCGGCCTGCGCTTACACCGCATGAACAGGGAGGCCACTCAGCAGTTGATCAATACGCTGTCACAAGACGCGCCAGCACTAGGAGAACAGCTCTCCACGTGGCAAGCCCAAGGTCGCGTCATGCATGGCGTGATTCTACGCGCCGCCTGGGAGCAGGAGCCGCGTTTCGACAATCGAGTGGCGCTGGATACGGAGGTCGATGAGTTCGGTATCCCACGCAGTCGGCTTATTTGGCAGCAGTCAGCGCTAGACCGCCACACCATTCGCGACAGTATGCTGCTACTTGGAGAACACCTGCTCAACCAGAATATCGGGCGCTTAAAGCTCGCTGATTGGTTAGCTGCCCAGCCTGTCGTAATGCCCAGCGAAGGCGAGCTGGCGGGGCGCCACCATATGGGCGGTACTCGGATGAGCCATCGCGCCGAACAGGGGATCGTCAATAGTGACTGTCGCCTGTTCGACCAAGAAAACATGTACTTAGCGGGGTCAAGCGTGTTTCCAAGCGTCGGCCACGCCAACCCTACGCTGACGATCGTTCAACTGGCGTTGCGCCTTTGTGACCATTTAGATCGTCAACTCAGGCGACCGTCCCACGCCTGATCAGCGTCAATGTAGCTGCCGTGGAACGGCGAGCCGAAACGGTGCAATGGGCACGTCGAAGGCTCGTTGGGTATAGGTATTGAGCAGCGTATAAGCCCCCTCCATCACCCCCACCGGCGTTTGTAAGATCGCTCGACTGGTGTAGCGAAAACGCTGACCAGGGCCAATCAGCGGCTGCTGGCCCACCACGCCTTTGCCGCGTACCTCTTGGCTATCGCCGCTGCCCTGGGTGATCTTCCAGTAACGCGCCATTAGCTGCACGCTATGTGGGCTTTGATTGTGGACCGTTACGGTGTAACTAAACACGTAGCGGGATTCACTGTCGCTCGACTCGGCATCACGAAACTCGGGCGTAACGCTGACCTCGATCTCCAAACCACTCACCCCTCGTCGCCTCCCTGGCGGTCGTTGTCTGCGCTGGCCGACTCGTTGGCCGCGACCTGATTGGCGATGGTGACGTACTCCGCCACCGTCAGGGTTTGCGGGCGTCGCGCCGGGTCGATGCCCAACGCTTCCAACGTCTCGGCGCTGACCCGCCCTTTCAGGTTATTGCGCAGCGTTTTACGCCGCTGCCCAAAGGCCAGCTTGACCAGTTCGAACAGCAGGGCCGGATCGTCGGCGATGTGGGGCAGGTGCTCAAAGGGAGTGAGACGCACGATCGCGGAGTCCACCTTCGGGCGCGGCACGAAGGCCTCCGGAGGCACGATGAACAGCTGATCGACCTGACAGTAGTACTGCGCCATCACCGACAGGCGACCCCAGTCGGTGCTGCCCGGCTCGGCGGCCAAGCGCTCCACCACCTCTTTCTGCAGCATGAAGTGCATATCGGCGATGGCGCTACCCATACTCAGCAAATGCACGATCAAAGGCGTGGAAATGTTGTAAGGCAGGTTACCCACTACCCTCAGCGCCGGGCCCTCGCCCTTGAGCTCGGCAAAATCGAACTTCAGCGCGTCGCCTTCATGAATCACGAATTCAGGGTAGTTAAAAAACTGTACTCGCAAGCCTGGAACCAGATCGCGGTCCAGCTCGATCACCTCCAGCTTTCCCGCCGCTTCCAGCAGCGGCGCCGTCAGTGCACCTTGCCCGGGGCCAATTTCGACGAGTCGGTCGCCTTCGCGTGGCCCAATGGCGCGGACGATACGCGAAATGATGCCGAGGTCACGCAGAAAGTTCTGACCGAAGCGTTTACGAGCACGGTGCTGCTGAGGCACTTGAGACATCTAACAGTGTTCCTTGGAGGGTTGATTCATGAAGCGGCCAGGGAGCTGGCACGCTGAGCGGCAAGCCGCTGCGCGAGGGCAAGCGCGACGCCCAGGCTATTGGGGTCGGCAGTACCGTGGCCCGCCAAATCCAGCGCGGTGCCGTGGTCCACCGAGGTACGCACCAGCGGCAGCCCCAGGGTAATGTTCGCGGCCTGACCAAAGCCGGCGTATTTTAGCACTGCCAAGCCCTGGTCGTGATACATCGCGAGAACGGCATCGATCCCGGCCAAATGACGCGGCGTGAATAGCGTATCGGCGGGCAGCGGCCCTTGGATATCCAACCCGTCGGCACGCAGCGCGTCGAGGGCCGGAATGATCGTGTCCAGCTCTTCGCGCCCCAAATGCCCTTCCTCCCCGGCATGGGGGTTGAGGCCGCACACCGCAATGCGCGGATTCGAGATGCCGAATTGGCGCTTCAAGTCAGCGGCCAGCAGGCGAGTAATCTGGGTGACCCGCTCGAATGTGATGGCATCGGCCACGTCACGCAGCGGCAGGTGAGTCGTCACCAGCGCCACGCGCAAATCGCCGCTGCCTTGCCAAAGCGGGTTCTTGGCATGCAGCGCGGCATCGGTCGCCAACAGCATCACCACCTCATCGACGCCACAGGCGTCGCGCAACCACTCGGTATGGCCGGTGAAATGGGGAAAACCCCCTTCGATGATGACCCCTTTATGCAGCGGCGCGGTGACCATAGCCGCAGCCTGCCCTGCTTGGCAGGCGTCTACGGCGATTTGCAGTGTCTCCAACACGTAGCGGGCATTGGCGGGATCGAGCACCCCAGGCGTGGCAGGCGCTCGCAGTGTGGCGGGCCACACCACCAAACGCCCTGGAGAGGATATATCCAAGCCACCCGGCGTGGCCTCGACGACCTCTACGGCCAGCCCGAGCAGCGCGGCGCGCTGGCGCAGCATCTGCGGGTCACCCACCGCCACCGTGTTGGCTAATTGCCCACGAGCGGCCAGCATCAGCGCAAGCTCTGGCCCGATGCCCGCGGGCTCACCGGTGGTCAACAGCAGCGGCCGCGTCATTAGAGACGAATATCCACGAAGGCCTGTTCACGGATTTCACGCTGCCAGGTTTGCAGCTCTTCGTTGGCACGACGCTGGAAAATCGCTTGGCGCACCTGCTCACGACGGCTCTCTTCGGTCACGTCCTGACGGCGACGCTCCAGCACTTCGATGACGTGATAGCCGAACTGCGAGCGCACAGGCTCGGAGAGCTGGTTCGGGCTGAGAGACGTCATGGCTTCTTCAAACGCAGGGACCGTTTGTCCAGGGCGCACCCAGCCCAGGTCGCCGCCGTTCATGGCGCTACCACGATCGTCGCTGTACTCACGGGCCACCGACGCGAACTCTGCGCCCTGCTGTAAACGCTGGCGAGCCTCTTCTGCGCGGGCACGGGCTTGGTTCTCGTTACGCGTAGGCGTCAGTTCCACCAGGATATGGCGGGCACGGGTTTCTTCGATAAAGGCTTGGCCCTGCTGCTGGCTCGGCTGCTGGCTCAAGAAACGCTCCACATCGCGATCGGAGACCGTGACACGCTGACTGATCTGGCGCTGCTGTACTTGGCGCATCAACATTTCACGACGTACGTCTTCGCGCACGTCGGCCAGGGTAATGCCGTCGGCTTCTACCGCATCGGCAAACTGGTCCAGCGTCATGCCGTTGGATTCGGCAATGCTGCGCAGCTGGCGGTTGAGTTCGGTGTCATCCACGCTCAGATTGGCTCGGCGGGCCATTTGCAGCTGGATTTCATCCATGACCATACGCTCCAACACTTGCTGGGCCAGCTGGTTACGCGGCGGCAAATTGCCGCCCTGAGCCGCTGCTTGCTGCTCCACCTGGGCAATGCGGTCATCCAACTCGCTGCGCATGATGACGCCATCATTGACGACTGCGACGACGCTATCCAACTGCTGACGCTGGGCCGACTCGAAGTTTTGCGCATGAACGGTCAGCGGAACCAGCGCCGCACCCGTGCCCAGGCAGAGCACCATCAGGCTGCCTGCGGACAGCTGGGTGGCTCGTTTCTTCAGCGCGCAGCTCAGCAAGGTCTTTCTGATCATCATAAAAAGTCTCTTTCAGTCGCTATTTTAAAGTGGTCGTTCATAAGGGCGTGGGACGGTAGCCAGGAATCGCCTGTTCAAAGTAGCCGTCGGCCTCTTGGCCCACGCCACCTAGACCACGAAACACGAAGCGCAAAAATAGCCCGCGGTCGTTGAAGTCATCGCCAACCCGCGCCGTATCGTTGTCGTCGATCCATTCACGCCATACCAGCTGTACGCCGTAGCAGCAGTCGTTCCACTGCAGGCCCGCGAGCTGTTCCAAGGGACGGTTGTTGGTTTGATCGTGCAGGTAGCGGCCAATCAAATCAATCCTTGGGCTCGCTTTCCACGCCAGCGAAAGATCCCACTCTTCACGGCTGTAGTCGCGGAAACCATCGTCCCCCGGCACCACGCTCGGATCGAACCCTTCGATCTCCCAACGGTAGCCAAGGTTCACTACGTGCCCCTCCGGATGGCGATAGCGAACGTCCACGCTGGATCGCTCGGTCTGTTCACGCTCATCATCGTAAAGCCACTCGTAACCGGTACTCCAGCGATCCGATATTTGCCAATCCAGGCGAGTGACCAGCGGAGAGCGGTCACGGGTGGCCTGATAGCGGCTTTCCGGATTCACGGAAGGGTCTTCGCTGGGGCGCGGCGGCAGCGTGTCCGGGTCGCCTTCGCTATCGATGCGCCGCTCGGAGAAATAGTAACTTTGACCGACGCCGAAGGTGAGCCGGTCCCGACCAGCGCTATCTTCGATCAAGCGTGACTGTACGCCGAGCGAGACGCGGTTGAGGTCGCCAACGCGGTCAGCTCCAGAGAAGCGGTGCGGCGACCAGAGCTGATCCCAGGAGAACGCCCGCTCACGACTATCGAAATCGGGTAGTTGGGTCTGGTCGGTGCGCGGCACATAGGCATAGTTCACCCGGGGTTCGAGGGTTTGGCGATAATCGCGCCCGCCGAGCTCCAGTTCACGTTCGAAGACCAAGCCGCTATCGATGGAGGTGATCGCCACGCTGCGCGAAGGCGAGGTGGCGCGATCGGTCACCCGATCGCCATAATCCAATTCGTACGCGGTGTGCCAAAGCTCGGTGCGCGGCTCGATATAGCCCCAAGGCTGCTCGTAGCGCCAGCCCACGGCGGGCGTCAGGTGCAGGCGCGAACCGATGGCCGCTTCGCGTTCAGGAACTCGCCGCTCATCCACGTCGCGCCAGAAGTAGGTCGCGTTCGAGCGCCACTGCGTATACAGGCCGTTGTCTAGCTGCCAGTTGGCGTTGGCGGTCAAACTCGGCAGGCGGTAGAACGGACGATCGGTATCGCTGAGCGGGTCTTCCAGGCGCTGAAAGCCCTGGGCCCTTGCGTCGAGCTGCCAGCGCTCACCGCGATAATCGACCTGGGCCAGACGCTCCATACTGACGCGGTCGCTGTTGCCGAACTCGCCGCCAAAGTCGTCGAAATAGCGGCCATCGCTGGCCGCGCCGTAGCGCAGTCGATAGTCGCTGCGCGGCGTGAGCCGTCCTGCATGCTGAGCATCAATGTACCAGCGGTCGTCGCCTTCGAAGCGGTTATCGCCGTTATTGGTGCCGCCGTCGCTATCGAGATAGCCGCCCTCCACCAAGCCCTGGCTACCCTCGAGCAGGTAGCGATACTCTCCGTTGAGCAGCAGACCACGGTCCGACATCCAGCGCGGGGTAATGGTGGCATCCTGGTTCGGTGCAATGTTCCAGTAGAAAGGCTGCGTATAATCGAAGCCATCGCTTGAGAAGCTCACTGACGGCGAGAGCAGCCCGGTATGGCGGCGGTCATCGATGGGGAAACGCAGCCACGGCCAGTAAAATATCGGGACGTCTTTGACTTCCAGCCGCGCGTGACGGGCGGTACCAAACCCCGAGGCTTGATCGAGACGAATATCGCTACCCACCAGTTGCCAGCTATTGGCACCGGGGTCACAGGTAGTAAACGTAGCCTCCTGAAGGCGGTACTGATTTTCGCCAGTCTGCTCTAGCTGTCGGGCTTGCCCACGCAGATGCTGTTCGTAAAGCACGTAGTGGCTGTTACGCAGCGAGGCGCGATCTTCGTTCAGCATCAGCGTGGCTTGTTCACCGCGCACGAGGGCCTGTCCATCACGAATGGCCAGGCTCCCCTCGGCATCCACCCGCTGGCGATCCGCCGGAAGAAAGACGCGCTCGGCCTCCAGCTCGGTATTACCTCGGCGCAGCACCACATCGCCCCGCAGCAAGGCTTCGCCATCGGCGGCGTAGTCCACTTCGTCGGTTTCCACCGAAAGCGTTTCTGGGTTCTGTTCCGCTGGCAAGCGGTAGCCGGGCATCACATAGCGCCCCCGGCATAGCTGTTGCGACGCTTCGTCTTGGCGCCAGGCCTGCCAGTCCAGCGCCTCTGCGGGCAGGGTTGGGTCCTGTGCCACCGCTGAAAACGAGGCGCCAGCGAGCAAACTGCCCAGCAGCGTATGCGCAACCGGTACGGTGCGCGAGATTCGCTTGCCCATGTTCGTTATCCTTGGCATCCAGAATCGGTATTATACAGCCCGCATGATGCCCGACCAGCAAGGAGCTTGCATGTCCTCTTCTCGGATCGACGCCCTCACTCAGTGGGCGGCGCAACACCACGGCCTCGACCGTGCCACTCTTCGCCTCTCTGCTGCGGGCGGTGACGCCAGTTTTAGGCGCTATTTTCGGCTAACGCTACCGGATGGCAACACGCAAATCATCATGGATGCGCCACCTGCCCAGGAGGACTCCGCGCCGTTTGTGACCATCGGCCAGCGCTGGCACGCCGCCGGGCTACCGGTTCCCGCCATTCACGCCAGCGACTTGGAGGCCGGCTTTTTGCTGCTCGACGATCTGGGCGATACGCCGCTGCAGGCTACCTTTACCGACCCGACACGCACGAAAGAGAACTACTTGGCGGCGCTGTCACTGATTGCCGAGTTGCAAAACCGCGCCAATCCGGCCGCTCTTCCCGCCTACGATGCCGCCCTGCTCGCCCGGGAACTGGATCTCTTTCCCGAATGGTGCCTGGAGCGCTGGCTGTCGCTATCCGCTCCCGATAGCTGGGAAACGCTGCGCACGAGCTTGATCGAGCGCGCCCTAGAACAGCCGGTGGTGAGCGTTCACCGCGATTTCGATGCGATGAATCTGATGTGGCACGATCAGACGCTTTATATGATCGACTTTCAAGACGCCGTGGCAGGCCCGCTCAGCTACGACGTCATTTCGCTGTTGCGAGGTCGCTACTGCCGTTTCAGCGCTGACCAGTTTGCCGCGCTGGTGAGTACCTTCTATCAGCAAGCCCGGCAAGAGGGTCGCTTGACCCGCTCGGTGAGCGAGGCTGCCTTTTTGGCCCAGTGCCACGCGATGGCCGCCCAACGCTCGCTCAAAGTCCTGGGCATTTTTTGTCGATTGACGCTGCGTGACAGCAAGCAAGGCTACTTGGCCCGCCTGCCGCACTTTTTAAGCCACTTGGAAGATAGCTTAATGGCCCTTCCCGAACACGATGAGTTTGCCGACTGGGTCCGCGAGGTGCTGCGCCCCGCCATTCTCCAGCGCCTGGAGGCATCAGCGCCATGAAAGCGATGATCCTAGCAGCGGGCTTGGGCAAACGGATGCGCCCACTCACCGACCACTGCCCGAAACCGCTGCTACCCGTAGCGGGCAAACCGCTGATCGTCCACCACCTGGAGCGTTTGAAGCGTGCGGGCATCGAGGAGGTGGTGATCAACGTAAGCTACCGTGCCGAGCAGATCATGGAGGCGCTGGGTGATGGCTCGGCACACCAACTGCACCTTCACTGGAGCGTGGAGCCACAACCACTCGAAACCGGCGGAGGCATTCGCAAGGCGCTGCCTCTGCTAGGTGAGGCGCCGTTTTTACTCGTCAATGGCGATGTGTGGTGTGATCGCCTGCCCAGCGCGGCCGCGCTGACAGAGGGCGATCTTGCCCACTTGATCTTGGTGGACAACCCGGAACACCACCCAAACGGCGATTTTGCCCTCGACCGGGGCCGCGTTACGCCAATGGGAGAGCCACGCCTGACCTACGCCGGTATTGGCATCCTACACCCCGAACTCGTCGCTCGAGAGCCCCTTGGGGCGTTTGCACTGGCACCGTTACTAAAGCAAGCCATGGCCAAGCAACGAGTCAGCGGTGAGCATTTTTCCGGCCACTGGGTAGACGTAGGCACCCCGGAGCGGCTCGCCGAACTGGAACAGCATCTGGCGCAGCCTTGACGCCTGTTAACCGCGCGCGATGAAGCCGTGCGCTGTCGCCTAGAAATGTTATGCTGCGCGACTTACCTATCGTCGCCAAGATGAGGAGAGCAACGTGAAAGCACGGGTAAAATGGACCGATGGTCGTCAGTTCGTCGCAGAGTCGGGTAGCGGGCACAGCGTAGTTATCGATGGTCCGCCCGATCACGGTGGCCGCAATACCGGCCCGCGGCCGATGGAAATGCTGCTGATGGGCATGGGAAGCTGCACCGCTTTCGATATCTTGAACATTCTCGATAAGGCCCGCGCCGATGTCACCGACTGCGTGGCGGAGCTCGACGCCGAGCGTGCCGACGAAGTGCCCTCTGTGTTTACCAAGATTCACGTCCACTTTGTCGTTACAGGCCGCAGCCTGAAAGAAAAGCAGGTACAACGGGCGGTAGAGCTGTCCGCGGAGAAGTATTGCAGCGCCTCGATTATGCTCGTCAACGGCGGCGTCGAGATTACTCACTCCTTCGAGATTATCGAAGCTTGAGCCCTGCGCCGCGAGACGGTCGCTCTGCGTCAAAAAAAATCGCCTGGCCGGATGCAACCCACGCCACGGGCGGGCATAATACGCCCGCTTGTTTCTCCCCCTACTGCGTAGTGCGGGGCCGCGTCGGACGTCGCGGCTGCTTCAGCACGGTAACAAGTGTTTATCGGTTCCGGCGCTGGATCGTCGGGGTGTCTTCATCTGCCATAGGGAGGTTCGGACGTGTCAGATAATCTCCGACTCCACGGGTTCAACAACCTGACCAGCTCGTTGAGCTTCAATATTTACGACATCTGTTACGCCAAGACCGAAGAGCAGCGTGCGGCTTACATCGACTATATCGATGAGCTCTACAACGCCGAACGTTTGACGCAGATTCTCAAGGACGTGACCAATATCATCGGCGCCCACGTGCTGAATATTTCACGCCAGGATTACGAACCCCACGGGGCGAGCGTCACCATCCTGATCGCCGAGCACGAGCTGGATGAACCCACGCCGGGTCAAACCGAGCCGGGGCCGGGCCCGCTACCGGAAACCGTGGTCGCGCACCTGGACAAGAGCCACGTGACGGTGCACAGCTACCCAGAATCGCACCCGGACAACGGCATTAGTACCTTCCGTTTGGATATCGATGTCTCGACCTGTGGTCATATCAGCCCGCTGAAAGCGCTGAACTACCTGATCCACAGCTTCGACTCCGACATCGTGACCATGGATTACCGCGTACGTGGTTTTACCCGGGACGTGGATGGCAAAAAACTGTTCATTGATCACGATATCACGTCCATTCAGGACTACTTGGCAGAAGATACCAAGCAGGCCTACCAGATGATTGACGTGAATGTGTATCAAGAAAACATGTTCCACACCAAGATGCTGCTCAAGGATTTCGAACTGGATAACTACCTGTTCGGCACCTCACGTCGCGACATCACCTTCGAAGAAGCACGAGACATCGAAAGCCGTCTGCGCAAAGAGATGCTGGAAATTTTCTACTCCCGCAACCTCGACTAATACATGGCTGTAAGACCGCCTCGATACCAATGAAAAGCTGCCCGCGGGCAGCTTTTTTCTTACCTTGACTGGGCAGCGATGGCTAGTAAACACTCTCCTCGCCCTCTGGGCGAGTCTTGAACCGCCGATGCAGCCATAGATACTGCTCGGGATGTTTGCGTATCGCCCGCTCGATGAAGACATTCACCCGCGAGGCATCGGCCATTTCATCCCCACTAGGGAAATCCTCGAACGCCGGCAAACACTCGATGGTGTAGGTGCGATTATCCGGGTTGCGGTGGAACATCAGCGGAACGACGGGGGCGCCCGTCATGCGGGCGATTTTCGAGGTGAGACGGATGGTCGCCGCCGGCTGACCAAACAGCGGCGCAAAGACGCTGACATCGCGGCCGAAATCCTGATCCGGTGAGTACCACACGATGTGCCCCGCTTTGATGCGGCGCACCACGCCGCGCAGGTCATGGCGATCAATGGCTTGGCCAAAGATGCGTGAACGTGCTCGGGTCATGAATCGCTCGAAGAGCGGGTTGTTATGGGGGCGGTAAACCACATCTGCCGGGAAGAACAGCGAGTGTAACGCCCCGCCTAAGTCCAGCGTCGAAAAGTGGATACCCACCACCAGCACGCCTTTGCCCTGGGCTTTAGCGCGTGCAAGGTGCTCTTGGCCGTGATAGGCCACTCGATGACGCAGCCCTTCGGCATCACGACACCAGCCAGTTGCGGTTTCGACCAAACCGATCCCGTTGGCAATGAAGGTCTCTTTGACCAGTTGGCGCTGCTCGTCGGCGCTTTTTTCTGGAAAGCAGAGCGCGATGTTCGTGGCGGTGATGTGCCGACGACGCTTCACGAAGCGCCACGCCAGCAGGCCAATCGCTTTCCCCACCCAGAGCTTCACGCGCCAAGGAAGCCACGCGGCCACGTACATAAGGCCAATCGCCAGCCATGTTGGCCAGTAACGAGGGTGCGCAAAGGAGCGCGGATTAGACGCGTTAGACATACCGATAACCGTTCAAACGTTAGCCCCATGATAACGCCGAGGAGCTCTAGGCAGCACCCCGGTGAGCAGTGTATAGCTGATGGTAGCGCAATAGCGGGCCACCTCATCCACCGGCAGTACGGCGCCATTGCTGGCTGCTCCCCATAGCACCACTTCACTGCCAATGGCCGCGTCGGGTACATCGGTCACGTCCACCGTCAGCATGTCCATCGACACCTTTCCAGCAATCGGGCAGCGCTGGCCATTAACTAGCACCGGCGTGCCGTCGACCGCGTGGCGATCATAGCCATCGCCATACCCTGCCGCCACCACGGCAATCTTGGAGGGACGCGGAGCCTTCCAGCGCCCGCCGTAGCCGACCTGCTCGCCGGTATCGAGTTCGCGCAGCGCGATGATTTCCGAGCGTAACGACATGACCGGGCGTAGCTGGCGGGTGACGTCGTTGGCCACTTCCAGCGGGTCGCTGCCATAGAGCATCACCCCAGGGCGATTCCAATCACCGTGAGCGACTGGCCAGGCCAGCGTCGCCGGAGAGTTGGCCAAACACAGCGGTGCCTTCAGTTCATCCGCTAGCCCTTGCAGCACGCGCATCTGCTGGTTGAAGACGCTAGGGTCTTGGGCATCGGCACTGGCAAAGTGGCTCATCAGATGCAGCGCCGTTACCTGGGGTGCGTCGACCAGCCGCTGCCACACGCTGACCGCTTGCTCGGGCGAGAACCCCAGCCGGTGCATGCCGGAATCCACCTTCAGCCAAACAGGAATCGGCTGCCGGGGCGAATAAGACAGCAGCGCCTCTACCTGCCAGGCGCTATGAACGCTGATCCACAGACGGTGTTCATCTACCAGGGCCAGCTCGTCGGCGTCGAAGATACCCTCGAGCAGGACAATGGGGGCTTGGATACCGCCTTCACGCAGGCTCAACGCTTCTTCGATGCACGCCACGGCAAAGGCCGGGACGTCGGCTTCCAGCGCACGGGCGCAGGCCAGTGCTCCATGCCCATAGGCGTCGGCTTTGATCACCGCTACCGAGCGGCTTTGCGGGGCGCAGCGACACGCCAGTTGATAGTTGTGACGCAGGGCGTCCAAATCAATATGGGCCACTAGCGGGCGCATGGCATTCTCGCTCTTTCATCTACCATTTCATTCACTATCTCGTTCACCCTCTCATTCACTCCTGCATGGGCAGGTAGTGCCGCTGGCGGATGGACAATGCTGACACGATCAAGCGTCCCGCCCGGCAGCGGTGGAAAACCTTTCGCCCAAAAACAGCGCACCGAGTGGGTCACTCGGTGCGCTATCGGTGCTGCGTGCCTAGGCTTGGCCAGAACGGCTGACGCGACTCACGACGATCGCCTAGCTCTCGAAAATCGCGTCGAGAGAGAGGCCCTGTTTTTCCAGCGAGCGGCGTAGCTTCTTTAGCGCTTCTACCTGGATTTGACGCACCCGCTCACGGGTGAGACCAATTTCGGCACCCACTTCTTCTAGCGTTGCCGCCTCGTGGCCGCGCAGACCAAAGCGACGCACCACGACTTCTCGCTGCTTCTCGCTCAGTTCATCCAGCCAGTGGTCTACGTGCTCACGCACGTCGCCGTCCACTAAGCAGGCTTCCGGGCCGAGTACTTCATCATCGGTGAGCGTATCGATCAGCGGCTTGTCGCTTTCGCCTCCCATGGGATAATCCACCGACGATACTCGTTCGTTCAGCCCGAGCATTTTCTTGACCGTCTCGACCGGCTTGTCGAGATGTTCGGCAATCTCTTCGGCGGTGGCTTCGTGGTCCAGCTTTTGGGTCAGTTCACGAGCAGCGCGCAGATAAATATTCAGCTCTTTAACCACATGGATAGGCAGACGAATGGTGCGCGTCTGATTCATCAACGCACGCTCGATGGTCTGGCGAATCCACCATGTGGCGTACGTCGAGAAGCGAAAACCCCGTTCGGGATCGAACTTCTCTACCGCACGGATCAAACCAAGATTACCTTCTTCGATTAGATCGAGCAGCGTCAACCCCCGGTTCAAGTAACGTCTGGCAATTTTAACCACCAAGCGCAAGTTCGACTCGATCATCCTCGAACGCCCCAGGGCATCGCCTTTGCGCGCCAAGCGTCCGTAATACACTTCTTCTTCCGGCGTCAGTAGCGGAGAAAAGCCAATCTCATTGAGGTAGATCTGTGTCGCGTCCAAGCTTTGAGTCGATTGACGGTCTTCACGGCCCAGCGCTTTTTCGAACGCATCCTCTTCGGCTGTGGCGTCGTCATCGGCGTCATCCAACGCCTCTTCAACTTCATCCAGGTCAATCTCCTGTAGGTCCTTCTCCAGCATACTCATGGTCATACCCCCGTGGTTTCGCCTATCCGCCATGTAGAAAAGTAAGGGTGGTCGCACTTCCTGTGCGCGTGCACCTTATTGTTATATGACGCCCTGATTCAGCTGTTCGGGTAGTCTTGGCAGGTCTACCTTACACCCGCCAAGGGATGACTAGCGAGAGGGCAGATAGTCCAACGGATTTTGCGGCTGGCCATCGCGGCGCACCTCAAAATGCAGTTTGACGGCATCTGCATCGCTATCGCCCATCGTGGCGATGACTTCACCAGCCTCGACGACATCATTCTCTTTTACGCTCAAACTATCATTGTGTGCGTAGGCACTGAGAAACTGATCGTTGTGTTTCAGTAGTATTAGGTTACCGTAACCGCGTACGCCGCTACCGGCGTAGACCACGATCCCAGGACCTGCAGCACGGACAGGTTGCCCCTTTTGTCCGGCGATATCAATCCCAGCGGTGATGCTGCCGCCTTGCCCGAACTCGCCGGTCACTTGGCCGTCGGTGGGCCAGCGCCAGTCGATGTTTTCGGCAGGCGTAAAGGTCCGTGACGAACGATCGGTGCGGGCAGCTTGAGCCGGCTCAGCGGCAGGCTCTGGTGCGGCGGCGGGTGTCGGCTCAGGTTCCGGCGCGGGTGCCCGCTCGGGCTCGGGCTCCTGCTCGGGCTGAGTGCTTGGCTGCTGGGGAGCAGCCACCTCAGACGACTCGGTAGCGGCAGCGACCTGTTGAGACGCCTCGACCGCCGTGCGCTCCGCACGCTCTGCCGTCAGCCGCTGGTTGCGCTCGATGGCACTCTCGTCCGGCAGCAGCCAGTCGAGTTCCTGGTCATTGCTCGCCACGGCAGTGGCTTGTGGTTGTAGCCCCGTAGCAACGGCACCGCTGGTCGAAGCGGGTGACGCGTTGCCGCCAGACGCAGTCGACATGCCTCCCGCGCCTTCACGCAAAGCGATGGTTTGACCAGGATAAATTTGGTAAGGCGCGTCGATATTGTTGATGGCGGCGAGCTGGCGATAGTCCAGATTGTGCTGCCACGCGATGCCATAGAGCGTATCGCCTGCTTTGACGGTGTACTGTGGTGAGTTTTCCACCGCACGGCGTGCGTCGCTCAAATCGCGCACCTGGGGGGTGTTGGACTGCTGACTGGCACAGCCACTCACCGCCAGTGCAAGCACCGTCATCATAAAAACCTTACGCATGGAAAACCTACTCCTGTTCAACGCCGTGCTAACGATCAATGGAACGATTATCTGTCGAGTGATGCTGGGCATGAGTGGCCGCACGACGGTTGAGCGCTACGACGAGTAGCGCACCGACGACCATCAACGTTATCACGCCAGTTACCTGTGCCGACGCCCCTGTCAGCACGGCGTAATCGCTGGGTAACAAATAGCGGTAAGCCAGCGGGATCATCTGCCCATCGGGGCCTAGCTGGTAGCGTAACAGTTCACGCCAGGGCCAGAGAACCGGTAGCGAGCCGATAATGAAGCCCAGCAGCAGCTGCAACGTCGCGCCATGGTAGCGCCGTAGCAGCCACGATAGCAGGCGCGACGAGAGTGCCAGCCCCACCACACAGCCCATTCCAAACAGTATGATAATACCGATGTCGAAGCTGCGAATAGCCCCCATGATGGTGCCGTAGAGCCCCATCGTCAGCAGTAAAAAGCTGCCCGATACGCCGGGCAGCAACATGGCACTGATCGCAATGGCACCCGCCAGGATGACGACCAGCGACTCGTTACCCACCATGAGTACCAGCGGCATCAGGCTCGGCAACCATTCGGCGAGCATCAAGCCAATGAGCAGCGGCAGCAAGTACCAAATTTTCCATCGATCACCGGCTTGACCGACCACCAAGGCCGACGCCGCGACCAGCCCAAAAAAGAAGCCTTCCAACAGTAGCGGATGGGCCTCCATCAGCCACAGCGCCAAGTGGGCAACGCTGAACAAGCTGACCGCCACACCCAGCAGCAGCGGCAGCAAAAACGCCACGTTCAGATGCTGCGACAGCCCTTTCCAGCCGCCGCTGCGCCATGCGCCAAGAGCGCTGGGGCCAAACTGCTTGATGGTATCGATGAGTTCTTCGTAAATACCGGTAATAAAGGCAATCGTGCCTCCCGAGACGCCGGGAACGGCATCGGCCGCGCCCATCCCAGCGCCTCGCAAAAACAGTCCTAGGGGTCGACGCTTCAATCCACCACTCCTTGCAATAAAGGTACGAAACGCACGGGTTCTAAGCGGCGCTTTTCGAAGGCGGAGCCAATCCGCTTGATTTGGGTCAGCCACTGGCTGCCGTCTGGCTCTTCCAGCGGCGCGATCATCACGCCATCGGGGCGTAGCTGTTCCAGCAGCGCCTCAGGCAGCGTTTGCGCACAAGCGGTGAGCAGGATGACGTCGAAAGGGGCTGCTTCCGGCCACCCCTCACCGCCATCGGCGACGGCCAGCGTGGCCGGTGCTTGCAGCCGCCAAAGACGTTCGGCGGCACGCTCGTGCAGGGTATAGATTCGCTCGACGGAGTAAAGCGTTTCTACCAGCCGCGATAGAATCAGCGTTTGATAGCCTGAGCCAGTGCCCACTTCTAGCACACACCGGGGCGATGCGCGCAGCACTAACTCCGTCATGCGCGCCACCGTTAGCGGCTGCGACAGCGTTTGGCCGAAGCCAATGGGCAGTGCGGTGTCTTCATAAGCACGATGGGCCAGCGCTTCGTCGACGAACAGATGGCGAGGCTCGCTGGCCATGACGTCCAGTACGCGCGGGTCGCTCACGCCTTGCTGGACCAGGCGCTCGATCATACGATCTCGAGTGCGCTGAGAGGTCATGCCCCGCCCGCGCAGCTCCCTAGGGGATAGATCAGGCAAAGGCATCCAACCAATCCTGCACATCACGACGCGCCGGGTGGCGCGTTAAATCGGTTTGCAGCGGCGTGATCGACACATAGCCTGCATCGACGGCGGCAAAGTCAGTATCCTCTCCGTCATCCGCATTCGCCGCCACCGGCGCGATCCAGTAGCGCGTACGCCCTCGGGGGTCTTTGACGGGCACCGGTTTTTCTGCGGGCCCGCGATAGCCGAGACGCGTGACCTTGACACCCTTGATCGCTTCCCAGGGAACGTCTGGCACGTTCACGTTCAGCAGCGTGCGCGGCGGCAGCGAGAGCTGGTCGGCCGCGCCGATCAAGCTGGCAGCAAACTTGGCTGCCGTGGCAAAGTGCTGGGTGCCGCATAGCGACATGGCGATGGCCGTCATGCCGAGATTGCGTCCCTCCATCGCGGCGGCCACTGTGCCCGAGTAAAGCACGTCGTCCCCCAGGTTACTGCCATGATTGATACCCGAGATGACCAGATCCGGACGCTCGTCCCACACGCCGTTGACGCCCAGATAAACGCAGTCCGCGGGCGTGCCATCGACACTGTAAAAACCATTCTCCAGCGCGGTGAGCGACAGCGGACGCGACAGCGTGAGCGAGTTACTTGCGCCGCTACGGTCGCGATCCGGGGCGACCACACGCAAATGGGCATGGGGCAAAAGCGCCTCGTAGAGCGCACGTAAGCCAGGAGCATGGACGCCGTCATCGTTGGAAAGCAGCAGTCGCCGCATCAGAACCTCCTTCTTACTTCGGCGTCATGCCGTGTCGGGATGATGAATCAATTCGCCAATCACCGCCGTCGCGAAACTGCCTCGGGGCAGCGCGAACGAGAGTAGCACGGACTCTTGTTCGAAGTTGGCCTGAGGCGCGATCAACCGGGCACGCAGCGCACGCTGTCCACGCTTGACGCCGCTCTGCTCGAGGCCGGCGCACAACGCAGGATGGCGTGCCGCCAGTTGCGCTTCGTAACGGCCCGCATCGCCGTGCGCCCCGCCGCCCACACCCCACAAAACGCCCGTGGGATGAACATCCAGCGCGGCGGCGCGTGCCACCAGGCTCTCCTCGACGTCATCGATGGAAAACACGCTTTGCGTGCCATCAAGCATCAAGGTATCGCCCGCGACGGGCTGGCACCAGTTACCGTCTGCCAGTCGGACACTGAGCAGCTCGTTGAACAGAAAGCTGCGCGCGGTCGAAAGCATCATCCCCTGGCGATCATCGCGTTTGCGCCAACCTTTGGCCAGTACGGCAGCGGCGCGCTGCAGATTGCGCGCACCAGCGCCAAACCGCTGGTGGCCAAAGTAGTTGGGGACTCCTTGGGCGCAGAGCGCTTCCCAACGCGGCAATAAATCGTTTGGGCGAACCGCGTCACCACTTAGGCGCAGCGTAAAATGATTCGTGCGGTGCACGCCCCGCTTTAACTTTCGCGGATGACGCGCCATGGCCAGCACCGTGACGCCCGCTGTGCCGAGCGTGGCAGTTAAGTCCTCAGGCGCTTCGCGACCGGGCAGATGAACGCTCAGCCACTGGCGCGCAACGGCCACGCGATCCTTCATACCGGAGTAGCCGATATCGCGCGGGGTGACACCGCACAAACGGCTGAGCAGTTTCACCACATCTAACGTGGTTTGGTTACGCTTTTCAAGGCGTAGCCACAGATGCTCGCCGTGTTCCTCCGGGGTAAAGTCGAGCTGTTCATCGACGATGAAGTCTTCCGGCCGAGCGCGATACTGGCCGGGCGCAGGCACGCCGAATGTTGGCGTCAAGCTGCGCTGCCAGGTGGGGAGATCAAGCATTCGATGCCTCTTGCGCGGCCAGCAGCACCACCGCTTCGGCGGCGATCCCTTCCCCCCGCCCGGTAAAGCCAAGACGTTCGGTGGTGGTGGCTTTAACGTTGACCTGCCCCAGCGTCACGCCTATTTCCTCGGCAATCGCGGCACGCATGGCCTCGATGTGCGGCGCCATTTTGGGCGCTTGCGCCATGATGGTAGCGTCCAGGTTTACGACGTCGAACCCTTCGTCCCTCACCAGCGCGACCACATGACGAAGTAAGCCGCGACTGTCCGCGCCTTTCCATGCCGGGTCGGTATCGGGAAAGTGGCGGCCAATATCGCCCAGCGCACAGGCGCCGAGCAGCGCATCGCTGATGGCGTGGAGCAGCACATCGCCATCGGAGTGGGCAACGAAGCCCTGTTCGAACGGCAGCTTGACGCCACCGATCATCAAATGATCACCCGGCCCAAAGCGGTGTACATCGAAGCCGTGGCCAATTCGCATTAGAAACTCCTGTTACTTGAGCTGCGCTGGGCTGCCATGATGGCCGTTGCCAACGCTAAATCGTCAGGGTGGGTGACTTTCATATTATCGCGCCGCCCACTAACGAGCTGGGGAGCTTCCCCCAACGCCTCGACGGCCGAGGCTTCATCCGTGACCACGGTGCCCTGCTGCTGGGCCTTGGTCAGCGCGCGCCGCAGCAGCGCATAGCGAAACCCTTGCGGCGTCAGCGCGTGCCACAGGCCATCACGCGGTTCGGTGGCGTGGCTTAGTTGGTCCCCCTGATCGCGCTTCATGGTATCTGCTACCGGCATGGCCAGCAGGGCACCACTGGGATGAGACTGGGCCGCCCGATACAAGGCGTGCAGATCGGCGCGGGTGATACAAGGTCGCGCGACGTCGTGCACCATGACCAAGTCGCTGTCGTTGGCCGCGATGGCCTCCAGTGCGTTCATCACGCTATCCATCCGTTCTATACCGCCGGGCACCTGCTGCCAGTGACTGAACGGTACCCAGTCTGGCCGAAACCAGTGATCCTCTGGGTCCAGGCAAAGCACTAAATGCGCCTGAGGGAAGGCATCATGCAGACGTGCAAGGGTGTGCGCCAAGATGGGTTGGCCTTCCAGGGGAAGGTACTGTTTGGGCTTGTCGGCGCCCATTCGTTTCCCCTGCCCGGCCGCAGGCACAACGAGCCAAAGCGGCGAGGTCTGCATCACTCGCTCTCACCGTCGGCTGGAATGACACCGGGCTGAGCGACTAGCCCGGCATGAATGCCGACCAACTCGTTTTCGATGGCCACGCCCGGCACCCAGAAGAACTGCTCGTCGGTGCGCACCATGCCCATGTCGCTGCGGGCGCGTTCCTCGATGGCATCCAACCCGGTTTTCAAATCGGTGATTTCCGCCGCCAGCCGTGCGTTGCGTTCACGCAGCGGATCATTGGCCGCCTCCTGCAGGGCCACCCGCTGCTCCACCTGCTGCAGATCTTGCCAGCCGCCGTTGCCCAGCCAAAGTTGGTACTGTAGCAACCCCAACACGGTCAGTAGCAGGCCCACGAGCCATTTGTGCATCCCAGACATCCTTCGTGAAAACGGAAACGGCGCGCATTATGCCATTAAGGGTAGAGTCCAGCGAGCCGCGACGCGGTAGGCGTTACTTAAACGGTAAAGCATCTTCGGCGGCGCGGCGATAGGCCATGATATGGACACCCTCTTGCTGACAAAACTGCGCCACGCCAGCGGCCAACCCCGGGTGGGCCAAATAGTGCAGCGAACGAACCCGCTGGGGAGCAAACCCCCGTACGAGCTTGTGTTCGCCCTGGGTGCCGGGATCGAATAGCGTCATGCCCTTTGCCAAGCACGCGTCGATGCCCTGGTAGTAGCACGCTTCGAAATGCAGGCAGTCGGCGACGACCTCACTCCCCCAGTAGCGACCGTAGAGCGTCTTGCCTCCCTGGAAGTAGAGCGCTGCGGCGATGGGACGCCCCGCTAGCCGCGCCTGCACCAGCATCAGCGCTTCGGGCATCACGTGACGCAAACGTTCGAAGAAGGCGTGATTGAGGTAGGGCGGGCGTCCGCGTTCGTGGTAAGTAATGGTGTAGCAGCGGTAAAAATGCGCCATGTCGACATCGCGGATCTCCCCGCCTTCCAAACGGTGCAGGGTAATGCCCTGGTCGGCCACTAAACGCCGCTCACGCTTGATCATTTTCCGCCGCTTGGAAGTGAGGCTGGCGAGAAAGCCTTCGAAATCACCGAAACCACGATCTCGCCACTGAAACTGTACGCCTTCCCGAGCGATCAGATCAGGGCACTGGCGCTGCCACGCCTCGACTTCCGGCTCTTCGGCAAACAGCAGGTGCCAACTCGACAGCGCCAGGGTGTCACACTGCTCCCGCCAGCCTATCGCCAACTGGGCTCGAACGGCGTCGGCATCGGCGTCTGGCGCGATCAAGGTACGAGGGCCTGGCACTGGCGTGAAAGGTATCGCACTCAGCGCCTTGGGGTAATAATCGCCGCCGGCGCGCTCCAGCGCGTCGGCCCACCCCCAGTCGAACACGTACTCCCCATAGGAATGGTACTTACGGTACATTGGCAGCGCACCCACCAGCGCCTCGCCCTGCCAGACACACAGATGACAAGGCTCCCAGCCGGTGGCCGTGCTGACGGAGCCGCTGGCCTCCAGCGCGTGTAAAAACCCGTGACGTAAAAAAGGCTGTTCGTCAGACCCGAGCGCATCCCACTGGCTTGCCGCAACGGCCTCGATGGTAGGTAGAATGGAGTAGGAGAGCGGACGAGAAGGCATAACATCTCCCTGGCACACTGGCACAGATGGCGTATGCCTTACTGTACCACTCCGGCCGCTGACGCGTGTGAAGCGCCTAGTTTGTAAACAATTGTCGATCCTGCTCAAACAGCGTTTCAAGGTCGCCTGGCCCTGCGTATCGTCGGCAGTCAGTATACCCCTAAGGAGAGGCCATGAATCGCGATTTAACGGATACGTTACAGGCGCAGCGCGAGGCGGCAGGCCCGGCGCCTTTTCCCACGCTGGGCGTACGGCGCGAGCGCTTGGCGCGCCTCGCCCGCATGACGAAACGCCATCAGCACGACATCGTGCGAGCCATCCAGCTCGATTTCGGCCAGCGCAGCGAAATCGAAATCCATCTCGCTGAAATTCTTCCCGTCCTTCATGCCGCTCGCTATGCGCGCCGCCACCTGTGGCACTGGATGCGCCCTCGTCGCGCACGCGTTCCGCTGCGGCTCTGGCCAGCGCGCGCCCGAGTCGCTCCTCAGCCGCTGGGCGTCGTGGGGGTAATGTCTCCCTGGAACTATCCTTGGAGCCTTAGCATGATGCCCGCCATCGATGCGCTAGCGGCTGGCAACACGGTGATGCTCAAACCCAGCGAACACGCGCGGCACACCAGCGCACTGCTCGCCAAGCTGATTCCCCAACACTTCACGCAAGAGGAGTACTGCGTGATCGAGGGCGGGGCCGACGTCGCCAAGACGTTCAGCGCGCTGGCGTTCGACCATCTGGTGTTTACCGGATCGACCCAGATAGGCAGGCAGGTCGCGACGGCTGCCGCCGCCAACCTAACACCGGTCACGTTGGAGCTAGGCGGCAAATCACCAGCGCTGGTGGCCAGTGATGCGGACCTCGACAGCGCCGCTGAGGCGATTATCTTCGGTAAAGGTTTCAACGCAGGACAAACCTGTATCGCGCCGGATTACGTCATCGTTGAGAGCCGCCGCTTGGACGCTCTAACCCACGCCTTGGAACGAGCCATTCGCCGCCAGCGACCCGATGCCAAAGACGCCACCGGCTACGTCAGCGACGCCCACCACGCACGAATCGAACGGCTGCTCGATGATGCCCGAGCGCGCGGTTGTCGCGTGCTCGAACACGGACCCCACGCGCCGGCGTTGGTCATCGACCCGCAGCAGAGCTTATCGCTCATGCAAGAGGAGATCTTTGGGCGGGCGCTACCGGTGATCAGCGTCAAACATATCGATGATGCCATTCGGCTGATCAATGCACGCCCTCGCCCCTTGGCGCTATATGCCTTCACCCACCAGAAGGCGCTGCAGGAGACGCTTCGCCATCAAACGTGTTCCGGGGCGTTGGTGTTCAATGAGACCCTCCTTCACCACGCCGTACCGACTCTTCCTTTTGGTGGCGTTGGCGAGAGTGGCAGCGGCGCTTACCACGGCCGCCACGGGTTTGAACGCTTTAGCCATCAACGTAGCGTGTTCTACCAGCCCAAGCGCTCCAATAGCGGCTGGTTAAGACCGCCCTATCATCGCTGGCTGCTGCATTTGCTGCGTCTTGGTTAAAGCTAGGGGATTAATGTCCGATATTTATTTAATACGTTCTTTTCACCCCCCTCACGTCTAGGAAACGCCATGCAAGCCGCCAAGCGACCGGAGAATGAAACACAGCGCCTGACGGCCTTGCGCGCGTTGAGCATCCTCGATACCCCCGCCGACGACGCCTTCGAGCGTCTGACACAGCTTGCCCGGGACCTGTTTGACGTGCCGATGGCACTCGTGTCACTGGTCGACGAAGAGCGCCAGTGGTTCAAGTCTCACCCGGGGCTACCCATCTGCGAAACCAGCCGAGAGGTCTCTTTTTGTGCCCACGCCATCGCCGCCGATATGCCGCTGGTCATCGAAGATGCCCAGAGCGATCGGCGCTTTGCCGATAACCCGCTCGTCACCGGAAAACCTCATATCCGCTTCTATGCGGGGCACCCGCTCAGGCCTTCCGATACGCTGGCCGTGGGTACGCTATGTTTGATCAGTGATCGGCCACGCGCATTCTCGACGCGGGATAGACAGCTGCTGGCCAGCTTGGCAGGGCAAGTGGACGAACTGTTGCGCCAACATCAAATGCGCCACACCCTGTCGCAAACCACGCGACGTTACGAGGCGCTGTTCAACGAGAGTGCCACCGGCATCGTGCGAATCGACCTAGCTGGCAACGTGCTGAGCATCAACCCTTTTGCACTCACCATGTTGGGCTATACCAAAGCCGAGGTGCTGGGTCGCAACGTCTCGATGCTGACCCCGGCCGCAATTCGCGCCGAACATGACCAATTCATTGCGCGCTTTTTGGCTGGCAGTGCCCCTAATGTCATTGGGCGGGGTCGCGAAGTAGAGGCGTTGCACAAAGAAGGCCACCTCGTTCCCGTTCATCTAGCGGTCAACGCCATCCATAACGAGCAGAACGACGTGGTGGAATTTCTTGGTATTTTGACCAACCTGAGCGACGTTTACGACGCCAACCACCGCATGCATAAAGAGCAGAGCCTGCTGAAAGTGCTGCACCAGGGCATTACCGATTATCAGGCGCTAATGTCCGGCGAGCAGCTCTGGACCTTTCTCATGGAGGCATTGCGCGAGCTGACTGACAGCGATTACGCGCTGATTGGCGAAGTAATGCCAACGAGCACCACCAATACGCTCAAGATCCACGCCATTACCGATCTCTCTTGGAGCGATGAGTCGCGCCATTTGATGGAACAGCTGCGCAGTGGGGATATGATGCTGACCAATCCCGACTCGCTGTTGGGCCGTGTGTTTGCCCACGGCGACGTGGTGATCACCGACGACGTTTATCGTCACGCCAAACGCGGCGGCTTTCCACCGGGCCACCCGCGTATCGATAATTACCTGGGCGCGCCAATTTTCAGTGGCGATAAATTGATAGGCATGTTCGCCATTGCCAACAGCCAACAAACGCTGAACCATTCGTTGTTACACTGGCTTCAGCCGTTTACCGATACCTGCGCGCTGCTGATCAACCTCTATCGACAGATGGCAGAGCGCGAGCAGGTCACCATGGACCTCGCGGCGGCGAGGGACCAAGCCGAACAGGCCAATAGGGCGAAGAGCGAATTTCTCTCGTCCATGAGCCACGAGCTACGTACGCCGCTCAATGCCATCATTGGTTTTGCGCAGCTGCTTGGCAAAGGGCGGCGCGAGCCGCTCAGCGACAAGCAGAAGCGACAGGTAGGGCAAATCCAGAAAAGTGGGCAGCACCTGCTTAGCTTGATCAACGAAGTGCTCGATTTGGCTAAAATCGAGTCCGGCCACATGGCGCTCTCCATCGAGCCGATCGCGATAGAGAGCGTGATCGAGGATGCCTGCAGCACGTTAGAAGCCAATATCGAGGCATCAGGGCTAGTGCTTCAGCGCGAGCCACTCGCGGCGCCTTGGCGGGTCGCCGCGGATTACACCCGCACCAAGCAGGTATTGCTCAACTTACTCTCCAATGCCATCAAATATAATCGCCCCCAGGGCTCGATCCGGATTGCCGTCGATCAACGGGACAACGACGTGTGCGTTCGCGTCACGGATGCCGGGCATGGTATCGCACCCGAGCGACAGCACGAGCTCTTCGAACCCTTCAATCGGCTCGATGCCGAGCATGGCACCATCGAGGGGACGGGTATTGGGTTAGCGATCACCCGAGAGTTAGTGGAGCGAATGCAGGGCCAAATTGGCGTGACGAGTGCACCCGGCCAAGGCGCGACGTTCTGGTTTACCCTCCCCATCACCGAGGCCGATGCGCTTAGCGAGACGCCCTTGCCGATGACGCTGGCCAGCGCCGCCCCTGGCCAGCGTCATCACCTACTCTATATCGAAGACAACCCCACCAACCAGCGCTTGATGGAAGATATCATGGAGGACTTTGACCAGGTGCGGCTACAGACCGTCACCAGCGCCGAGCTAGGGCTCGATCTCATGCGCTACTCTCCTCCGGATCTGGTGCTGATGGACATTCACCTACCGGGCATGAACGGCTATCAGGCGCTGGATGCAATTCAAAAAGATGCCTCGTTACGTCACATTCCAGTGGTGGCCCTCTCGGCCAACGCCATGGAGCGTGACCGAGCGCACGGCCTAGCGGCAGGGTTTGCCGATTACCTCACGAAGCCGCTCGACATCGATCAGCTCTCGGCGACACTGAGACGCTATGTGTCTACAGACGCCATACCAAGGAAGGCGCCATGACGTTCATGAACAAACACCTGCTGGTAGTGGATGACAACAGCATCAACGTCGAGCTACTGCTAGATCTGCTCGACGATCATGGATTCGATAACGTGCATGGTCTGAGCGATCCTCGCCAAGTCCTGCAACATTGTCAGCAAGCGATGCCGGATCTCATCTTGCTGGATATCCGTATGCCTCATTTAGATGGCTACAGCGTGATGGAGCAACTGCAGGCGACGTTTGCCGAGCATGCGCCGCCAATCATCGTGCTGACCGCACAAATCGATGACGAAACCCGCCATCGCGCGCTGAGCATGGGTGTAAGGGACTTTCTGACCAAACCCTTCAAACACGATGAAGTGCTTCAGCGGATTCACAACACGTTGAGCGTGGAGCACCGCTATCGTGTTCGCGACCAGCAGGCCGAGACGCTGGAGGAGATGGTGGCCAAGCGCACCGAGGAGTTGGATCGCCAGTCACGCACCGACCCTATCACCCAGCTACCCAACCGTCGCGCCTTGACACAACGCTTGGCCGATGCGGCGCAACAGGGCTGTCCCACGGGGTTGTTGTTTATCGCGCTGGATCACCTCGATGATGTCGTGCGTTTACATGGCTACGGCATTGCCGACCAGCTCATGGTGCACATTAGCCGCCGGCTCGACGGCCAGTTGGACGTTAGCAGCACACTCGGGCTGTGGGGCGGCAGCGAGCTGCTGGTGATTACCCCAACGGCCGAGCTGAGCGAGCTGCGTCAGCTCGCTTCACGGCTGCTCGACTGCTTCGAACACGACCAGTCCCTAGACGACCTGCTACTGCCGCTTAACGCGCGTATTGGTATCAGTTGGTCGCAGGGCCACTTCGACATCGAGCGCTTGGTGCACATGGCCGCCCTGGCACTTCCGCAGAGCGGCACACTGCGACTGCAAAGCTACAATGAAGCTCTGGAAAACCAGCAGCGCCACCGACTGCACCTACAGCAGGCCATTCGCGGCGCCACACAGCGAGGGGAAATGTCCCTGGCCTTCCAACCCAAGCTGTCACTCGAAACTCAGCGCGTAGTGGGCGCCGAAGCGCTGCTACGCTGGCACCACCCAGAGCTGGGCCACGTCTCCCCTGGCGACTTCATTCCTCTGGCAGAAGCCAGCGGTGATATCCTCTACATTGGCGAGTGGGTACTCGAGGAAGCCATGCGCTATATTGCCGACTGGCGGGCCAAGGGACTGTTGGACGACGATTTCCATATTGCCGTGAACGTAGCAGCACGTCAGCTAGCGCGTAAGGACTTTGCCGAGAACCTGCTGGCGCGACTGGCCAATCATGGCATCCCGGCGAGGTTCTTTGCCCTGGAAGTCACCGAATCGGGTCTGCTCAGCGATATGCACAATGCGCGCATCCAGCTCGCGCAGTTGGCAGAGGTGAACATTGCCGTGGCCATCGATGATTTTGGTACCGGGCACTCGTCACTGGCGTATGTCAAAACGCTGCCCTTCTCGACGCTGAAAATCGATCGCGCCTTCGTGATGGACCTGGAGGAGGACGCCATCGATCGCCATTTGGCTCTCACCATCACCCAGCTTGCCCATGCCGTGGGCTGCGACGTGGTCGCCGAGGGTATCGAAACGGCTGCGCAGGCCGACTACTTACGTTCAATTGGTTGCGAAGCTGCTCAGGGGTATTACTATGCTCGTCCATTGCCTGCCGATGAGTTCTATCGCTGGTGCAGGGACTGGACACCTTCTTCACACCTAACGCTTGCCACGGAGTCAGTTAATGGCGCATGACCTGCTAGACCGCTTACGGGAACGCTTGGAAGAGTTGAATCGCTCAGAGCGTAAAGTTGCGAACGTCATTCTGGAAGACCCCGCAGCGGCCACCAGCCTGAGCATCGCCAGCCTTGCTCAAGCGGCGAGCGTCAGTGAACCGACCGTCAACCGCTTCTGTCGCAACTTCGGCGCCAAGGGCTATCCCGATTTCAAAATCAAGCTGGCCCAGAGCTTGGCAGGCGGCACGCCCTACGTCACCCGTGCCGTCGAGCCGGGCGATAGCGCTACTCAGTACACCCATAAAATCTTTGGGGCGACCATTGCGGCGCTAGACGAAGCGCAGCGGGAAGTGGACATGGCCGCCGTCGAAAGGATGGTGGATTACCTGACGCAAGCCAAACAGATCCACTTTTTTGGATTGGGCGCCTCCGGCGCCGTGGCGCAAGACGCCCAGCATAAGTTTTTCCGCTTCAACCTACCGGTGATGGCCTACGTCGACGTGCTGATGCAGCGAATGGTGGCAGCCGCTTGCCATACCGGCGATGTGGTAGTGATCATCTCCTACACTGGGCGTACCCGTGAGCTGGTCGACATTGCCAAGGTAGCCAGGGAAGCAGGCGCCGTGGTGCTGGGCATCACCGCCCCCCACTCTCCGCTCGCTCAGGAGTGCACGGCCACGCTGGAAGTCGCCACCCCTGAAGATACCGACCACTACATGCCGATGACGTCTCGGGTCATTCAACTGACGCTGATCGATGCCCTGGCCACGGGTGTCACGCTCAGGCGCGGCGAAGATTTTCTGCCGCACCTAAAAAAGATCAAAGATAGCCTACGCGACACCCGCTTTCCGGCAGAAAAGCCTGTCAAATAAGCGATAGCAGTTACGCACCCACGGCCGTCGTCACGGTAATCTCGACTTTCAGCTCATCGGCAGGCATCGGCGCGCATACGCAGGTGCGTGCCGGTGCATGGCCTTCCGGTACCCAGGCATCCCATATCGCGTTCATGGCGGCGAAATCGCTGCCATCTTTCAAGTAAATCGTGGCGCTTAGCAGTTGTTCTCGGCTAGAGCCGATCTCTTTTAAAAGCGCATCGACGCGCGCCAGCATGCTCTCGGTTTGTGCTTTGATATCGCCATGGCGAGCCTCGGGGCCTGCTACCTGACCGCATAAATAGGCCACCCCCTGATGTATCACGGCACGGCTCATGCGGGCTTTTGTATCATGGCGCTGAATATGCATAGATCGAACTCCTGGCTAGATGAAAAAAAGCAGTGTAAACCGCTATGCCGCCGCTGCCTACGCTTCGTTAGCCAGCGAGTATGAGGTAGGCACGGGGCGATGCTCGAACACCCGGCGCAACACGAAACTCGTATGGGCGCCGGTGACGCCTTCGATGCGGTTGATCACATGGAGCAGCAGGTGTTGATAATCGTCCATGTCTCTCACCAGAATTTTGAGCTGAAAATCCGCCGCTTGCCCGGTAATGATCAAACACTCCACCACGTTGGGAATGTTACGGATATGACGCTCGAAGTTATCGAAGCGCTCGGGGGTGTGCTGATCCATCGAGATATGCAGCAGCGCCATGAGTTGAAAGCCGAGCGGCCGCGCATCGACCACCGCTCGATACTGGGTGATCAAGCCGTGCTCTTCCAGGGCTCGCACGCGCCGTAAGCACGGCGAAGGGGACAGTCCAATGCGTTCGGCCAGTTCCTGATTGCTGATACGCCCCTCCTGTTGCAACACGTCGAGGATGCGGCGATCAAAACGGTCGAGGGTCAAAGGCGCGTTGGCCACAGCGATACCTCCTACCAAAATAAGAATTTAATTCGATATATTCTGCCATTTTTTTGCGCTAACGCCATATTTTCGCAATAACCTTTCGCGCCATGTGTCGTAGACTATGTTGACTGCCAAAAGCAGTCCTCGATTGACGCCTTACCCAGGCGTCCTCCCTAGGCTCTCCCTGACCCGGAAGAGCACGCCACAGCGGCTTGCGCCACCAGCGGCCGCCCCAAACAACTCACCGTTCTCAGGAAATTCACCATGCCTGCTTTTGATCATCGCAAATATCGTCCTGCTCCCCGGGTGCCCGCGTTCGACCGTCAGTGGCCCGACCGGGAGCTGACTCAAGCGCCCATCTGGGTGAGTGAAGACCTACGCGATGGCAACCAGGCCCTGCTCGAGCCGATGACGGTAGAGCAGAAACAGCGCTTCTGGCATCAGATCATCAAGGTCGGTATCAAAGAAGTGATGGTCGGCTTTCCCTCCGCCAGCCAGCCGGATTACGATTTCGTGCGCTGGCTGATCGAAGAGGATCAAATTCCTGACGACGTGACCATCGCCGTGCTCGTGCAGTGCCGCGAACACCTGATCGAAAAAACGTTTGCGTCATTGGTGGGCGTCAAGCGCGCCATCATCCACCTGTATAACTCCACGTCCACGATCCAACGGGAGCGGGTGTTCGAGATGGATCGCGACGGTATCACCGATATCGCCGTGCAAGGCGCAACGTGGGTCAAGACCTATGCGGCCCAATATCCCGACGTCGATTGGCGCTTCCAGTACTCACCGGAGAGCTTCTCCAGCACCGAAATCGATTTCTCCCTGGCCATCTGCGAAGCGGTGATGGATGTCTGGCAGCCCACCCCAGACAACAAGTGCATTCTCAACCTGCCCACCACCGTGGAAGTGGCAGGCCCCCACCATCACGCCGATCAGATCGAGTACTTCTGCCAGCACATCAGTCGCCGCGATAGCGTGATCATTTCGGTGCATACCCATAACGACCGGGGCGGTGCCGTGGCGTCGGCAGAGCTTGCACTACTGGCGGGGGCCGACCGTGTCGAAGGCACCTTACTGGGAAACGGTGAACGCACCGGCAACATGGATATCGTTACGCTGGCCATGAACCTCTACAGCCAGGGTATCGATCCCAAGCTGGATCTTTCCAACCCCGACGAGATCATTCAGGTGGTGCACGAGTGTACAGGGATTGCCATGCATCCCCGTCACCCCTGGGTAGGTGAGATGGTGTATACCGCCTTTTCTGGCAGTCACCAGGATGCGATTCGTAAATCGCTCAAGCACCAAAAACCCGACGAACCGTGGCAAGTGGCCTATTTGCCCATCGACCCGCACGATATCGGGCGGGACTATCAAGCCGTCATTCGGGTTAACAGCCAGTCGGGCAAAGGCGGCATGGCCTTTCTGTTGGAGCGCGACTACGGCATCAGCCTGCCTCGTTGGATGATGCTCGCGCTGGCCCCCTACGTACAACAAGAGAGCGAACGCCGTAATAGCGAGCTCTCCAGCGAAATGATTCGACAGGTGATGTTCGACCATTTCTCCCATGGTGCGCCGCTGTCCCTCGCCGACTATCGACTCTCGAAGGGGCAGCAGGAAGGGATCGACATCACGCTGTGGCAGGGTGCCGACACGCTGCGCTTATCAGGGACCGGCAATGGCGCCATGTCGTCGTTCACCGATGCCTGGAGACGCCATACTGGTAGCCACGTCGCCATTCTCGATTACAGCGAACACTCACTGGGCGGCGACAGCGAAGCCAACGCCATTGCCTTCGTGCAGCTCAACATCGATGGTCAGCGGGTGTGTGCCGTGGCGGAGGATAGCGATACGGTGAGCGCATCGCTCAAAGCCGTGCTGTCGGGGATTAATGCGACTCAGCCCGCTCGCGCCGAGCAGCAGGAAGTGGCTAGTAGCACCGCCTGATCGGTCCCCCCGGCCGCTGCCAAACGCGCGGCGGCCGGGGGGACCACCGCTTTACATCAGCGTAAAATCAACACCGGCAAGTGGGCATTACGCAACATCGCCGTGGTAGTGCTACCCACCAGCAGATGACGAATGCGCGAGTGACCGTACGCGCCCATCACGAGCAGGTCGATCCCCTTTTCCTCTTTATAGGCACGCAGCGCTTCTTCGACGTCTCCCGCTCGAATGGCACCTTCGGTATGGTGCCCTGCCGACCGAAGCGTCTCGGTGGCCCACTCGAGCTGCGAGCGATTCTCGGCGGTTTCGGCCCCCACGATCACCACGTGACACTCAGCGCCCTCGAATAGCGGGCTTTTTGCCAGCATTTCTACCCCTTTGCGGGCGGTTTTGCTGCCATCGAAGGCCATCAGAATGCGCTTGGGTGGGGCGAATGCCTTCGGCACCATTAATATGGGCCGATGCAGCTCGCGAACGACGCGCTCGAGGTTAGACCCTAGATGGCCGCTGGCTTGGTGCGCCGTTTCTCCTCGTTTGCCGAGCACCAACAGGCGGAGCTCTTTTTCATGCTCCGCCAAGGTATCCACCAATGTGCCGTTACGCTGCATGCAGGGAGTGTCTGCAAAACCGGCTGCCTCGCTGCGCGCTTTGGCAGCATCCAGCATCAAACGCCCCTGCTCGCGGGCGAGCTTTCCCCTCTGCTCTTCGATGTCCGAAAGCTGTTCCAAGAGGTGCTCGCGGGTGCCTAGGCCAAGATGGCCGGTCAGATCGGGCTCGGCGACTTGGGCATGGTTATCGACGGTGTGCAGAAAACGCAGCGGAGCCGAGAGCGCCGTGGCGGCCCACACCGCATAGTCACAGACACTTTCTGAGTAGTGGGAACCATCGATGGCGGCTAACACGTAGTCAGACATGGGGGTGTCTCCTTACACGGGTGCATGAACAGTGATCGTCATTCTGACTCTTTTGTACACGAAGAGGTGGATCGGCAACACCGTAGCACCGGCTTTTTTGAGTAATGGCCGACTTCTGCGTCCCTCCCGTCGCAATGCTACACTTAGCCGCCTAGCGATTTCACCACGACAGCGCGAGGCGTAGCATGGGGCACGGCATCACGAGTCTATTACTCGTCGCATTGGGCGGTGCACTGGGAGGATTGGGACGCTTTGCGATCTCCAATACCATGGCCCGCTTACTGGGCAACGCCTTCCCCTGGGGAACACTCGTCGTCAACGCTAGCGGAGCGCTGCTGGCAGGCTGGCTGCTAGGCGTTTACGGCGTGCCCAACACACAGCCGTTTTGGCTATTTGCGCTAGCGGGTCTGCTCGGCGGCTATACCACGGTATCGTCGTTTAGCTTACAGACCCTCGAGCTGTGGCAGCGCGGCCAGGCGTTGCGCGCCGCCCTCAACATGGTCGCCACGCTACTGTTGGGCGTCGCCACGGCAGCGCTGGGCTGGTGGCTGGCCCAGGCTTGAAGAGCAGAGGAGCCCTCGATGAATCTTAACGCCTATCTTGCCGTTGGCCTTGGCAGCGCTCTGGGCAGCGTGCTGCGCTATGGCGTTTCGCTGGCGTCGATGGCCGTGCTGGGTGGCCACTTCCCTTGGGGGACATTGCTGGTCAACGTGTTGGGTTCTTGCCTCATCGGCTGGCTCGCCGCGACGACGACCCGCCTGCCCCAAAGCGCGCTGGCACGACAGCAACCGCTGCTAATGGCAGGTTTCTGCGGGGGATTCACCACCTTCTCACTGTTTAGCCTGGAAACGCTGCACTTGGCCCAGCAGGGCAGCCTAGGGCTGGCGCTGCTCTACGGTATAGGCAGCTTACCGCTGTGCGTAGCCGCCGCCTGGATGGGCGAGCGCTTGGCCTTTTTAAACCAACCAGTGGCCTAAGCTCTTGATACGTGAACAGCTCGAACAGCAGCAGTCATGGATTTATCTGGCGTTTATCGCGCTCGGACTTTGCCTTGGCCTATTGGCTCCAGAACCAATGGCAGCGTTTGAGCAGGCACTATGGCCGCTGCTCGGTTTACTGCTCTTCGCCACGTTCACCCAAATCCCGCTGCTGCAAATAAAGCAGGGTCTTCAAGATACGCGCTTCATAGCGGCGCTGTTGATAGGTAATTTTGTCGTGATTCCTGCACTGCTGGGGGTGTTGGTGGTGTGGATTCCCTTGCCGCTGCCCGTGCTGGCAGGCGTTTTATTGGTGCTGCTGATGCCTTGCACCGACTGGTTTATTACCTTTACGCACTTAGGCCAAGGCGACGCAGCCCGCGCCATTGCCGCGACCCCCCTTTTATTGCTCGTGCAGATGGTGGCACTACCTGCCTATCTATGGCTATTGCTAGGCAGCGAATGGTTGCAATTAACACTCTCCCCTACGTTACTGAGCGCCTTTTTGAGCTTGATAGTGCTGCCCCTGCTGCTCGCCTGGCTCACGGAGCGCGCAGCGCAGAGATCCGCCACTATCGAACGGGCTACCCGAGCACTGGGATGGATGCCGGTACCGCTTTTAGCCTGCGTGTTGCTGATCATTGCGGCGACTCAGGTCACACAGGTGTTGACCCTGCGTCAGCTACTCGGGCACGCAGTGTTGATCTTCATAGGCTTCTTGATCGTCGCGGCGCTGCTCGGCAAAGCGCTTGGCCACCTCTTTCAACTGCCGCCCACCAGCACACGCACACTGGTGTTTAGCTTCGGCACCCGTAATTCCTTCGTCATGCTGCCCATCGCTCTCACCCTACCCAATGGCTGGCAAGCCGCGGTGGTCATCATCGTGTGCCAATCGCTGGTCGAGTTACTGGGTATGGTGGCATACCTTCGCTGGGTACCGAAGCGTCTAATTCCCAGCAAAGACACAAAAAAAGCCGACGCTCACGGCAAGTAAGCGTCGGCGATGACAGGATGGCCGTGAGGATTAATGGCCGCCCATCAGTTTATCGACCGCTTCCGGGTCGTTATGAACGGCGTAGCGATCCACGACAGTGGCGCTTGCTTCGCTCAAGCCCACTAGGTCTACCTCGGTGCCTTCGCGACGGAACTTGATCACCACGCGGTCCAGTGCCTGAACGGCGGTCACATCCCAAAAGTGCGCTTTCGATAAATCAATGGTGACTTTGTCGATGCTCTCTTTGAAGTCGAACGCAGCCATAAAACGCTCGGATGAGGCAAAAAACACCTGCCCCACCACCTGATACTCGCGCTGTTTGCCGGCCTCTACCTCTTTCGAACCAACGTACATGATGTTGCCGACTTTGTTGGCAAAAAACAGCGCCGCCAGCAGTACGCCCACGAAAACCCCGATCGCCAGATTGTGGGTACCGACCGTGACGGCCACCGTTGCCAGCATGACGATATTGGTGCTCAACGGGTGCTTCTTCAGATCGCGAATGGACTCCCAGCTAAAGGTGCCAATCGAGACCATGATCATCACCGCCACCAGCGCTGCCATGGGAATTTGCGACACCCAGTCTGCTAGGAATACCACCATCAGCAGAAGCACCACGCCCGCGATCAGTGTCGATAGGCGCGTCCGGCCGCCCGACTTGATGTTGATCACCGACTGGCCGATCATCGCACAACCGGCCATGCCGCCCATAAAACCCGCCCCAATGTTGGCGATGCCTTGGCCTTTACACTCGCGATTTTTATCACTAGGCGTATCGGTAAGGTCATCTACAATGGTGGCCGTCATCATCGACTCAAGCAGACCCACCACGGCCAACATCACAGCATAGGGGAAAATGATCATCAGCGTTTCAAGGTTCAACGGCACGTTTGGCCACAGGAAAACCGGCAGCGTATCCGGCAGCTCGCCCATATCCCCCACGGTGCGAATATCCATACCGCTCACCATGTACACCACCGTCAGTACCACGATGCATACCAGCGGCGAAGGCACCGATTTTCCGATCATCGGCAGATAGGGGAACAGATAGATAATGCCCAGGCCTACCAGCGTCATGGCATACACGTGCCACGTCACGTTGGTCAGCTCCGGCAGTTGCGCCATGAAAATCAGAATCGCCAGCGCATTCACGAACCCGGTGACCACCGAGCGAGATACGAACCGCATGAGTTCCGCCAGCCGCAGGTAACCCGCGATGATTTGCAGCACGCCGGTCAGCAGCGTGGCGGCCAGCAGGTACTCTAGCCCGTGCTCTTTCACTAGCGTCACCATCAGCAGCGCCATCGCCCCTGTCGCGGCAGAAATCATACCTGGGCGGCCACCGGTAAAGGCGATCACCACCGCAATACAGAACGAAGCATAGAGCCCTACTTTCGGGTCCACGCCAGCAATGATCGAAAAGGCGATCGCTTCAGGAATGAGCGCCAGCGCGACGACAATACCGGACAGCGTGTCGCCCTTGATGTTAGAAAACCACTCATGCTTGCTGAAAGGTGCCATTCAGGGAGTCCATGGTTTGAGGTTTAAAGATAGTGCGTGCCATAGCCGCACAGAGGCAGCAAATGAGCACACATTAGTCATAGCTTGTCGAATGAATGCTACCGAACGAAGACGCACACGCGTCGGTAGCCAAATAGCGGCATCGGAGTGGCATAGCGCCGGGATGACGCGACAAGCATCATGGCGCTGATAAGGAGGGAAAAACCTAGGGTGGAGTCATCAGCCCTGAAGTCGGCAGAGCAATGAATGCCCATGCATTGTTCATTATGGTTACACCTTGCTGTTCTATCATCGTTATTCAGGCGAGAGGCCATACGTGCTGGTCGCCGTGAGCGCGGCATTCTACCAGCAAACAGGCCGATTGACACCCGCCTCCCTAGACGTTTAGACGATGACCTGCCCCCTAAGCTTGGCTTACCATGGCACTTGTATGGCGATATTACCGTCGCCTTCTCGACATCTTGATTCTTTCCCACGCTATCGAACGAGAGGACCCGCACATGAGCCAGACAGTCGCAGTGATCAAAGGTGATGGCATCGGCCCTGAGATCATGGACGCCACCCTGCAAGTGCTCGACGCACTCGAGTGCGGGTTGACCTACGAATTCATCGACGCGGGCTTGGTCGCGCTAGACAAACACGGCACGCTCATCCCGCAATCCTCGCTGGATGCCATCGAAAAGCACGGTATCGCTCTGAAAGGCCCGCTCACCACGCCGATTGGGAAGGGATTTTCATCGATCAACGTACAGCTACGCCGCCACTTCGATCTCTATGCCAACGTGCGTCCCGCCATCAGCTTTCCGGGCACGCGCTCCCGTTACGACGATATCGACATGATCACCGTGCGGGAAAACACCGAAGGGGCCTACCTCTCCGATGGCCAGGAGATGATTGACGACGGCAACACCGGCATTTCAGTGATCAAAGTGACCCGCCAAGGCTCCGAGCGCATCGTGCGTTACGCCTTTGAACTCGCCAAGCAAAACGGCCGCAAGAAAGTCACTGCCGTTCACAAAGCCAACATCATCAAAACCAGCTCCGGCCTGTTTTTGGACGTAGCCCGCGACATCGCCAGCGAGTATCCCGAGATCGAATTCCAAGAGATGATCGTGGATAACGCCTGTATGCAGCTGGTCATGAACCCTCATCAGTTCGATGTGGTGGTCACCACCAACCTATTTGGCGATATTCTATCCGACCTCTGCGCCGGTCTCGTAGGCGGTTTGGGCCTCGCCCCAGGGGCGAACATCGGTGAGAAAGCAGCTATTTTCGAAGCGGTACACGGCTCAGCCCCCGATATTGCAGGCAAGAAAATTGCCAACCCCTGTGCCCTACTGCTCGCCGCCGCCCAGATGCTCGACCATCTCGGCATGACCGCCAAGGGGGATGCCATTCGTCAGGGGATTCGCGCCGTGCTCGAAAACCGCCGCGACATGGTGACACCCGATATGGGCGGCACCGGCACTACCGATACTTTTGCCCAGGCGCTCGTAGAACACTTGCAACGCTGAGCCTAGCCCAGCCACACATCGAGAAACAGCATGATCACCAAGCCCATCGCCAGGCCAAACGTCGCTTTCTTCTGATGGCCGCAGCGGTGGGTTTCGGGAATGATTTCATGGCTGATCACATAGAGCATGGCCCCTGCCGCAAACGCCAACCCCCAAGGCAGCAGTACTTGGGAGACGGTGACGACGCTAGCACCAAAGAGCCCCCCAATCGGTTCGATGAGCCCGGTCAGCGCGGCGATCGACCAGGAGCGCCACTTGGAGTAACCCTCGCCCATCAGCGCGACGGCCACCGCCAGCCCTTCCGGCATGTTCTGTAAGCCAATACCTATCGCTAGCGGCATACCTCCTTCTAGGCCATTGGCACCAAAACCAACGCCGACCGCTAACCCTTCCGGCAGATTGTGAATCGCAATGGCAAACACGAATAGCCAAACGCGGCGCAGCGATGCGGCTTCGGGCCCTTCCCGCCCCTGTTGAAAGTGCTCGTGGGGCAACCCCTCGTTGAGTAAGGCAAGGGCACCCATACCTAGCAAAATGGCAGTGCAGACGAGAGCCGCAGGCACCGGCCCGCCAGCATAGTAAATCTCAGCGGCGTCGAGTGCGGGAATGATCAGTGAAAAAAACGAGGCCGCCAGCATCACACCCGCGGCAAAACCCAGCGCTAAATCTCGAAACCCTCGACTCGGCGTGGTTCCCAGCAGTACTGGCAGAGCCCCCACTGCGGTCAATGACCCCGCCACCAAACTCCCTACGACTCCTAGTACCAGCGTATTTTCCATGAGAAATCATTGACTCGATATGTCATATAAAAAGGTGAGATAACCGCTGACGACGTCTGTAAGGAAACGGGCGTCTGGGTCACCCATTGGCGAATCAGTGTAACCTCACATGGCGATGTCTTCGAGAGCACTCGAAGTACAGCTGGGTTCGCGAGCAGGGGTCAATCGTAGGTTAACGTGCATGAAAGCGACACCCTGCGCGCAGTTAGAGAGATGACCACTATGACAACGAAAAGAAAGCATCAAAACGGTATGTGCGGCACGTCTTGGCCATGTCTCATCATGACGTTCTTAATCAGCGTTAACATCACTCATCACGCCTCGGCGCAAGAAGTACGCTTTACACCAGAGCGAATCATGACATGGCCAACGCGCAGCTTCGCTGGGGAAACGCGCTACCGCGTGGTGGAAAAATCCGGCCAGCGCGTGCTTCAAACAGACGCCTTGGGGCAAGCCTCCGCTCGCTATCTTGAGCGAACCATCGACCTAAACGCCACACCGTATCTGCACTGGTGCTGGCAAGTTAGCACTACCTACCCGGGACTTGACGAAACGACCAAAGCGGGCGACGACTACCCCGCAAGAGTATACGTTGCCCGAAAAACAGGCCTATTGCCCTGGCAAGTGGAATCCGTGAATTACGTTTGGGCGTCTGAGCAACCGCAGGGAGCTCATTGGTCCAATGCGTTTACTGACCGCGCTCAGCTTCTGGCACTGCAAAGCGGCGAACACAACGTAGGCCAGTGGCAGGCGGAAGTACGCGACGTGCGCGCCGACTATCGCTCCCTGTTCGGCAGCGCGCCCGATGAGATTCACGGCATCGCTTTAATGAGCGACGGCGATAACGCTGGCGGCAGCGCAATAGCTTGGTTCACCCACTTGGGCTTCTCCGCCGATGCTACCCCACCTACCTGTCCATACTAGTCAACATATGTTAAAACATATACATAACGCTACCCATGTGACATTTTGTGTCACACTGATACAAAACAATGTTTTCTATAAGAAACTGGTCTACTCTTAGCGGATTTATAATAACGTGTTTGAGAGTCTGTCCCATGTTTAGCCCCTTCCCCTCTGATAACTTGCGCGGCGCCATGGCGCAACATACGGCCTGCATTTACTTCACTCCCGCAGGCATCATTCAAGATGCCAGCCCGCAGTTTCTGGAAACGGTGGGATACTCTCTGGCAGAGATCAAAGGTCAGCATCACCGTCTTTTCTGCTATCCAGAAGATACTCAGAGCGCAGCCTATGCCACCTTTTGGGAAGCACTCGCCGCAGGAGAGCGTCAGCAAGGTCGTTTCCGGCGCATCAATGCCCACGGTGAGGAAGTGTGGCTAGAGGCCACTTATGTCCCTATTAAAAATCGTCGAGGCAATGTAGTACAGGTGTTCAAAGTGGCCACTGACGTCACCGACAAACACCAGCGCGCCGCCCGTGAACGCGCGATTTTACAGGCGCTGGATAGCTCTATGGCAGTCATCGAATTTACCCCAGACGGTTACATCTTGGATGCTAACCGTAACTTCGAGCAGGCCATGGGCTATTCGCTAGGTGACATTCGTGGCAAGCATCACCGTATGTTTTGTACGAAGGAGTTCTACCAGCAGCGCCCAGACTTCTGGAAGCAGCTCGCCAAGGGTGAGTTCAAGCAAGGCAAGTTCATGCGCTTGAATGCAAAGGGCCGCGTGGTCTGGCTGGAAGCCACGTACAACCCCATCGTGGACGATGATGGCAAGGTGGTGAAGGTGGTGAAATTCGCCACGGACATTACCCGTGCTATGGAAGCATCCGAAGCCGCTCGCGCGACCGTGGGTAGCGCCCGCGTGTCGTCTCATCAGACTCAGCGCATTGCGCAAGAGGGACTCGAGCATCTGCGAAACGTCCTCTCTCACTTTCAGCATGCAAGCCACACGCTGGGAGACGCGCAGCGCCTGATTAGCGACCTAAACAAACAGGCAGAGCAAATCAACAAAACGGCCAACACGATTGCTCAAATTGCCAGCCAAACTAACTTGCTTTCCCTCAATGCTGCCGTGGAAGCCGCCCGTGCGGGTGAACAAGGGCGTGGTTTTGCGGTCGTGGCTAACGAGGTTCGCCAGCTCGCCCGAGGCTCAAGCGACGCCGTCAACGAGATCACCCGAGTGCTCAAAGAGAATAGCGCTCTAGTGCTGCGCACCACTGAGGCGATGCAACAGGTCGTGGAGCAGGGGCAAACCAGCCAGACCAGCGTGCAGGAGATAGAGGCGATCGTGAACGACATTCTTCAGGGGGCACAAAGCGTTTCTCACTCCATCGAACACCTGACGCTCGAACCTGCATGACGGTGACGCCCTATGAACACGAAAGCCCCGCCAGCTTGCGCTGACGGGGCTTTTAACACGTGCTATCGGCGTGCTTAACGCAGCTTGGTCTTGCGCAGGTAAGGCAGCACGGCATCAAACTCACCAAACTTCTGCTTGGCATCCTCGTCGGAGACACTGGGTGGAATGATGACATCCTGACCCACCGTCCAATCCGCCGGGGTGGCGATGCCATGCTTCGCAGTGGTTTGCAACGCATCCAACGCCCGCAAAATCTCCGCAAAGTTACGGCCAACGGTCATCGGGTAGGTCATGGAAAGCTTGAGCTGCTTGTCCGGGCCGATGATGAAGACCGAACGCACCGTGGCGCTATCGGCGGGCGTGCGGCCATCAGGCAGGTAGGCATCTTCCGGCAGCATATCGAACAGCTTGGAGACGGTGAGACCTTCATCGGCAATGATCGGGAAGCCGACGCTGCTGCCGCTCACGGTTTCGATGTCGCCCGCCCAGCGCTTGTGATCCTCTACACCATCGACGGACACACCGATGACCTTGGTGCCACGCTTTTCCCACTCGGCACTTAGCGTTGCGACGGCGCCGAACTCCGTAGTGCACACCGGCGTGAAATCTTTCGGATGTGAGAACAGAATCGCCCAGTTGTCGCCGATCCAATCGTGAAAACGGATCGGCCCGTGGCTCGTCTCTGCTTCGAAATCAGGCACGACTGCATTGATACGTAATGACATCGTTGCTCCTCGTTAAAATGAAGTGGTTCTCATACCATATATGACTTTCAACGCCTTCACTATAGAACGTTTAGTGCTAAAGCAATGAAATGATGGCAGCGTTCACTCGGCCGGTTTTACCTCTTTCTCTTCGCGTTTGATCCGCTTAACCCAGCGCTGTTTTGCATAATGGCGCAAGTTCGCCACGCTATCGGTCTCATCGACGATATCTTGACCCAGGATGGTTTCGATAATGTCCTCCAGGGTGATCAGACCCACGAAGGTACCGTGCTCATCGTAGACCACGCGCATATGAAGGTGATCTTTCAACATGGAGGTGAAGACCTGCTCCACATTATTGGAGACGTCGACGCTGCCGATGGGATGCATCAATTCACGCATCGTCTTGGTGTCATCGGCGTGGTACATATCCGATTTATGCACATAGCCAAACGCCTGCTCGCCGTTATCCATCACCGGAAAGCGTGTGAATGGCGCCTTTCCGTACTGCTCGTCGAACTCGCTGACGGTCATGTTGGGTGGCACGGTCTCACATACGGTGCGTGGCGTCATAGCCTTGTTCACCGTAATATCGTGCAGGTTGAGCATGTTGATGATGGTGCGTGATTCGTCAGCATCCAACACCTCCTCTTCGAGCCCCACCCGCGCCAATACTTTAATTTCGTCACGCAAATCCACGTCATGTTCAGATTTACCTAGACGGCGAGTAATCTGCTCTGACATCCAAATGAACGGTAGTAAACCTACGATCATTGGATTGAGGAGTTTTGGCAATACAGGGGCCAAACCACGCCAGTAGGTCGCACCAATCGTTTTGGGGATGATCTCTGAAAGGATCAGAATCAACATGGTCATGACCGCAGACACGATCGCAATGGAAGACTCGCCGAACACCACCGCTGCCTGGGCACCGACAGCCGTGGCACCGACGGTATGCGCAATCGTATTGAGCGTCAGAATCGCCGCCAGGGGCCTATCGATATTGGTTTTTAACTTGGTCAGCGCGGTATGTAGCTTTGGATTGTCTTCTTTTTGCTTGGCAATATAGCTCGGCGTAATCGACAGCAGCGCTGCCTCAAGGATGGAACACAGAAAGGAAAACGCGATTGAAAGGGTAGCAATCGTGATGAGAAGGAACATGGAAGCTCTTGGTAGTGGGTGAAATAGCCTTATAGAGACTCAACATTAGGCTGTCAATCATTAGAGCTTAGGCAATTCATTGCTGCACTGCTAGCCCACCTATGTAAAATGTGTCGATATGCTCGGCATGTGCCATCTCACCCGATTGCGTCCCTCTTTTTTGGCACGATATAGCGCCATATCGGCATGGCGTAAATCCTCTTCCCAATGTTCATCACTCCCGCAGGGGCTTACTTGGCAAGCGCCAATGCTCACTGTGACATGCACCGCCCCTTCACTGGTCAAAACAGGCTTTTCAGCGATCCCTCGCCGAAGTGTCTCTAGCGTTGGGGCGTCATGAGTGTCGCACAAGCAGACGCCAAACTCCTCGCCGCCCATACGTGCGACCAAGTCATCCGTACGTAGCGAGTTGCTGAGACGATTGGCCACCTCTTTGAGTACCTCATCGCCTACATGATGTCCGTATTGATCGTTGATCGACTTGAAATAATCAATATCGATGACAGCAACAGTAAAGGTAAACCTCGCTTGTAAATAAAAGGCCATTGCGCGCTCCACAAAAGCGCGCCGATTTGGCAATGTCGTCAACATATCGGTTTCAGCGAGATAACGTAGCTGCTGTTCTGCATGATGGCGGGACTTTTCCACTTCCAAGGCATAAAAGAGGGCGCCTAACGTATCTAAAAGTGGCTGAAAAAAGAGGGCGTCCTCGTCAGTGTAGTCGTCTTGTTTATTGGCGAGCCCTATCATACCGACAGTGTCATCGGCAATTTTGATAGGTAACCCTAAAAACCTCTGTAGCGGTGGATGCCCGGCAGGCGTACCGCGAGATGCATGATGCTGACGAGGGCGATTGGCAATCACGACATGACCACTGGTCACTACGTGGCCAAACAAATTGTCCAGATTATTGAAAAACAGTTCGCCCCGTTGGTAAGCCCGGTACTGTTCATTGGTCTCCTCGCTCCAGCTAATGTTCGATAGGGCGTGGATAAACAGGGATTTCTCCCCGTCGCTTCGCACTTGCACCTGGCCGATCAGTCCAAACTGGCTCTCTGCGAGATATAACAGCTCATCGAAGATCAGTTCACAGGAGTGGCGAATGTCTTTTTCGCGAAGAAAAACGCTCTGGGCGCGGTTCATGAAGTTGAGTAGCTGCACCTGCTTTCGCTCCCGAAGCTCGGCGCTCTTTTTCTCCGAAATATCCCGCGTGATGCAGGTTAAACGCAGCGGCCTCCCTGCGCTGTCATTGGCCACCACCCGGCCATAGGAGTTGACCCACAGCCAATGGCCCTCGGCATGACACATGCGATACTCGACGTTCAATACACCGTCCTCCTGCGCCAAGAGCCGCCGGATAGCGTTATTGACCGACGTGAAGTCCTCCGAATGAATCAAACGTTTCCAGAAGCTGGAGCGACTCTCCACCTCATCGCACTCCAGGCCCAGCATCTCACACCAACGCTGATTGAATACACTGTGATCGTTGGCTATCTCCCAGTCCCAAACGCCCACGTCAGCAGACTCGATCATCATGGCGAAATCACTATTACTGATGCCTGATCTTTGCTTATCGATAAGATAGATGTAATCGCTAATGAAGTAACTCAACGACTCCAAGAAACGTAGGTCTTTCTCAGACAGGGTATTGGGTCGGTTATCGATCAAGCAAACGGCCCCTACCTCGCGACCGCCTGCCGTGAGGGGCACGCCCGCATAAAAGCGTATGTGCGGCGCTGCTAGCACCAGTGGGTTATCGCAAAAATCAGGATGTTGGCTGGCATCCTCGATCACAAGTGGAGCCCGTAAAGCTACCACGTGGCGGCAGAATGCATCCTCCAACGACGTAACATCTACGTCTAACCCTGATTTGGCGATAAACCACTGTTTCTGACCCAGAACGGAAACCAGCGCAATGGGAAATTCGAAAAAGTCTGCGACGGAAGCAATGAGCTTATCCAGTGCGTCGGTGTCGACGTCAGCAGACAACTTATAGTGACGAATGTGTTGCCAGCGCTTGTTGAGCATTACGTTATACCCTGGTGGCATCGACCCAGTTGCCCACATCATAGGCTAGCTATACTTTATCTCGCGCCAGGGTAGCACTGTCAATTGGTAAAACGCCTCGTTTTCTAAGCACCATTACTTTCAGATGATTACTTCAAAAAGTTGATGTTTTTTAACATTAATGAAACACAAGGAGTGATACGACCAGTGTGCAATCAGGCTAAAACCTAAAGAGCAATGAAATAGCAAAAGAACCAAGCGGACACTTTTTATTATATGCTTCATCAAACATTTAGCTGCGCTGATAGGCGTACTGCACATGCACAAGTACGTGCACCTTAGCGACTCGCCAGCGTGCGTAATACATGTTCGACCTGCGCTTTCGCTTGCTGTTGATTGACACCACTTTTGAGTAGTAACCGCAGCCCTGACATAGAGAGCGTCAAGAAGTACGCCAAGCTGCCTGCATCATGTCCCGGAGAGATAGCGCCTTCTTGCTGTGCTTGTTCAATCACCGTAACGAAGAAATCGGTGATGGCCTGAACACTTTGCTTGGCCGCCTGGGCCTCTGCGCTGTCACCGTTACCCAACTCAGTGGCCGAGTTGAATATCAAGCAGCCCAACGCCGCTTGCTCGCTCTCTGCCTGCTCGGCAGTGCGTGTCAGTAAACTGTCGATAAAGTGCCAAGCGCTCTCTTGTTGAGCGAGCAATGTCGCTAACTCTCCCAAAAGCTGATCCCGGTAACGTGTCAGCGCTTCGGTAAAAAGCGCTTCTTTACTGCCATAGGCATGATAGAGGCTACTGCGGGAAATGTTCATGGCACTCAGCAAATCGCGCAGCGATGTATGATGGTAGCCCGAACGCCAAAAGGATTGCATAGCAGCGCTCAATGCGGCTTCTGGCTCATGCTGCATCGGTCTTCCAACACCCATGTATCTACCCCACTGCCTGTCTGACTCATTAGCGGCCTAATATACCATGGGCGGTCTCGTTTGCGATGGCCACGCTTTCCTATACCCCAAATGCCCGCACGACATGTGCGGGCTATAAAAGGCTTAGTTGAGCAGCTCACGTACCTGCTTGATGCCTTCACGGGCAAGCTGTACTGGCCGTGAGTCGCTAATGGTCCAGGCGGCCATAGAGCCGTCGTACATGGCGATATTCTCAAATCCGGCCACTTCACTGAGCACAAACCAGTCGGTCGCCGCCCAATGCCCGGTATTGCAAAACGCGATGGTGCGCTCACGGCTATCGAGGTCGGCTTCATTGATGCGTGATTGCAGACCATCCACATCCAGATAGTAAGCACCGTTTTGAACATTCAAGTGGCTTTGGTGCGGTAGGCTTCGTGCGCCTGGTATCGTGCCGGCCACTCGTGCGGCGGGTGATTTATTCTCACCTGAAAAATAGTCAGAGGGTCGTGCGTCTACCAACTGCGCCTGCTCTTCTCGTGCTGCCTCTACCTCTTCCGTGCTGGCCACTAACTGCTCCCGTAACGACGCTTCGAAGCTGGTCGAGTCAACAGCACTTGGTTTACCGCTGGCAACGTCATAGCCCTGCTGCTGCCAGCCTGCAAAGCCACCGTTCAAAATTGCCACGTCATCGTGACCTAATACTTTCAAGGTCCAATAAATCCTGGCTGCACTGCCAAAGTCAGTCGGCCCCGTGCCTGCTGGCACAATTACTACATCGCTGTCGTTGCTGATGCCCAAACTACCGATCAATGCTTCCAGGTCATCGACCTCGGGCATTATCCCCGCCACGCTGTCACGAGTTTCACGCCAGCCGTCATCGGTGTAGCTGGTGTAACGGCTGCCCGGTATGCGCGCTTCTCGAAAGCTATCTTCATCTCCGCCGTTATCGATGGAGGAACGAACGTCCAAAATCACCAGCGATGGCTCATCTTTGTGGGTATCTAACCACTGCGCATCCACAAGGGGCGTCATTTCCAACGCTTGCGCTTGGGCAACCACACTGAAGACACCAACGACACTGATAACGCTGCGTTTCATGGAGACAACTCCTCTGCCAGGAAGGAACGATTGGTACAATACTCTTATCATGCGCTATAAAGAGAGAAGCTGACAATAGAGTTTGGCTATATGGCACTCGCCAAGGGCACAAGAAAATAATCTGCGTGACGCTGTAAGTATTTTGAAAGTGGCCTCACTGAACATCAGCACAATGCATGAGAACAATGCAACAGGAGCACTGCTATGCCCCCTTCCACCCCACGCTCGTCTGAGTCAGCGCCTACCTTCTGGCTCAGCGGTAAGCGCCATGCCGAGCAGGATCATTTTTTCCGTCGCAATTTAGAAGCTCAGCAGTGGAAGGAAGGGGATGAACGTCACTGGCAGGCTGCTTGGGTAACCGGCATGCCGTTGAAGAGTGCTTTCCGTCACACCTCGCCCACGTGCAAAATGAACCATATCCCGGGTAATGCCGCACTCACCGTTAAGAGCCGCTTGCACGAAAGTCTGAACGGCTTGCGCGAGCGCATGCGTCACGCCTTCGGGGAAGACCATGAGACCGTAACGCGGCTGGACTTTTTTCCGCGTGCCTATGAAATGCCTCACGACTACCCGGCCTTGATCGAAGATGCCTCGGCTAACCCGCATAAACACTGGATTTTAAAGCCCACCAACGCTTCCAAAGGGCAGGGTGTTCGTGTTCTCAAGGACCCCACCACCGCCCCTCTCACCCCCAACTGGCTGGTACAAGAGTACGTCGCGAACCCGCATACCATTCGCGGGCACAAGTACGTGCTGCGTCTTTATATGTTGATCGCCAGTATCGATCCGCTGCGGGTGTACCTGTATGACCAGGGTTTTGCCAAGCTCGCCTCTGAACCCTGGGACCCCGACGATATCGACAACCCCTTTAGTCAGTTAACCAACCCAGATATCAATGCCTTGAATATCGAGGCGGAGATCCCTGTCGAGTTTATTGATCTAGAACGCTACCGAGAGTGGTTACGCGATCAGGGGCATGATGATGACGTGCTGTTCCACCAGCTGCGGGATCTTGCCACGCTCACGGCGCTCTCGGCAGCCGGTACCATGCGGTTACGAACCCAAGAGGATGGCGCAGACCCTATGGGCTGTTACGAGTTGATTGGCTTGGACTGCCTGGTGGATGATCAACTGAAGCCGTGGATTTTGGAGTGTAATTTAAGCCCGTCGCTGGGTATTTGCGCAAAACCAGAACATGGAGGTACCGTCGAAGAGGCGGTGAAAGGCGCCCTAGTGAGCGATATGCTTAGCCTTGTAGGACTCTCACCACGGGTGACACCTCCCTATATAGATGCAGAAGCGCTGGCCGCTGAACGCAAGCGCTCAGGAGGGTTTGTGCCTCTCTATCCTGAGGCCAGCTTAGATGCCACGCTGGATTACTTACCGTTCATCGGACTCCCCAGCCTCGCCGACTACCAGCTGGCTTCACCTGAGCTTCAGCAAGCTATCGCGTTTCGTACTCACGGAGTGAGTGAGCTGATTGAAGGCGACCAACTGGCGCTTTATCACCACCCAAGCGGCCTCTACTACCAGTTAAACGATAGCGCTGCCTTGATGTGGCTACTGGCTAGCGAGGGCGAGTCTATCGAGCAGATGATCGTACACCTCACCGCCGCCAGCGGGGGGCAAATAGCCAAAGAGCAGTTGATGGCCGACCTATGGGCAACGTTAACCCCTTGGTATCAGCAAGGCCTCTTGACACCGCATACGACTACTTCAGACGTGCCGGAGGCCTATTCCGAGCGCCCAACATCTACCGCGTGGCAAACCACCTTTTATTTTGCAGGGCGACAGTGGCTATTAACGGCCCCTAGCGGTGCTATCGCGGAGCATTTATCGAGCGCCTTATCGCCATTGGCGAAAGGCATGCATGACGCCGCCTTACCCGCCGAGCCTTTACACCTATTAGAAAGCGCCAACGGTTACTGCCTCACCAACCATTGCCGCGTCATCAGCGCTCGCCTTAAACGGCCCGATATTCTGAATGCCATCACCCGCTACTGCATGAAGACAGCCTCTCGTGCGGGCGAGTTAACGCTCGATATTGCGCTACTGGGCAATACACAGCAGCAATTCGCCTGCGTATTACCCACCCCAATGTCCCCAGGCGTACTCGACACACTGGCACACGTGGCTACGCAGCACGGCTTGAGCATCACCCGTGGGGCACGACTTTTCCCTCAGTCACCCACGTGCCTTGTTCCACTGAATCTTCCGCTCAGTGATCACGATTGGACGCCTCTGCCTCATCAGCACTTAGAGACACCTCCCGTCATCGTCCTCTCCGCAGATGCCGAAACGCTGCCCGAGCCGCTCACTTCTTTGTCTTTACTAGGCGCGCTGTTACCGACAGCGTATGAAACAGAACACCACCTCAGCGCCGAATCGCTTCATGCGCTGCACACGCTGTGTCAGCGCTCAGAGCAGGTATCGCTTAGCTTGGCTTCTCAGGGTCATGATCTTGACGCATGGCTGAGCCGCCACGTATTGCAACCCACTTCCCATGCCGCTGTGTAGCGGTGGGTAAGAGGCGCCATTTGGCGCAATGATCGCGACCATAGGAGAACGACCATGTCTCAACATGAAGCAAAACGCCGGTTACTCAGCCGTTTGAGCCGTCAGTTTGGCTACACGGCTCCCGCCCTCGCGCTGGTAGCGAGCGGTCTGGCGTTTCAAGCCCACGCTGATGAGCCAACCGACAGCATGACGAACGTTCAGCAAGCACCCATGATGCTGGCGGAAGGTGGTGCTGAAGGCGGCGGTGAAGGCGAAAAACCAGAAGGTGAAGGGGAAGCCGAAGGCGGTGCTGAAGCCGGTTAACACTGCGCTCACTGCTTAATCCGTTGTGCTGAGCTGGTGCTTCGACCAGCTCAGCTTATGAGGAGCCTTCGCTATGCCCGTGACATCGCTGCCCGTCTCAAAATGCCAATTTCCCTGCCAACCGTTGGTTGAAGAGAACACGCTCTCGCTCACACAGCTGCAGTCGCTCGTGGCCTCTCTTGCTAGCACGTCGTATAGCCAACTATTTGGCAGCCAGTCAGTGGGCAAACATGTTCGCCACATCATAGAGCACTACCAAACGCTGCTGGCGGGATATACTAACGCACCCCATGTGGATCAGATTGATTATGAGCAGCGCCTACGAGAAGAGGCACTTGAAGAGAGTCCTGCGGTAGCCGCTCATACGATTAACGCGCTACACAGCGCTCTTCACGCATTGAATGATAAGCCCGCGGATGCCCCCTTGATACTGAACTATCCCGTTGGCCATGAAGGCCATGCGTATCCGCTCGCCTCTAGTTTAGGAAGAGAGTTGGCGTTTCTTACCAGCCATACGGTGCACCACATGGCACTGATTCGCTTACTGTGCGACACCCTGAGTGTCACGGTACCCAAAGACTTTGGTGTTCACCCCTCCACGCTTCGCCATTGGCGGCAATGCGATCATTAAATAGAGTGTTACCAAGCTGTGATCGCGTACCGCCATGGCACCGACGTGCCATGGCGCTCTATCCAGTCTCCTTATCCGTAAACACAATGCGTTGCACTGGCCTGGCCGATCATTTGGTAAATATCCATGTCGGTGACCGGCTCAGCGTTTTCCTCTTCAGACACATAGAGCGAGGAAAGTAACCAAATCTGGTCGTCTGATTGCTCGAACCACTGGTTCACCTTGTCGGCATCTAATAAGGCCAGCTCGTCTTCCTCGATTAACGCCTGGGAAAGCAGCAGCGCCTTAAGCGTTTCCAAAGTGGCTTGTTCATCGTCAAGGGTGTTGAACACCTGCACCACTACATCACCGTCTTGGCCACTGCCTACCTTAATGGGTTCATCAATGATATTGACCTGCGTTCCCGTAGGCACGTTATCGAAAATTGAGCCAATGTCTTCCGGATACATCCGTATGCACCCTCGGCTGGCCCGCATGCCAATCCCGTCGGGCTGGTTGGTACCGTGGATTAAATACCCAGGTATATCCAACAAAATAGCGTGCTCACCCAGCGGATTATCTGGCCCGGGTGGCACCACAGCGGGTGCGGGCTCACCACGCGCCGCCGCCTCTTCACGCATGGAGCGCGGCGGGTACCAAGCAGGATTTTCAAGGCGCATGGTCGTTTGTGTGATACCCAGCGGCGTATCGTAGCCATCACGCCCGATCCCGATAGGATAGGTCTCAACCCTAGGGGCTTCCCCTTGAGACACATTTGGATAGTAATAGAGCCTTAATTCCGCCACGTTGATGACGATGCCCGTGCGTGGCACATTGGGCAGAATGTGTTGCCTGGGAATGGTGACAGCCGTTCCTTCCCCTGGCACCCACAGGCTTACATCGGGATTGGCCGCACGGATCTCTTCGTAGCCTACTTTGTGCGTCCGAGCGATATCAATCAGCGTATCTTCTTCATTGGCAAGCACTTGATAATATTGACCGATGACATCGCCACTGTCAGGCAGCGGATAGTGGTTATCGGGCACCGTCGTTTCCTCTGCGCTCACCCATATCGGCCATGTCAACACGCTCAGTAATGCGGCGTTACGTACCGCCGCGACACTCTGTTTCAACATCACTCGTTTTACCTTCTGACGCATAACAGCACTCATTGTGTTACCTCCTTAACATTGGCAGCAGGCTGATAACGTGACCACAGCATTAACCCCAGCCCCCCTACTATCATCGGTAGCGTAAGCGCATGACCCATGGTGACCCAGTCGAAAGCGATAAACCCAAGATGGGCATCGGGCATACGCACAAACTCCACCGCAAAGCGGAATACGCCATAGCCGAATAGGAATGCCCCGGATAGCAATCCCCTTTGACGAGGACGACGTGATAACCAGAAGAGCACAACAAATAGCACCACTCCTTCTAGCAGCATCTCGTATAGCGCAGAGGGATGGCGTGGCTCAGGCCCTAGCTGCGGGAAGATCAGCGCCCACGGCACATCCGTCACACGGCCCGGAAGCTCTTGATTAATAAAGTTGCCCAACCGCCCAGCGCCTAAGCCAATGGGCACAAGAAGAGCCACAAAGTCAGCGATATCGATAAACGCCATTCGCTTTTTGCGCGCAAAAAAGAGCGCTGCCGCGATCACGCCAACGAGGCCACCATGGAAGCTCATGCCTCCATCCCATACCTGCAATACCCACAGCGGGTCGCTTGACCACTGCTCCATGCCATAGAAAAGGGCGTATCCCAATCGGCCGCCAACAATCACGCCAACAGCGCCATAAAAAATCAGATCACTAATGTCATCTTTACTAAGGCCCAAGTAGTCGGCACGCCAACGCCCCAACCACCATGCAGATAAGAAACCCACCACATACATTAATCCATACCAATGAATCACCAGTGGCCCAAGCGCCACGGCAACGGGGTCAATCGCCGGATAGTCCATTGTTTTCTCCGTTTTTCTAACAGGCATACCGTGATGTCACGGAGTATCTCCATGAACGCCAAGCGGTATGAAAAAGCGTTTAAGGTGCTAGAAAGACAAGAAAAAGCGGGGAGGTTTCTCTAATTGCTCAGGAAGGGATTGCGGGTAAGGCACCTTCATCAACCCTTGTGGGGAAGGTGTTAGCACATGGCCTGACATCGCGCAGGCACTCGCAGGTGCAAAGGGAGAACAGGAGGCGTCGGTATGCTCGGCGGCCTGCTCTAAGGCAGAGAGAGAAAGACAGTGGGCGTCAGCCACACTAGACACTGACACAGGCGCATCGACTAAGCAGCTGCCTTTAGCAAGGCTGCTCACACTGGCTCCTGACAGCATAACGATGACCACCATCATCATGGCAGCCAGTTGCTTAGCTAGTCCGTTACGCATTTTTCGCCATGTCAGCCAACCTTCGATGTCTAGCTACCAGTGTCTTTTAGCCATGCCCTCTTTACCCAAGCGAGCAAACGCGAGCAAATAGTCTTACCACAAAAAGAACAGTCAGTCCAAAAGGCGACTTTCAGCTCAAGTCTAAAGCCGCCCTGCATCTCTAAATCCTGCGGGTCTACCTATTACAGTGCCCATCTACCTCACCTGTGAAGCGTTGCTGTGCGTGCACCACATACGCCGCCAAGGCCGCTAGCTCCTCAGAATCCCATGGGAGTGGGTCCGCTGCCATAGGCGCTACCATGCACAGTTGAACCATTTCATCGGCATGAACAGTCTCCATGCCAAACATGTTGGTTCCCATCGCGACGGGGTGGGGGAACGGCTGCTGAAAGCTCGTTTGAAAACCGGCATCGCCTTTTGCGCCGTGGCAGCTTGCACATGAAAGGCCATTGGTGCTCAGCGAAGCATCGTTAAACAGCGCTTCACCGCGCTCGATGAGCGATGCCGGGTTATTTCCACGCTCATCATACTGCGGCGTATAGCCGTCAGGCCTTCTCACCAACGCTGCTTTAGGGTGCGAGGCTGCTTCTGCTTGGGCTTCACCTTCTGCTTCCCCCTCTGCTTCTGCCTCGGCTTCGCCACCCGCCTCTGGGCTTGCCTCCGCCGAGCGATGGTTGCTCGCCAACATGATGCTCGTAAATGACGCCTCTTCTGCCAAAACGGTTTGTTGCCCCGTGAATGTTTGGAACATAACGCCGCCTGCTACCAAGGCAATGGCAGGGGCAGAGTAGCAAAGCTGTTTACGCAGACGGTCAAGCAATTGGCTTCGTAGATCACGATCTAGGCGCATAGCGATCACCTGTCGATAAAATTGTTATTGGGGCATGCGCTTCTCTGTGATCGAACCATAAATATCCTTACACACGGCACGCAAAAAAGAGCATTGTCATTTTTGAACCGATTGTTCCATAATCTTACAGCATCCTGGCATGACGCCTTGCGTGATGCCTTCATCGATTTATTTATCGTACAGAAGGAGGTTGTAATGGCTGATTTTCCGCTTCACACCACGGAGAGTGCTCCTGAAGCTGCCCACGCTAACTTGCAGGCTGCCGAGAAAAAAATGGGCTTTTTGCCCAACATTTTTGCCAAGATGGCAGAAGCTCCTACCCTACTGGAAGCCTACCTAACGCTTGATGGCATTTATGCCAAAACAAGCTTGAGCCCCGTCGAGCAACAAGCGGCTTTGCTGGCCATCAGCGCGGATAACCAATGCTCTTTTTGCGTCGCAGCCCATACCGGCGGTATCAAAAAAGCAGGCGCGGATGATGAATTAATTAAAGACTTACGCTCTCGCAAGACCCCCAACGACGCGAAAATTGCGGCGGTGACCCGTTTTGCTCGTCATCTAAACGCACAACGCGGTTGGGCAGAACAAACAGAAATCGATGCCTTTTTAGAAGCGGGTTTTTCGCACCAGCAAATCTTAGAACTGGTCATTGCCTGTGCGTTAAAAACGCTGTCTAACTACACGAACCATGTCGCTGGAACACCACTTAACGAAGAGCTAAAGCCACTTGCTTGGAAAGCTGACACTTAAATCGATCTCTGTGGCCGCCACAGCGGCCGCTTCGATAACCGTTCTCTAGGGATACACCTGACGATGACGCTGTTACCTATGGATGATCACATCGCCGCCCTGCGACCAAAACTTATTTCCTTTGCACGGTTACAGCTACGAGATCACACGGCAGCGGAAGACATTGTTCAAGATACGCTCATCACTGCGATTGAAAAACAAGACACCTTCAGCGGCCGATCTGCCTTTGAAACATGGGTGTTTGGGATTTTAAAAAACAAGCTTCTTGAACGAATACGATACGAACGCCGCTACATTTCATGGCAAGACGAAGAGTATAGCGACGAAGACTCCTTCGAGAACTTGTTCAAAGAAAATGGACGATGGCAAGCCGCCAGCAAACCTAAGTCCTGGGGTGAGCCTGATCAAATGTTAGAAAATGCGGCTTTCTGGCAATTGTTAGATACCTGTTTGATCGCCCTTCCTGGCAACACAGCCCGTGTTTTTACGATGCGCGAACTCATGGATCTCACCACGCAAGAAATTTGCCAAATACTTTCGCTGAGTGAAGCGAATTGCTGGGTCATCTTACATAGAGCAAGGCTCAAATTACGTGCTTGCATTGAAAAAGGCTGGTTAATAGAGAAATGAAGAAGACGTCAAAAAAGGCAAACAAGCCGCTAAAGAAAGGCATCAAATTCCGCAAGCTGATGCGCAAAGCAGCCATCCTTCTCGCCTTCTTGGCGGTCCCCATTGCTTGGCTAATCGCTAACGAACAGTCGGCTCGACAAGAATCAGACTTGAGCATCCTGGGAAGTGGTCAGCCGGTGGCGGTACAAGTGCATGATCACAGCTGCCCACTGTGCCAACGTCTCAGAACGAATGCGGAGCAAGCGCTGAACGAAATGGAGCATCCGCCAGCTTGGCGCATTGCAGATATCAACACCACCAGTGGTGCCGATTTTGCGCATAGATACGGAGTGGGCCACGTCACTATTCTTCTATTTGATGGGCAGGGAAATCGCCAGCAGACCATCGAAGGTGTTACTGCCTCACATGATTTACGCAGTGCTTTCGAGAAGCTTATGCAATCGAGCTACTAGAGCCAAACTTACTTATTTGATTAATTTCAATATTATTACCAGGGAGGGCTCCAAAAATGCAAAAAGTAAACTTAAACAAACATCTTCCCAATACACCCTAAAATAACTCAATGGAGGACCCAGGTATGATTATGTGCAAAGAAGCCACTCGGCTAATGTCACTGAGAATTGAGCAACCACTAACATTTCAACAAAAAACTCAGCTAGCAATTCATCTTTCAATGTGTGGAGCATGTCGTCGCTGTGACAAGCAGTTTCGTTTTCTACACGACTCATTCAATCGCCACCCCAGTCAACTTGGCGATACTAACAAAAAATAAAGTGAAAGCATCTAGCTATTAACAAGTGACTAGATGCTTACACTTTTAACGTTATATTACCTATACAGCCCATCACCGACGTCATGCATCAAGTCGATAACGCTAGTATTGTCAAGCCTTCCTGTTCGCGTATTGAATATAGAAACTGCCTACACTCTCTAACGAAAACGCCCCCAATGAAGGGGGCGTTTGGCGTGTTAGATTAACGCCAGGGTTTTAAGCAAAGACCTCGGTCCATTCACTGCGCTTGGCCAGCAGGCCTTTGGCGAGTTCCTGAGCGCCTTCCAAGCTGTGGCTGGCGGCCCAGCCGCACTGCATTTCGTTGCAAGCGGGCACCTCGGTGGCGGTAAGTACGTCGTTGAGGGTCTGCTCGATGATCGACAGTACATCGTCGTAATCATCGTGGTTGATCAGCGCGATGTAAAAGCCGGTCTGGCAGCCCATTGGGCTGATATCGACCACTTTATCCGTGTGATTGCGCGACATTTCCGCCATCAAATGCTCCAGGGAGTGCAGCGCAGGCATCTCCATGTGCTCTTTGTTAGGCTGGCAGATACGCAGATCGTATTTATGGATACGGTCGCCGTTCTGGCCCTCTTTGATATCGGCCAAACGTACGTAGGGGGCTTTTACCTTGGTGTGATCCAGGTTAAAGCTTTCGACGTTCATCTTTTTCTCGGTCATATGGGCTCCATCATCGTTCGGTTTTGGTCGCCTATTCTACACGTTGTGCCCTCATGACACCTTGGGCGCATCAAAATTCCACGGCTCATCGGTGTAGACGCACACGTTGGCGTCTTCGATATCGCCATCGGGCGACTCAACGTGCTGGGCGAAGAACTCTTGAATTTCTTTGCGCTGGCAGTGCGCCTCGAACTCTTCACGACTGGCCCAAATCTCGTGAAACACGATGGGATAGCTAGTGCCCTGGGCAAACGGGTTATCGATTTGGCGGGTCACCGTGTAGTGCAGGCAGGCATCTTCGCGATGCGTATTGGGCTCCAGGCTCTGCAGCGCTTTGAAGACGGCTTCCTCTTTACCGGCTTTGGGTTTGAAGCTTGCGATGCAGTAGATTTTTTTCGACATATCGTCTTACCCGTGAGAATGAAAGCTGCCCCCATTATGGGGTCGATAGCGATGGATACCAACCTATCGCATCATGCGTTCTGCCAACGTCTCCAACTCGGGCACCGTCATATCGGGTTCGATCCCCCAAGGGTCGAACGGTGCATCCGAATGGCGACGTACCCAGGCACTGCGCAAGCCCGCATGGGTGGCACCAATCACATCGAACGGGTTACTGGAGATGAGCCATGTGGTTTCCGGCCGTGTCTCTAACCGTGTGCGAAGATAGGCGTAAACGGCGGGGTCGGGCTTGAAGCGCTTGATGGCGTCGACACTCACCACGGCGTCCATGTGACTTTTCACCCCGGCGCGCGTCAACAGCTGATTGACGGCGTCTTCGGTACCGTTCGAAAACGCCACGCAGCGAATACCGGCATCGCGCAGTCGGTCCAGCGCGGGCACCACGTCGGGGAAAGCGGGCAGCTCAGCATAGACGGCCATCAAGTGATCGCGGTCGTTATCCGACAGGCCGGTTTGCAGCGCGCGGTCGGTAAACACCAGCGCCTCGCGAGTACACTCGGCAAAGGGCACGTAGGCGCCCATCAGCCCATGGCGAAAGCTGTACTCGAGCTGTTTTTCCCGCCAGCGCTTGGCGAACTCTCCCGCCTGCTGCGCATCTTGCAGGCGACGTTCCAGCTCGATCGTCACGCCTTGGGTATCAATCAGCGTGCCGTATACGTCAAAAGCGAGTACCGGTTGCATGACAGGCTCCTTTCCAAACATTGATGGCTTTATGACGTTAAGCGTAGCGGGCTGGCCGAAAACCTCCATTAGCATGACATCTCTCTTGGCCGTGAAAAGAGACCTCGCCTTGCGGTGTTCGTTTCATTACTTGCCAACAGTAATGCAAACAATCATTATTATCATTCGCCAGAACAATGCTCTTTATGGTTCATGATGCCTGCTCCTCACCATCTCTTATTGATCGACGATGACCCCATCCTTGGTAAGCAGTTGATCACGCTGCTCAGCCAGCGTAACTACCGCGTTACTCACTGCCTGGATGCCGACAGCGGTTTTCGATGTGTACAGGAAAACGATATCCATCTACTGCTACTGGACGTCCGACTGCCGGGTATGAGCGGCTTGGAGCTACTCGCAGTGCTGCGTGACAGGTTCTCCCTGCCCGTTCTAATGCTGAGCGCGTGCGGGGCCGAAGAAGAGCGCATCAAAGGGCTACAGCACGGCGCGGATGACTATTTGGCCAAGCCCTTCCACCCGCTCGAATTGGCGCTGCGTATCGACGCATTGCTGCGTCGCTCGGCCCCACCACCCGCTGCCCAAGCGCAGTGGTTGCAGGTCGATGACCTCTCCCTTGACGCCTCTCGCACAGAGCTCAAAGTGGCAGGGAAAGCCGTCGAGCTTACCCCACTACAGTTTCGTTTACTTTGGTTGTTGGCCCATCACCGAGGCCAAACGCTGAGCAAGACGTATCTTTATCATCGCCTGTTTCAGCGGGAGTACAGCCCCTATGACCGTAGCCTGGATATGCACGTCAGCCGCGTTCGTCGTAAGCTCAGCGGTGCCGGGTTCGACGCGCTTAGGCTGCAAACTCAGCACGGCAAAGGGTACTGCTTGCAATGAGACAGCGATTGCGATGGAAGCTGTGCGGCATCGTGGCGACCGGTGGCATTGCGTTAGTGGTCTCGACGTCACTGCTCGAGAAATGGGCAGAGCGCCAAATGAGCGTGATTGCCCCACACCACCAACACACTTTGGCAAGCTGGGGCGAGACTGCCGAAGCCCTATACCGCGCGGGCGACGACGCCGCACTCGCCGACTGGCTAGACGCACTGCAAGCCCAGGAGAACACCTGGGCAGCGGTGGTTACCTCCAGCGTAACGCCAGTGGCTGGGGGCACGCTCTCCGAACAGTTTCGAGAGGGTTATCGGTTGGGCCGGCTGATCGAGTGGCCGATTCATCTCTATTTTCCCGACAATCCCATCATGGACATCACCTTCGAAGGCGGCCACCGTCACTTTTTAATTACCCTGCCCCAGCGCATGCGCCCGGGTAGCCACTTGAGAAGCGTCATTTGGCTCGTCAATGGTGTTATCCCGCTTCTGACGCTGTTAGCCATTGGCTTGCTGCTGTATCGACACATTAGCGGGCCGCTGCGCTACCTGCGCGATGCCACGCAGGCCATCAGCGACGGTCAGCCTCATCCGCCACCAAGCACGATGCCCCGTGACGACGAGTTAGGCGAGCTCATGCTCCGATTCGACGGCATGGCCAGCAAAACCCAAGCGACCATCGCTGCCCAGCGGCAGCTTTTGGCCGATCTATCCCATGAAATTCGCGCGCCGCTGACACGCCTTGGCTTGGCGATCGAGCATATGAAAGCAGGCGCTAGCTCGCCTTCGTCCGTCGCTCGCCTGGAGCAGGAAAGTCAGCAGATGCGCCAGTTAGTCAATGATGCCCTAACGCTTGCTTGGCTGAGCCATGAGACACCGGTTTTGGGTACCGACACCTTTGATCTGGTCGACCTACTGGACGCTTTGTTGGACGACGCGCGTTTCGAGTACCCCGATCACCGCTGGAGCGTGTCGCTGCCGGAGAGCGCTCTGCTGTACCACTCTAGCCAGCGCGCATTGGGACAGGCGCTGGAGAATCTGTTACGCAACGCCTGCCACTATTCGTTGGCTACGTCACCGCCGCCCACAGTGACACTGTCTCTGACCCCCCAGCCGCGCGGCTATCGGCTAACCCTGCGCGATAACGGTCCAGGCGTCGAGGCCTCGCAGTTACCACACTTGTTTACCCCCTTCTATCGCACAGCCGATGCACGCCGATGCCGCCCAGAAGGCACGGGGCTAGGACTTGCATTATCACTGCGTCATATCCATGCCGTGCACGGTAACATCGTCACACGTAACCACCCCGAGGGTGGTTTGGAACACCTCATCACACTGCCGAGAGATGCAGCCCAGCAAGGCATCGACCTACCCGCACACGATCAGTTGTAACAGTTGTAAAAACGGTAGCCAGCCGCGCACACTCAAACGAGAATAATAATCAAATAGAAAAATATGGGAGCCTACTCGTTACCATGCAGCCAACCGCTCGCTTTCTTCGTCATCCTCTTACGCTAACCATCGCTACTCTGATGAGCAGCACCGCGTTTGCTCAATCGCCAGCGTCGCTGGATACCCTTCACGTCGTCGAGGAAGCGCCTCTCCATGGCGACAGCGTGGTAGAAGCCGAGACGCTGGAGCGCTACCAAGCCGACGATCTTGGCGATCTATTCGATCAAGACCCACAAATCAGCGTGGGCGGCTCGCTCGGCATCGCACAGAAGCTCTACGTGCGAGGCATCGAAGACCCGCTGTTGAACGTTACCATCGACGGCGCGGCCCAAAGCGGCAGCCTGTTTCACCATACGGGCCGTATTGGTGTAGATCCTGCCCTGCTCAAGCGCGTCGAAGTCACCACGGGGGCCGGTCGTGCCACTGATGGCCCCGGTGCCCTAGGCGGCAGCGTGCGCTTCGTCACTAAAGACCCCGATGATCTACTGCGTGATGGAGAGCGCTTGGGCGGGCTATTGTCGGCGGGAGCGGGCACCAACCCAGAAAGTTATCGCGTGAGCACCACCCTGTTTGGTCGCGTCAACGACCAGTGGAGCGCCATGGGCACTCTCGTCGAACGCGACCAGCAACGCTATGAAGACGGCAACGGCAGCGAACAGGCCGGCACCGAGGCCAATCAGCAGTTGGGCCAAGTGAAACTGCTAGGGGACTTCGGCACACAGCGTTTTACGCTCAGCCATGAGATTCGTCAGGACGAAGGCGAGCGGGCCCAGCGGCCTCAATGGGTCGTTAGCGGCTTCAATCGCCTGTACTCGCTGGATGCCGAGCGCCAAACCAGTACGCTGAATTACCAACTGCGCCCGCAGGGGCAATCATGGCTCGACCTGGAAGCCACGCTATACCACACCACGGCCGATGTGGAACAAAACGTCGCGGACCGCTGGGGACGTTATTTCGGCGAATCCGAGTCCACCGGGCTGACCCTTGCCAATACGAGCCGTGTGGGCAGCCACCGTATCGTTTACGGCATTGACTATCGGGATGACGAGGTCACCGCAGGTTACGAGGAAAACCCTACACAGGAACGCGAAAGCGGTGATATCGCCGGGATATTCGTACAAAACGACCTGCAGCTCACCGATGACGTTCGGCTGGGGATCGGCGCCCGGTACGACCGCTATCGCCTCACCGATAATAGCGGCCTCTCTTACCGCGAGGACGACATAAGCCCCAATATCGACGCCGAATGGATGGTCTCCGATCACGTCACGTTGAGCGCTGCCCATGCGCGCGCATTCCGCGGCCCGAAAGCCCACGATGCGTTCAAGCTCGAAGGCGCCGCCAACGCCCCGGATCTTCGCGGCGAACAGGCACGTAACAGTGAAATCGCCGCGCGCTTCGAGCAGGGTCCTTGGCAACTCAGCGCGGAGCTGTACCGTTCGACCATCGATGACGTCATTGCCGACCCCCTGGGCCGCCCTACCCTGTATCAGAACGTCGGCGATCTTGAATCCAACGGTTATGTGCTCAGCGCGAATTACCAGTGGGCATCGCTGTCCGCCGGGCTGAGCTTCCATCACAATGATATCGAGCTGAATGGCCAGCCGCTGACCGTTTATGAGTACAACGGTATTGGTAACACCATCGGCAATACCTGGACGGCAAACGTCGACTACCAAGTCAATCGCGCCTGGCAGGTGGGCTGGCGTGGCCAGTTCGTCGAAGGCATTAGCGCCTTGGAGACCTCGGTGGGCACCATTGGCAAACCGGGGTATGGCGTACACGATGCCTATGTCCGATGGCTTCCCACCCAAAGCGAGGACTTAGCGGTCACGCTAACCGTCAACAACTTGCTGGATAAGCAGTATCTGGACCATGCCAGCAACGCTGACTTCGAGCACCTCCCAGGCTATGAGGGCATCGTAGGGCTGGCCGAGCCCGGGCGCGACGTTCGCCTGGGCGTCGACTACCGGTTTTAATCCCAGTGATCACTACGTACTGAAACGACACTGCCCGCAGCAAGCGGGCAGTGTCGTTGGTCGAGTTATGCGTTCAGGCGTTAAATCGTGAAGGCGGCTTCCTGCTGGCCGGTTTTCAGATCACCCGCGCGCACCAGCTCATCGGTCACGCGGTCGATGGCGCGCTTGGCACGGCCGATCATCTCGTCCACTTCACCACGGTTGATGGTCAGCGGCGGCGCGAAGCCGAGAATGTCGCCCTGGGGCATGGCGCGGGCAATCAGATTTTCTTCCATAGCCGCTGCCGCCACCCGAGGGCCGACTTTCAGCGTGGGGTCGAAGTGCAGGCGCTGCTTGGCATCCGGTGAAAACTCCAGCGCCGCCATCAGGCCTACACCGCGCACGTCGCCCAGCAACGGGTGGCCTTCGAAGGTCGCTTTCAGCTGCTGCTGGAAGTAAGCGCCGGTTTCTGCTGCGTTGCCCACTAGGTTTTCGCGCTCGATGATATCCAGGTTGGCAAGGCCAGCAGCACAGCCCAAGGCGTGGCCGGAATAGGTCCAGCCGTGGCCGATGGGGCCGAATTCACCGGTGCCCTGCTCCAGCACTTTCCATACCTTGTCGCCGACGATGACGCCGGACAGCGGCTGGTAGGCGCTGGTCAGGCCTTTGGCGATGGTGATCAGGTCAGGTTTCATGTTGTAGTGGTGGCTGCCGAAGTCGGAGCCAGTACGGCCAAAACCACACACCACTTCGTCGGCAATCAGCAGCACGTCGTACTTGTCCAGCACCGGCTGAATCGCTTCCCAGTAGCCTTCTGGCGGCGGCACGATACCACCGGTGCCTAGCACCGGCTCGCCGATGAAGGCGGCCACGGTGTCCGGACCCTCTTCCAGAATCATCGCTTCGAGCTTGTCCGCGCAGTAGGCGGAGAATTCGAGCTCGGTCATGCCGTGTTGTTCGGCGGCACGCAGGTAGTAGTGCGGCGCTTCGGTATGACGGATGGTTTCGATGGGCAGATCGAAGTGGTCGTGGAACGCCTTCAGGCCGGTCAGTGAGCCAGACGCGATGCCGGAGCCGTGGTAGCCGCGCATACGCGAGATGACCTTTTTCTTCTGCGGGCGGCCCAGCACGTTGTTGTAGTAGCGCACGATCTTGAGCTGGGTTTCGTTGGCGTCAGAGCCGGACATGCCGTAGTAAACCTTGGACATGTTGAGGCCCGCGATTTTCAATACGCGCTCGGACAGCTCGATTTGCGGCTCGTTGGAGTGGCCGACGTAGGTGTGGTAGTAGGAAAGCTCAAGCGCCTGCTTGTAAATCGCTTCCGCCACTTCGGTGCGGCCATAACCGATGTTGACGCAGTAAAGGCCCGCAAAACCGTCGATGAACTCACGGCCATCTTTATCCACGATGTGGATGCCTTTACCGCCGGTAATCACGCGGCCCGGCGCATCGCCATGGGCGAAATCACGCAAATGGGTAGAGGCGTGGAAGGTGACTTTGCGGTCGCGTTCGATCAGGTCCTGATGCAAGCTCATAACGTTCTCTCTGTACGATACGCCTTTCACATATTAGAAAGGCTTCAATTCAATAGTACTGGGGCCAGCGGGGCTGGATAGGGGCTAAGCGAACCGTCTTTTTCAGGGATGAAAAAGCCGAGCGCCCAGGGATGGGTCTACAGCGTGTTCGTGTGCCCCTATCCAGCCATGCACAATGGCGATATTTAACTACCCGATACGGAACCCAGCGCCCCCAGGCAGTAGTACTTCGTTTCCAGGTACTCATCGATGCCCGTCGCGCCACCTTCACGGCCAAGGCCGGACTGTTTGACGCCGCCGAAAGGCACGGGCGGGCCGGTCATCTTCACCGAGTTGACGCTCACCATGCCGTACTCCAGCGCGCGCATCAGCTTCCAGATGCGGCGAATATCGTGGGTATAGATATACGCAGCCAAACCATATTCGGTGTCGTTGGCCATCTCGATCACTTCGTCGTCGCTACTATAAGCGGTAATGCCGGCCACGGGGGCAAAGTTCTCTTCCCGCCATACTTTCATTTGCGGCGTCACACCGGTCAGCAGCACCGGCATGAAGAAGTTATCGCCCGGCGCTTGGCTTTGGTCACCCGCGATCATCGTGGCACCTTTCGAGATCGCATCATCGACAATCGCAGCCGCTTTTTCGACCGCTTGGCGGTGAATCAGAGGGCCAAGATCTACTTCGCCGTGCAGGCCGTTGCCCACGGTGAGTGCCGCCATGCGCTCGGTGAACTGGGCCACGAACTCATCGTGAATGGATTCGTGTACCAGTATCCGGTTAGCGGCTAGGCAATCCTGCCCGGCGGTTTGGAACTTCGCGGCCACCGCCGCATAGGCGGCTTCTTTGGGGTCCATATCCGGTCCAACGATGAACGGCGCGTTGCCACCCAGCTCCAGCGAAAGACGTTTTACCGTATTGGCGCTCTGTTCGATGAGCAGGCGGCCCACGCGGGTGGAGCCGGTGAACGAGAGCGCACGAATGCGCGGTTCGCTGCATAAAATCTTGGAGACTTCCGCAGGGTCACCCAACACCACGTTGAAGATACCCTCCGGAATGCCCGCACGCTCGGCAAGCTCGGCCAGCGCCAGTGCCGAAAAAGGCGTCTCGTTGGCGGGCTTCACGATCACCGGGCAGCCTGCGGCCAGCGCAGCGGCGGCTTTACGGGTGATCATCGCCAGCGGGAAGTTCCAGGGTGTGATCATCGCCGCAATGCCCACCGGCTCCTTGATGGTGCCGAGCGATGCATTGGGAATGTGGCTTGGGATGGTTTCGCCGTAGGTGCGTTTGCCCTCTTCGGCGAACCAACGCACGAAGCTGGCACCGTACTCCACCTCACCACGAGCATCCGGCAGCGGTTTACCCTGCTCCAGCGTCATGATAGTGGCCAGGTCTTCACGGTTGGCTTGAATCAGGTCGTACCACGCCAGCAGGCGTTCGCAACGCTCATCGGCGCGCAGGGCGCGCCAGTGGACGAAGGCCGCTTCCGCTGCGTCCACCGCCGCGGTGATTTGAGCCGCCTCTAGCAGAGGAATATGACCAATGGCCTCATTCGTCGCGGGGTCAACCACCGCTTCTTCGCGGCCACCCTCGCCATGGGTCCATTTGCCATTCACATAGGCGTACTGCCGAAACAGGCGCGGATCTTCCAGACGTTTCACGAGCGTGGTGGATAGTGTGGTCATGAGTATCTCCCCAGGTGCAGCCAGTACGGTGAAGCCAGCCAACGGCGACACACCGTGTACATCGAAAGAGCCATTAACGGCGGTTAAGGCCGTGTGGAATCTATGTGCCTAGCGTAAGGGAGAACCATCACGAAGTGTTTTCGAAAGCGCCGGAGATTTCCGGCACTTTTTTTGTGGCAGGACGATTTAAATCGGTTTTTTTTGGCAGCCCATAAACGTAGCTATAGTGCGGCGCTGGTATCGATGCCGATGGGCTGATGCTTGACCGTTTTCGTCACGATATAGGTGAAGTAACGCTCGATGCCCGCCTCGGAGACCAGCCACTTATCCATTAGGCGCTGATAGCTGTCGATGCTGCGGGCCTCGAACTTGACCAGATAATCCACCCCGCCGCCGACGGCCACGCACTCGGTCACTTCGGGGGTTTGCATCACCAGGGCTTCGAAGCGGGCAAAGCTGTCGGCATTGTGCTGTTTGAGTTCGATCTGCACCCATACCGGGTTGCGCGGTACCAACACGTCGGCATTGATTCGCGCGGTGTAGCCCTCGATCACCCCAGCCTTTTCAAGGCGCTTCACCCGTTCCCAGCAGGGGCTAACGGACAGGTTAATCGCCTCGGCCAGTTTGGATTTGGTGATTCGCCCATCCCGAGAGAGGATATCAAGGATTTTGAGATCAAAACGGTCCAGTTTCATCATGCCGGGGGCTACGCCTCCAGGCGTTCGACAACATCGGCGATCACCGCCAGGGTATCCCCCATATTGATCAGTGACGGCGCACGGCGAGCCATGAGAATGCCGTCACGCTCAGCTTGGTAGGCCACCGGAGCCGTGCCGCTGCGGGTCATGTCGTAGACATAGGCGATGGTTTGACCCTTCTTCACTTCATCCCCCAGGGCCACTAACAGTTCCAACACGCCGGAGTGTTGGCTCTGCACGTAGCAGCTGGCATCGGGCATATCGAGGTACATCTGCCCACCTTCGGGCATCTCAACATCACCCGCTACTAGGCCGTAATGAATCAAGAAGTTGCGTACGCCACGCTCGGCAATGGCGATGCTTTGCGGTGTAGAGGTGCCGCCGCCGCCCAGCTCAGTGGCTACAAACACTTTGCCCTGGCGCTCGCAGGCAGTGTCGAACAGCTTTTCGGCATCCAGCTCGAACATCACCATGGCGTAAGGCGCACCAAAGGCCTTGGCACCTTCCAAGGCGGCCTGCTGCTGCTGTTTGTCATCCAACACATGAGAGGCACCAAACGGCAGGATATCCAGCGTGCGGCCGCCGGAGTGCAGATCGAGCACCACATCGCTCATGGGCACCAGTACGCGGGTGAAATAGTCGGCGATTTGCGAAGTCACCGTGCCGTTGGGGTCACCGGGAAAGCTGCGGTTCAGGTTGCCCTTGTCCATCGGCGAGGTACGCTTGCCTGCCATGACCGCCGGGGTGTTCATGCAGGGCACGATGATGACGCGGCCGGTCACGTCCTCTGCTTTGAGCGTCGAAGAGAGCTTGAGTAGGGAGGTAATTCCCTCGTACTCATCGCCGTGGTTGCCCCCCGTCAACAGCGCCGTAGGGCCTTCGCCGTTTTTCACCACCGTGACGGGAATCATCACCGCGCCCCAGGCCGACTCATCGGTGGAGATCGGCAGTTTTAAAAAGCCGTGCTGAACGCCGTCGGCGTCGAAATCAACGGTGGCAGCAATAGGGCTTGGGCGCAGTGAGTTCGGTTGAAGCGTCATTGTGTGTCCCTTGTGTTGTCACGCAGCTACTTGACGAACAGCTGGCGGGGGAAGTTTGCCAGCGTTTCGCAGCCGTCTTCGGTAATCAGTATGCTTTCGGTAATTTCCAGCCCCCAGTCATCGACCCACAGGCCTGGCATGAAGTGGAACGTCATACCGGGCTGCAGAATCGTTTCGTCCGACGGGCGCAGGCTCATGGTGCGCTCGCCCCAGTCGGGGGGGTAGGAGATACCGATGGGGTAGCCACAGCGTGCGCCGCCGCGGTCAAAGCCGTACTTGTCCATCGCCGCGCCCAGCGCCATGGCGATATCGGCCGTGCGGTTACCGGGTTTTGCCACCGCCAAGCCGTGCTCGATGCCTTCCAGCAAGGCCGACTCGGCGCGGATGAAGTCGGTGGGCGGCGTGCCGAGAAACACGGTCCGAGACATGGGGGCATGGTAGCGTTTGAACACCCCGGCAATTTCGAAGAAGGTGCCCTCGCCGCTGCGAAAGGGCGTGTCGTCCCAGGTCAAGTGTGGGGCGGCGGCGTCTTTACCGGTGGGCAGCATCGGCACGATGGCTGGATAGTCACCACCAAACACCTTGCCGTTCTCGTCCACGAAGCCTTCGATACCGACGCGATAGATTTCAGACACCAGCTTGCTCTTTGGCAGTCCTGGCTCGATCACCTCTAGAATGCGTGAGTGCATACCTTCGACGATTTTGGCCGCCACGCGCATATAGGCGACTTCTTGCGGTGACTTGATCGCCCGGCACCAGTTGACCAGTGCATTAGCATCCATGAAGCGTGCGTGGGGCAGCTCCTTGAGCAGGCTTTGGTAGGCTTTAGCAGAGAAGTAGTAGTTATCCATCTCCATACCCACCACGCCGGTGTGCCAACCGCGGTCGGGCATGATCGACTGCGCCAAATACTCCATCGGGTGCATGTCGGGGTTCTGGACGTAATAATCCGGGTAGTAGGTAATGTTGTCTGGATGAATCCAACAGGTGCGCAGCGCGCCGTTGGCATCCATACGTCGCCCAAACCACACCGGCTCGCCTTCCAGCCCTACCAATACACACTGGTGAACATAAAACGACCAGCCATCGTAGCCGGTTAGCCACGCCATGTTGGAGGGATCGCTGACGATCAGTACATCGATGCCGCGAACGGCCATTTCGGTACGCACCTTCCAAAGGCGGTTTGCATACTCTTCACGAGTGAAAGGCAGGGAAACCTCAGTCATCGGGCAACTCGCCATCAAAGATCACTAAGAACCAGCGCGAGCCGCAAGGACATGCCGCACTGGGCCACAGGATCGACCTGGCCACCGCCGCTGTTGGCCCGCCAATGTCGTCTTAAGCCGATACTAGCACCCACCCTTGGTTGCCGGTCAAAACCTTTATGACAAAAATTTCATATGCCGTTAACGTTGTATACATCGAGGTGTTAACAGCGCTCTTACTCCTTGGCACAAGGCGCTCTACGGGTTGCGAACTCGTAAGACTCTCACCCATGATAGTGAATGACGGCATTGGCTAGATAACGAGGAGATCATATGAAAATTGTCCTGCATATCGACGACGCGGCCCAGTGGCAGGACGCCATTGCCCAAGCGCTACCCCACGCGGACGTCGTGACGAGCGACGCTCCCCCTAGTGAGCGCGCCAATGCCGATTACCTCGCGGTGTGGAAAGCGCCCGCGCATCTCTTCGAGGAACAAACCCAGCTGAAGGGGATTATCAACCTGGGAGCCGGCGTCGATCATTTGCTCAAGACGCCTGAACTACCCAAAGACGTGCCCATCGTCAAATTGCGTGATGCCGGGATGAGCGAGCTGATGGCCGACTATGTGCTCTACGGCGTGCTGTATTTTTATCGCAGTATGGATCGTTACGCTGCGCAACAATCCAGCGCTCGTTGGCAGCCCCAGACAGTGCCGGATAAAGCAAACTGGCCAGTCGGCGTATTAGGGCTGGGCGCCATCGGTAGCTACGTCGCCAGTGCACTCCAGCAAGCAGGCTTCCCCGTTTTGGGCTGGAGCCGAACGCCCAAGCACATCAACGGTGTGCGCTGCTTACATGGCGATGAGGGTCTGAACGACCTGTTGAGCCAAGTACAAAGCGTGGTGACGATCTTGCCTGACACCGCGGCAACCCGGCACATTCTCGACGGCGAGCGGCTGGCCCAACTGCCTAAAGGGGCCAGTGTCATCAATCCAGGTCGCGGTAGCCTGATCGACGAACAGGCGCTGCTCGATGCGTTGGGTCAGGACGAGCGTTCAGGCCATCTGCGCGGCGCGCTACTGGATGTGTTCGATAAAGAACCCTTGCCCGCTGACCATCCGCTATGGCGGCACCCCAAGGTCATCGTCACGCCTCACATGGCGGCCCCCACACCGCTGAACGATGCCATCGACCAGGTCATCTCCTACCTGCATGCCTTCGATGCAGGAGAGCCGGTCGCCACCGTCGATCCCAAGCTGGGCTACTGACGGCAAGTAGCCCGCTCGCTATACTCACCCAAGGAACCAAGCGCTTGCTAAAGGCTCTTAGGACGACACACTGTAGGGAGGAAGAGCCTTTGCAACACACATTCGCTCGTAACACACGGCACGGCCTAATGGGCGCTACACTGACTGCCGCGCTGATGACGACCAGCGCCGCCGCGCTTGCCGATGACAGCGCTTCCTTGGCCTCTCCTCAGCCATTCGAGGCGCAGTACCGGCTTGACATTCGCGGCTGGCCGAGCGCCAACATTACCCATACGCTCACGCATGAAGGCTCGCATTGGCTGAGCGACATGAGTTTCTCCATTGCCGTCGCCCGAGGTAACGAGCGCAGTCGTTTCTACATCGATGATGGCGACACACACTCTTTGCTTTATAACAGCAGCTACTCTCTCTTCGGCGTCGGCGACAGCTATCAGCTCAACCAAGACGACATTCCCTCCATCGATCGTCAAGCCGCCCTGTTCGACCTCTCCCGCCGGGCTGGCACAGAAGGCTGCACCGAGAGCAACCCCTGCGATATCGACTTCGTGGATCACCGTGGGCGCGACGAACACTTCCAGTACTTCGTGAACGAGCCCACTACAGCCCGTGTGCCTGCCGGTGAGTTCGACGCCAAGCAGGTCACGCTGATCGATGCTGAAAAGCCCGATCGGCATTTGCTGATCAACTTCCATCCTGACTGGCCGGGGCTCATCCTCTCAGCCACCTATGAAAAAGAGGGGCGCCGACAAACGACGCTCACCATGACCCAGTTCACCCCTGCCGAGGATAACGCGCCCTAAATGCTGTCTGGCCTATTGATCGTTTTACTGCCGCTGTTTTTGGGCTACTTGGTACGCGTTGGCTCATCAACTTTACTCAACCTGATCAACCGAGCCGTTAGCAGCTCGGTATATGTGATCCTGCTGTTGATGGGCATCAGCCTTGCCGGTCTCGACAACCTAGGCAGCCAGCTCTCTCGTTTGGGGGGCAATGCCCTGCTGCTGTTTAGCATGACCACCCTATTTAACCTAGCGGCGCTATGGTGGCTGTCACGGCGGGTACGACTCAGCGCGGGCGGCTCGCCAGTGGTGAAAGATGCCCCCACCAGTAAACTCGCCGCGATGCAGGGCTCGTTAATGTTAGTGGGAGTGGTCGCCGCGGGTGTCACTGCAGGTCTGCTGCTGGGGCCTAGGGTTGGCGAGGCGCTATTCACCACGGCTGACCGGCTGGCGGAGTGGGTGCTCTACCTGCTGTTGGCGTTGATTGGCTGCCAGTTACGCAACTCCGGCATGCCATTGAAGCAGATTTTGCTAAACCGCTTGGGGCTTGCCATTGCCATCACGCTGGCGCTGAGCTCGCTGCTGGCGGGACTGGCCGCCGCGCCGCTGCTCTCGCTTAGCTGGAACGAAGGATTGGCCCTGGCTTCTGGGTTTGGATGGTACTCGCTGTCGGCCATCCTGATTGGCGACCAGCTCGGCCCTTTGATGGGCGGCGTGGCGTTCTTCAACGACCTCACCCGCGAGCTGCTGGCGTTCATTTTGATTCCCTTGGTCATTCACCGCCACACCGCGCTAGCAATTGGCTACGGCGGGGCCACCTCCATGGACTTCACCCTGCCCGTCATACAGCAGCACGGCGGCGTGGCCTGCGTGCCGATTGCGGTGGTTAGCGGTTTTATCCTGTCGCTGCTGTCGCCTCCGCTGATACTGTTTTTTCTTTCGCTGTCGGGTTAGCGCGTACGGGCGCTCCTTGGGTAGGATACGCAGCAAGTGCTCTGCTTTATTCATCACCAAGGACGCCCACCCGCCATGCTCAACGGAATTTGGTTAAGTTTTTTCATTGCCGCCTTTGCGGCATCGCTTTGGCAGTGGCTGGTGGGTGGCGACAGCGAGGTGTTTGCCCGCCTAGTGCAGTCGCTGTTCGATATGGCGAAGGTCAGCGTCGATATCATTCTGGTGCTGCTGGGCACCATGACGCTGTGGCTGGGGTTTCTGGCCATTGCCGAAAAGGCGGGCTTGATACGCCTGCTGGGGCGAGTGCTCGACCCGCTGTTCTGCCGATTGATGCCCGAGGTGCCCCGCGGCCACCCAGCCATGGGCCTGATCAGCATGAACTTTGCCGCCAACATTCTGGGGCTGGACAACGCTGCGACGCCGATTGGCATCAAGGCGATGCACTCGCTGCAAACCCTGAACCCCAGCCGCGATACCGCCAGCAATGCGCAAATTCTGTTTCTTGTACTGAACACCTCGTCGCTGACCCTGCTGCCCGTCACGATCTTCATGTACCGTGCCCAGCAAGGGGCGGACGAGCCAACGCTGGTCTTTCTACCGATCCTGTTGGCGACAAGCGCCTCCAGTCTGGCAGGGCTGTTAGCCGTGGCGATCATGCAGCGCTTGAAACTATGGCAGCCGGTGGTGTTGGCCTATCTGTTAGCCGCAGCACTCGCGCTGGGCCTGCTGATGACCACACTCGCCGGGATGTCCGCCCAGGCACTGGCGGCAGCGTCTACTCTGGTCGGCAACCTAACGCTATTTAGCATCGTGATACTGTTCTTGATGGTTGGGGCGCTACGCGGCGTCAAGGTGTACGACGCTTTTATCGAAGGGGCTAAAGAGGGCCTGAGCTTTACCATCACCCTACTGCCCTACCTGATTGCCATGCTTGTCGCGGTGGGTGTGCTGCGCGCCAGCGGCGTGCTGGATGCCGGGCTTGGCGGTATCCGCTGGCTGGTGGAGGGCATTGGCTGGGATATCCGCTTCGTGGATGCGCTGCCCACCGCCTTTGTGAAACCGCTTTCTGGCAGTGGCTCCCGTGCCATGATGATCGAAACCATGAACACCTTTGGGGTCGATAGCTTTCCTGGGCTACTGGCCGCGACCTTCCAAGGCAGCACCGAAACCACGTTTTACGTGCTGGCGGTTTACTTCGGCGCCGTGGGCATTAGCCGCATTCGCCATGGGTTGGGATGCGCCCTGGTCGCCGATATAGCAGGCATCACCACCGCCATTCTGGTGTGTTACTGGTTCTTTGGCTGAATCAGCAAGACCGTTCGCCACGAATCGCTGCGCTGAGTGCTTTGCGCAGCGCTGGCCCGGAAAGCCCACGGCCAAGCAGAACGATGAGCTTGGCCACGGCGGCTTCCAGCGTGATGTCTCCTCCAGCGATCACGCCCGCCTGATTGAGCGCCGCCCCGGTGGCGTAGGCGCCTTGAATGACCTCCCCCTGAGCGCACTGAGTGACGTTGAGCAGCGCCACGCCCCGCTCATGGGCTGCCTTCAAGGCGTCGAGCAGTGCACCGTCAAAGCTGGGCGGGTTCCCCACGCCGTAGCTGTGTAGCACCACACCTTTCAGCGTGTCGTCTGCCAGTAGCGCTTTTGCGCGCGTTAGCGACATGCCTGGGTGTAGCGATAGCACCGCTACCGCCTCGTCATCGAGTTCGATGGGAGCAAAGTTGGGCTCCCCGCTGAGCAGCGCCGAGGGCTGGGGAAAGGTGATGCCAATGCCGATCTCGGCCAGCCAAGGGAAGTTGGGTGAGTCGAAAGCATCCAGACCTTGCGTGCGCACCTTACGGGCGCGATTGCCGCGCAGTAGCCGGTCATGAAAGAGCAGGCTCACTTCGCAGGGCGTTGCCGGATGAGCCGCTAACTGTAATGCGCTGACCACATTGTTCAGCGCGTCACTTCTTGGCTCACCCAGCGGAATTTGGGAGCCGGTGAAGAGCACCGGCTTGTTAATCGCACCGAGCATGAACGACAGCGCCGCCGCGCTGTAGGCCATGGTATCGGTACCGTGCAGGATGACGAGCGCATCGTAACGCTGCCAGTGCGTTTCCAGCACGGCCACGAGGCGATTCCACGCCTCGGGCATCAGCTCAGCGCTGTCGATCAGTGGCTGTATTTCAACCACCTCGAAGACAGGCAGCCGATAAGGATCACCTACGGCCAAGTGCGCCGCCAAGCGCTCGGCCAGCCCCGCGCTTGGCACGTACCCTTGGGGCGAGGGTTGCATACCGATGGTGCCGCCCGTATAGAGGATGAGGACGCGGGGCATGGGTTCTCCTTATGAGCTGAAAAGAAGCGAACTTACTTCGCTAGCGCACTTTCCAGGCGCTGTTTTAGCGCTTCGGCCTCTTGGGGCTCCAGCTCCCACGCTTTGGGGTCCAGGTCGAGATCCGGGTGCTGGTTGGCGTCGAAAATCGGCTGTTCGATGCCCTGACGGCGCTGGCTGTCAAAATCCTTCATAATGCGCAGACCGCATTTGAACAGCAGAATGAGCGCCACGAGGTTCACGACCGCTAAGAGGCCCATGGTGACGTCGGCAAAACCGAACACGGTGCCTAGGTCGGTCGTCGCGCCCCAGCACACCAGCAGCACGATGGCCACGCGGAAGGCGTTGAACAGATTCTGGTTATCACGGCTGAAGAAGTTCAGGCTGTTTTCGCCCAGGTAGTAGTTGTACAAAATGGTGCTGAAGGCAAACAGCAGCAGCGCCAGGCTCACGAAGGTGCGGCCCCACTCACCCACATGGTCTGCCAGAGCAGCTTGGGTCAACGCAATACCTTCGACACCCGCACCGGCAGCCGGGTCATACACGCCACTAAGCAGAATCAGAAACGCCGTGGCCGAACAGATGATGACCGTGTCGATAAACACCGAGAACGCCTGAACGATCCCTTGGTTGGCCGGGTGCGGCACGTAGGCAACGGCGGCCACGTTGGGCGCACTGCCCAAACCCGCTTCGTTGGAGAACAGGCCGCGCTTCAAGCCCATCATGATGGCCGCGCCAATACCGCCGCCCACCAGCGGCTCCAAACCAAAGGCGCTCTTCACGATCAGCGCGATCACGCCAGGAATCTCAGCGATGTTCAACGCAATGACCAGCAGCGCCACGGCGATGTACCCCACGGCCATGAACGGCACCAAAAATTCGGAAATTCGGGCAATCCGCTTGATACCGCCAAAGATGATCAGCCCCACCAGCATGGCCAGCGCGATACCGCTGTACAGCACCGGCACGCCAAAGGCATCGCCAAAGGACGTGGCAACCGCATAGGACTGTAGGGCTGTAAAGGCAAAACCGAAGGTAATCAGCAGCAGCACCGAGTAGAACGCCGCCAGCCAGCGCCACTGCTTGCCCAGGCCTTTGACGATGTAGTACGCCGGGCCGCCACGGTAGGTGCCGTCGCCCTCGGCCTCTTTATAGGTTTGCGCTAGCGTACACTCCAGAAAGCTGGTGGCCATGCCCATTAGGCCGACGAGCCACATCCAGAAAATGGCCCCAGGACCGCCCAGCGTAATCGCCACGGCCACACCGGCAATGTTGCCGCCACCTACACGACCCGCCACCGACAGCACCAGCGCCTGGAACGAGCTCAAGTGGCCGTGCTGGTTACGCTTGAAGGCTTGTCCTGTGCCCAGGATACGGAACATTTCACCAAAATAGCGAAACTGTACGAAGCGGGAGGCAACGGTAAAACCGATCCCCACTCCCACCAGTAAAACAAGTAATACCTTCCCCCAGAGGAGGTCATTGAGCATATCGAGCATGGAGTACTCTCCGCGTTATTATTGAGCGTTATGTTGTAAGTTGCGTCGTTAACGACCGCGTCTTTGTGCTATTGGGATGCGTGGAGAGTGTTGTACCAAGCCAAGGGCGGGATGAAATTTGGCGCAGCGGTGCAGTTGGTTGCACTCACTGCGCCAATTGCTGCACCACAGTGCATCACATAAAAAAACGGTGCGGGCCAAGGGGCCGCGCACCGCTGTCGTTACTCACCGATAAACGCCGTTAGAGACCCGCTTTAGCCGCTCGCGCTGCGTGAAGCTTCTTGTAGCTTTCGATCAGGCGCTGGTGGCGATCCAAGCCCTCTAACTGCATATTGGTGGGCGTGAGGCCGTGAAAGCGTACCGTGCCGTCTACCGAACCGACGACGGCTTCCATGGTGGCTTCGCCGAACATGCGTTTGAAGTTGGGCAGGTAGTCCTCCAGCGCCAGCTCGTCGTCCAGGGCAATTTCTAGCACCGCATTCACGGCTTGATAGAACAGGCCGCGCTCGACAGTGTTGTCGTTGTACTGGAGGAACATCTGCACGCAGTCCAGCGCCTCTTCATGGCGTTGCAGGGCCAGGTAGACCAGTAGTTTGAGCTCCAGAATGGTCAACTGGCCCCACACGGTGTTCTCGTCGAACTCGATGCCGATTAGCGTGATGATATCGGCGTGGTCGTCCATCTGGCTCTCTTCCAGCCGCTCGACCAGATCGGTGAGCTGCTCGTCGTCCAGGCGGTGCAGGTTGAGGATATCTTCGCGGTAATCCAGCGCCTTGTTGGTGTTGTCCCAAATCAGGTCTTCGATGGGGTACACCTCGGAGTAGCCCGGCACCAGAATACGGCATACCGGTGCGCCCAGGTCTTCGTGCACCGCCATGTACACTTCGGCCCCCAGCTCCTCGAAAATGCCGAACAGGGTCTCGGCTTCCTCTTCGTTGCTGCCGGAGAAGTCCCACTCGCTGAACTCGAAATCAGGCTTGGCACTGAAGAAGCGCCAGGAGACCACGCCCACCGAGTCGATGAAGTGCTCGACGAAGTTGTTGGGCTCGGACACCGTTTGCGAGTTGAAGGTCGGCAGCGGCAGGTCGTTCAGGCCTTCAAAGCTGCGGCCCTGCAACAGCTCGGTCAGGCTGCGCTCCAGCGCTACTTCGAAGCTTGGGTGGGCACCGAAGGAGGCAAACACGCCGCCGGTGCGCGGGTTCATCAGCGTGACGCACATCACCGGGAACTGCCCGCCCATGGAGGCATCCTTCACCAGTATCGGGAAGCCTTGAGCTTCCAGGGCATTAATGCCCTCTACAATGCTCGGGTACTTGGCCAGCACTTCTTGGGGTACGTCGGGCAGGGTCAGCTCCTGCTCGAGGATCTCACGCTTCACCGCCCGCTCGAAAATTTCAGATAAACACTGCACCTGAGCTTCCACCAGGGTATTGCCCGCGCTCATACCGTTACTGAGGAACAGGTTCTCGATCAGGTTGGAGGGGAAGTAGACCGTTTCGCCATCGCTCTGGCGCACGAACGGCAGCGAGACGATGCCCCGGTCTTCGCGGCCCGAGTTGGTATCGATCAGGTGCGAGCCGCACAGCTCGCCTTCGGGGTTGTAAATCGCCAGGCAGTGCTCGTCGAGAATCTCGGCGGGCAGCTCGTCATTTGGGCCGGGCTTGAACCACTTCTCATTGGGATAGTGTACGAACGCGCTGTCCGCGATCTCTTCACCGAAGAATTGATCGTTGTAGAAGAAGTTGCAGCTCAAACGCTCGATGAACTCGCCCAGCGCCGAGCAGAGCGCGCTCTCTTTGGTCGCGCCTTTACCGTTGGTAAAGCACATCGGCGATGCCGCGTCGCGGATATGCAACGACCACACGTGGGGCACGATATTGCGCCAGGAAGCGATCTCGATCTTCATACCGAGATCGGCCAGAATACCGCTCATGTTGGCAATGGTCTGCTCCAGCGGCAAGTCTTTGCCTTCGATGTAGGTGCTGCTCCCTTCCGGCGCGCCCAGCAGCAGCGCCTGGGCGTCCTCGTCGATGTTCTCGACCACCTCGATCTGAAATTCCGGGCCGGTCTGCACGACCTTCTTCACCGTGCAGCGGTCAATGGAGCGGAGTATGCCTTCGCGATCCTTTTCCGAGATATCTTCCGGCAGTTCGACCTGGATTTTGAAGATCTGCTTATAGCGGTTTTCCGGATCGACGATATTGTTCTGCGACAGACGGATGTTCTCGGTGGGGATATTGCGCGCGTTGCAGTACACCTTGACGAAGTAAGCGGCACACATGGCCGACGAGGCCAGGAAGTAGTCGAACGGGCCGGGGGCCGAGCCGTCGCCCTTGTAGCGAATCGGCTGGTCGGAGATGACCGTAAAATCGTCGAACTTGGACTCCAGGCGGAGGTTGTCGAGGTAGTTGACTTTGATTTCCATGGGCGGGCGTCCAGAATAATGAGTGTGCCTGAGCGCCAACGCATCAGGCGAATGGCGGCCATTATCCAGTTTTTTGCCCGCCTCGTCTTGGGCCACCGCCTAAATCACCGGCTGCCGTTATGTGCCAATGGCAGTGCCGGCCATAGCAGCATCCTGGCGATCCGTTCAGGAGAGTAACGTCTTACTGCGCTTGCAACATACGCTCGGCCTCGGTGTCACTGATCCCGAGCATGAGTAGAATCTGGCGCTGTGTGGCGATCAATACCTGCTTGCGCTCTGCCTCGCTAGGTAGACTTTTCGCAATCGCCACGGCTCCCACTAGAGATGCCAATATTACCCGCGACTTATCCGCAATCGCGTTGCGATCAGCCGCAAAGGGGAGTTTTTTCAACTTGCTAAGCGCCATCAGCCGCGTTTCGAGCATCTTTTTCATACTCATGTAAGACGCTTCGAACAGGGTGCGGATTTCGGCTTTTTCACTGCCTATTTCATTGAACAGCACCGATTCGGGCCCAGGCTTATGCTTCGCTTCCAGCTCTTGGAGATTGCAGTAATTATCGACTAACTCGGTCAGGTGTTTTAACGAAAGAGGGCCTTTTACCAGTCTAGCGGCCCGACTGTTATCGATGGTCAGGCGTACGGATTCATGGTAGAGGGCCTCTTTTGACGCGAAATGGGCATAAAAGGCGCCGTGAGTCATCTTCGCCAGCTTCATGATCTGGCCAATTGATACCTTCTGAAACCCGTTGCGGCTGAATAGCTCGGTCGCCGACGCCAAAATGCGCTCTTTGGTTTTCGATTTATGGCTCTTGGGGTAAGGCATACTCACCTCATCGTGCGTCAGCTAAATATTATCTTGATCATATACTGCCCATTGCTAGGGTGACCACACTACTGATTCAGGAGTCACTTATGCAGTCACCTATTGTGATTACCGGCATGGGAATGGTCAGCCCGCTAGGCAACAGCGTCAATAAAAGTTGGCAGCGCCTGGTTGACGGCCAATCTGGCATCAGCACCATTGACCGCTTCGATACCAGCAATATCCCGATCAAAATTGCTGGGACGGTACCAAGCATTCACCAGGACCCCAGCGGCGGCGTTGACGTGAGTGCCATCGCCGACCCCAAAGAGCAGCGCAAAATGGACCTGTTCAGCCTGTACGCGTTAGCAGCCGCCCAAGAGGCACTGTCGCAGGCCGACTGGTTCCCCGTCGAGCAGTCGCAAAAACGCCGAACGGCTACCATCATTGGCTCTGGTATTGGCGGGTTTCCTACCATCACACAAGCGCAAAGGACGCTGGTCGAGCGCGGCTATCGCAAACTTACCCCTTTCACGGTGCCTGCCTTTCTAGCCAATCTGGCAGCGGGCAATCTATCTATTCGTTATGGATTCCAAGGCCCCTTGGGGTGTCCGGTAACGGCGTGCGCCGCAGGACTACAGGCGATTGGCGACGGCATGCGCATCATCCGCAGTGGCGAAGCCGATGTCGCCCTCGTCGGCGGGGCTGAAGCATGTATTGATCCGCTTTCGCTCGCCAGCTTTAATGCTTTAAAGGCCGTTTCCACTGAATCAGACGCCCCGGAGCGTGCTTCCAGGCCGTTTGATAACGCCCGTAATGGTTTCGTCATGGGAGAAGGCGCTGGCGTCATGGTGATCGAACCCCTTGACCATGCGATGGCACGGGGCGCCACGCCCTTAGCAGTGATTAGCGGTTACGGTACCAGCGCGGACGCCTACCATCTGACGGCGGGTCCAAAAGATGGATCTGGCGCAGCCGCCGCGATCCAAGCGGCGCTAGGGATGGCCAAACTAGATCCTGATGCGATTGACCATATCAATGCCCACGCCACCTCCACACCCGTTGGCGATCGGGCTGAAATAGCGTCATTGCGCAACGTATTCGGTGAGCGCTTGCCCGCTATTCCCATATCGGCCACGAAAGCCGCCACAGGCCACTTGTTGGGCGCAGCCGGCGGCATAGAGAGTATTTTTTCCGTACTGGCACTCCGGCATCAGCAACTCCCGCCCACCATTAACCTGGAGGCGTGCGACGAGGATATGCAGGATTTGACCTTCGTCACGTCGGCGCATCAGCACGCCACTCAGCATGTATTGTGCAACGGGTTTGGTTTTGGTGGCGTCAATGCGGCACTGATCGTCAGCAGCATGGAACGTTAAGAGTAGCGCTAGCAGAACCGACGCGATGTTCAGTGCTGCTGGCGCCTAATGTCATTCATCCTGGTGTAGAAACGACAGCGCCTCCTCCAGCAGCAAGTCAGGAACCTCCTCGGCAATGTAGTGCCCGCAGGGCAGCGCCTTGCCCTCTACCTGCGTCGCTACCTTGCGCCATTCAGCCAAGGCATCGAAGCAGGCTTCAATCGCCCCTTCGGCACCCCACATCACGTTGATCGGGCAGGAGAGTTTTACCCCCGCGTCAATATCCGCCTGGTCGTGCTCCAAGTCGATGGTGGCGCTGGCGCGGTAGTCGCCGCAGATACCGGTGGCCGTGCCGGGAAGCGCCAGGCAGCGCTCGTACTCCGCCAGCGCTTCTGGGGCGAACGGTGCCATGCCCGCGCTGCGGGCGCCCATCACGCTTTTTAAGTACTGAGCGGGATCGGCTTGAATCAGCATTTCCGGCAGCGGCTGGGGGCGAATCAAAAAGAACCAGTGCCAGTAGCTGCGGGCAAACGCCTCATTCGTGCCGCGATACATGGCCAGCGTCGGGGCAATGTCCAGCAGTACCATGCGCTCGACCCGCTCTGCGTGATCGACGCCTAGACGATGCGCCACCCGCGCGCCACGGTCGTGAGCCAGTACTTTAAAACGCTCGAACCCAAGCGCGCCCATCAGTTCAGCCATATCGGCGGCCATGGTGCGCTTGGCGTAATTCTGGTGCTCTGGGTCGTCGTCGGGTTTGCTGCTGCCGCCGTAGCCGCGAAGATCGGCGGCGACCACCGTAAAGTGCTGGGCAAGCGTATCCACTACCTTGTGCCAAATCACATGGGTCTGCGGATGGCCGTGAAGCAGCAGCAACGCCGGGCCGCTTCCTCCTACCCGATAGGCAATCTCGACGCCATTGACGCGGCGTGTCTGCTTCTCGAAATGTTCGAACACTCGCTCACCTCCCCCATTCAGCGTGGCGCCCCTTTCCATGGGCGGAAAGTCCGTACAAAGCATTGCACTCGCTGGCGCAAGGCGGCACATTAGCCGCACCGCCACCGCCCAAGAGCTCCGAGTCACGCCCATGCACGATGAATTTGTGGCCAATTTGCGCCTGCTGTGCAGCTACTATCCCTCGATTGCCGACGTGTGCCGTCGCCTGCCCATCAATCGGGCACAGTTCAATCGCTACCTCAGCGGACGTTACTATCCCAGCCATGCGGCGCTCCAGCGGATCTGCCACTTTTTTGGCGTAACGCCAGACGATATTGCCCTGCCCCATCACGATTTCCGAGCGCTGGTTCAAACCGGGCAGCTCAACGCCGACACCGCAAGCACCTCACTGCCCTGGCCCAATGCGCTCATCCAGCGGGGTAGCGAAGGTTTGGAACGCTATCTGGGGCGCTATTTCGAGCTTTATCACTCGATGTCGCGCCCCGGCTATTTAATGCGCACACTGGTGTGTTTGGAAAAACGAGAAGGCGGCGTGGTCTACCAGCGTACCGAGCGCATGCAAGTAATACCGGGTAAGCGACCCTGTCATAACCGCTACGTCGGCGCCGCGGTCAAGCTGGCCGATCGGCTGTTTTTGGTCGACCACGAAACCCTGAACGGACACGAAATCACCCAAACCATTCTGTTTCCCAGCTTTCAGAGCCAGGTCACGCGTCTCACCGGCCTGAAAATGGGCGTGGCGGACAACAGTGAACGTTTGCCCTGCTGTGTTCGAGTGGTGTATCAACGCCTGGATGAACAGGTCAGCCTACGCGAGGCGCTAGCCAAGTGCGGTTTGCTAGCCATGGATGATCCGTCGCTAGATGCGTCGCTGCTCGCCGCCGTGAGCAACGACGTGCAGAGTGGAGATCACCACTTCCGCGCGCGTCACTGAGCGCTAGCGTGCTAGCGAGGTACCAAGACGTGCTCGAACAAAATGGCTTCGAAGTGTTCCATAGGCGCAACGGATTTGAGGGTTTTGGCTCGTAGAATCGCGCCTTCCCAGCCAGAGAGTATAAAGCTCGCCAGCGACTCGGGCGCGATGGCTGTATTAATCGTCCCGTCGGTTTGGGCGTGGTTTAGGCAGGTGACGAAACGCCTTTCCCAACGCTGAAACACCACGTTCAACGCATCGCGAAAGGTATCGCTCTGACCGGAGAGCTCTTGACCAAGGTTGCCGATCAGACAGCCGGTGGTGTGATCACAATCGAGCATGTGGGCGCGACCGGTGGCAAAGTAGCGGCGCAGGCGCTCGAGAGGCGCCAGCGTCGTATCTTCCAGCAGCGCCGCCAAGGATGCATCGTAATCGTCGGCAAAGCGCTCGATGACCGCCAAGCCGAAGTCTTCTTTACTGGAAAAGTAGTGGTAAAACGAGCCTTTGGGGACACCGCAGGTTTTTAATACAGCATTGATACCCGTCGCATTATAGCCCTGCTGGGCAATCAGCTCGGCACCAGAATCAATGAGTTTGTCGCGGGTGGCGGTGTTTTTCATAACGTCGTACAGACCAGGAAGTCTATGGCTTTTCACATGGATGATGGCAGTTATAGCGCAGTTCGTCAGCGCCGGGTGCAAAAAAAGCGCTTCTTGTCGGCTTGCACACTCTTTGCACAAAGCTTACCTAATCGCTGCTCGGCAATCGGTGATGCTAGCATGATACGCCTATTTTTCTGGAATTTTCGCTCTTAGCCAACGGATATCACCCGTCCATGACCCCCTTTCGCTCTAACGCTTTCTTTCAGCAAGGCCGCATCGGTATTGGTGCACTGGCATCACTGCTGGTGTTCGTCGGTGGCTTGGCGCTCGCGTGGTGGATCGTCAGCCAGCCGCCTCGGATCGAGCGTCGTCCGCCCCCGCCGCCAACGCCGCCGGTGGTCGATGTCATCACCACCGAACAGCGGCTGCAATCCCCCACGCTAGAGGGTTTCGGCCGCGTGGAAGCAGAGAAAGCCACCGAGCTTGCCAGCCGCGTAGCGGGCCAGCTCGAACGCTTTGGCGAGGGCGTGTTGCCTGGGCGAGTCGTGGAACAGGGCGAACCGGTGGCCTATATCGATCAAGCCGACCTGCGTTTGGCTCTCGAAGACGCCGAAGCTCAACTGGCGAATGCTCAGGCGCAGTTAGCATTGGAGCAGGCCGAACAGCAGCGCGCGCGCAGCGAGTATGAATCCTTTGGACGCCAACTCAGCGCCGAACGCCGCTCCCTGGTACTGCGAGAACCACAGCTTCGTCAGGCACAGGCCCAATTGACCCAAGCCCGCGTGGTGCGAGACCAAGCGGCGCTCAACCTGGAGCGTGCGACCTTGACCGCCCCGTGGCGAGCCATGGTCCAAGAGCGTTTGGTGGGCGCTGGCAGTCTATTGAGCCAAGGCACCGCCGTGGTGAGTTTGGTCGGCGTCGAGCAGTTCTGGGTGCGCGCATCACTGCCGGGGGAATCGCTGGACTGGCTGTCGCCGGGGGGCAGCGTCACGCTCTCCAGCCAAGGCTGGCCGGAAGGCGCTTCCAGAGAAGGCACCCTGCTCTCTATTTTACCCAACCTCGAAGAGAACGGCTTGCAGGCCCAGCTATTGATCGCCGTGGACGATCCGCTGGCGCTCGATCACGATGGCCCTGCCCTACGGATGGGCGATGTGCTGCGTGTGGCGTTCCACACCACCGCCGAAGAGCCACTGATCGCGCTGCCTTCGGCAGCGCTGCGCCCCGGCGAGCAGGTGTGGTGGGTAGACGACGAGAACCGCCTACAGCGCACTAAGGTAACGCTGGCCTACCGCGGCCAAGACGACGTGTTGGTGCGCAGCGGCCTGGCGCCCGGCCAACGGGTAGTGGTCGCGGGCCTTGCCCAGCCGCGAGAAGGTCAGGAAGTTCGCCTTCGCCAGCGCGGCGACACGCCCGCTCAGAATGAGGGAGCGGCTCGATGATGCGCAAAGGACCGTTGGCATGGATGGTCGATCATGGCGTTGCTCCTAACCTGTTGATGGTGCTGTTCATCGTTGGCGGTTTGATGGCGTCGCTGGCGATCAAAAAAGAGGTGTTTCCCGAATTCGAGACGGAAATCGTCCAGGTCACCATCAGCTATCCGGGCGCTACGCCAGAGGACGTCGAGCAGAGTTTGCTACTGCCGGTCGAGGCCGCCATTGCCGATGTCGAAGGCATCGATGAGCTAACCGCCAGTGCCAGCGAGGGCAGCGGGGTGGTCAGCGCTACGTTGATCGATGGCATCGACGTGATGCGGGCGTACCAGGATATTCAGCAATCCGTGAATGCCATCACTACCCTGCCCGACGCCGCCGACCCGCCCCGCTTCACCCTGGCAGGCCGCTCACGCAGCGTGGTCAGCCTGCAGGTGTATGGCAGCGTTGGGTTGGCCGCGCTCCACGACGCCGCCGAGAGCGTGCGTGCCGAGCTGCAGGCCACGAGCGGTATTTCACGCGCAGAGCTCTCGGGCAATCGTGAGCGAGAGATTCAGGTGCATTTGGATGAAGAGGCCATCGAGCGCTACGGATTGGATCATCAGCAGTTGGCCAGCCGCATTGCCGAGGAGGCGCTGGACCTTGCCAGCGGCCAGCTCACTACCGCCGAAGGCGAGTGGCTAATCCGCTACCAAGGACGACGCAATAGCGCCGACGAGTTCGCCGAGCTGCCGATCTTGACCACCGCCCAGGGCGCTCCCGTGGTGCTAGGCGATATTGCCAAGGTCAGCGAGGGCTTTGCCGAAACCGACCGAGAGGAGTTCTACAACGGTTTGCCAGGGCTATCGGTGGACGTGTACCAAATCGGCGATCAGACCCCTACTAGCATTTCCAATGCGGTCTATGGCGAGCTGGAGCGACTACGCACCAACCTACCTGATGGCGTTCGCTTGGACGTGTCACGGGATAGTTCGGAGGTCTATGAGGACCGTCTTAGCCTACTGTTGAAAAACGCCTGGATGGGCTTGGCCCTGGTGCTGTTCTTGATGGCACTTTTTTTAGAGGCGCGGCTGGCCTTTTGGGTCACGCTCGGCATTCCCACGGCGTTTTTGGGGGCCATGCTGTTTCTACCCTGGGTCGGCGTGTCGCTCAATATGATGTCGATGTTCGCCTTCATCATCGCCCTGGGCATCGTGGTGGATGACGCCATCATGGTGGGTGAAAACATCTACAGCTATCGGGAGCAAGGCTATTCGCTGCGCGATGCGGCCGTCAAAGGCGCTCAAGAAATCGCCACCCCGCTGACCTTCGCGATTCTCTCCAATATCGTCGCCTTTCTACCGCTGCTATTTCTGCCGGGCTTTTTGGGGCTGATTTTTGCCACCGTACCGGTCGTCGTGATCACGGTGTTCATCATTTCTCTGGTAGAAGCGCTATTCATTCTGCCTGCCCACTTAGCGCATGCTAGCAAGCCCCGCCAAACGCCCGCCTGGCAGCGACCCATCGAAGCGGTGCGCCTGCGCATGCAGCGCGGCTTGCATCACGTTACCTACCGGCAGTTCGAACCCTTGTTGCAGCGCGCGCTCGACCAGCGCCTGCTGACCGTTTCTGTGGGGGTGGCCATTCTCTGCGTGACGCTGGCCTGGGCGATGAGCGGCCGGCTCGGATTCTCTCTGATGCCCCGGGTCGAGTCGGATCAGGTGCAGGCCAGCGTGACGCTGCCGATTGGCAGTCACATCAGCGTGAGCCGCGAGCTGAGCCAGCAGTTGCTCGACGCCGCCGAGCAGCTCAGCGAGCGAGAAGAGACGCTTAGTTTTCGCAGCACTCGCAGTCGTTTGGACGGCGAAAGCCTGGAAGTGCGTCTGGATATCGCGCCAGAAAGCCTGGACGCCTGGCCACCGTCACGTATTGCCCGGGAGTGGCGAGAGCTCACTGGGGATCTTTTAGGCGCGCAGTCGGTTCGCTTCGAATCTGATGTGGGCGGCCCAGGCAGCGGCGCGGCCTTGAGCCTACGCCTTTCCCACCCTGACACCCACGTCTTGGAAGCCGCCGCCGCCCGTCTGGCAGAACGACTTGGCGAGTATGGATTGACCGATATCGACAGCGGCTTGGGCGACGGCAAGCCTCAACTCGAAATGCGCCTATCCGCCGAGGGGCGCTCGTTAGGGCTGACCGGTAGTGACCTGGCTCAGGCGCTGCGCGGCCCGTTGCAAGGCGCCACGGCAGTGGAGCAGTTCATCGGTCGTCAGGAAGTCAGTGTGGAAGTGCGCCTGCCAGAGACGTCGCGTAACAGCCTTAGCGAGCTCTACCGTCTGCCGATCCGCACGCCGGACGGCATGAGCGTGCCGCTCTCGAGAGTCGCCGATATCACACTGAGCCAGGCCTCCAGCAGCCTACAGCGGATCGATGGGCGGCGCATCATCACCGTCACCGCCGATTCCGAGGGTGACCAAGCGATTAATCAGGTAATCGCCACCCTGCAAGAAGAGGTGTTCCCAACGCTCAGCAACACTTGGCCGGGGCTCGAAGTGAGCATGGGCGGCCGACAGCAGGACACCGCCGACAACCTCGCCACGCTGCGCACCGCCATGTGGCTGATGCTCGCCGCGCTTTACGCGCTGCTCGCCATTCCTTTCAGAAGCTACCTGCAGCCGCTGCTGGTGATGGCTGCCATTCCGTTTGGCATCGTGGGCGCGGTAGGTGGGCATCTACTCATGGGCTTTGGGCTGTCGATCATCAGCCTATTGGGTATGCTAGCACTCTCCGGCGTGGTGATTAACGATGCGCTGGTGTTGATCGACTACGCCAACCGCAAGCGTCGTGAAGGCTTGGCCCCGCGAGAAGCCATCGTGGCGGCCGCAACCCGCCGCCTGCGGCCGATCATGATGACCACGCTGACCACCTTTTTGGGGCTTGCGCCGATGATTTTGGAAACCTCCCGTCAGGCTCGTTTTATGATTCCCATGGCGATTTCGCTTGGTTTTGGCATGCTGTTCGCCACCCTGATTCTGCTGCTGGTGGTGCCGTGCCTCTATCTAAGCCTGGAAAATCTGCGTGAACGGTTGAGCGCACCACACCCGCCTAGCCAAACGGATATGACCTAATGCGTAGATGGAGTCGACTTCGCCAGTGGCGACCGTCGCGGCTGGGGCTAAAGCTGTTCGTCGTGATTCTCAGCGTCAACGTCGCCATTGCGGCCAGCGTGTTTCTGGCCGTGTCGTACAGTATCGACCGCGGTTTTCTCGAGTACCTCAATCAAGCCCAAGAGCGGCGGGCCACGCTGCTCGCCGACGGGCTCATTACCCGCTGGGAGACCCAAGGCGACTGGGCATGGTTGGAAGCGTCTCCAGAGCGCTGGCCCTACATCGTCCGGTTCGAGTTGGGCCAAGAGCATCGTGATCGCCCTTCTCCCTTGGGCGAGGCACAAGACTTCGCGCTGCGCGATAGCGACGGTGAGTATGTGATACCGCCGACGGATACCCCGCGCGGCTCGATAGGCTGGCGCTGGCTGATGCTGTATAGCGATATGACCCCAAGCGGCCAGCGAGAAGCGATTGGCGCGCTGGGTTTTCGTCCACCGCAAGAGATGATGGAGCGCATGGAGAGCCGGTTTTTGGAGCGCCAGCAGCGCAATCTGGTACTCATCGTCATCTCGCTGGGGCTTGCCTCGCTGCTTCTAGCAGGAGGCCTCTCCTGGTGGCTTGGGCGCCGTACCCGAGCGTTAGCCGGCGCCACCCTGCGGTTGACCGAAGGCGACTATCACACCCGCTTGCCAGAGCGCGGACGAGACGAACTATCGCGCTTGGCACGGGACTTCAACGTGCTGGCCGCCACGCTCGAAGCCAGCCGCGAAGCCCGCGCCCGCTGGGTCTCGGACACTGCCCACGAACTGCGCACACCGCTGGCCGTTCTGCGCGGAGAAATCGAAGCCATGCAAGATGGCATCCGCCCGCTCAACCAAGAAAATCTGGGGTCACTGGCCCAGGAAGTGGCCCAACTCGAGCGGTTGGTGGCCGATTTACGCTTGCTCTCCCAAAGCGACGCGGGCGCGCTGGATATTCAGCTAGCCCCCATGAACCTCAGTGAGAGTCTGGAAAGTCGCTTGAACGATGCCGACCGTTGGCTAGAAGAGAGCGGCCTTTCACTGAGCACCGATCTGGCACCAGACGTCATGATACGTGGCGATGCCCAGCGGCTGCGCCAACTATGGAACAACTTACTGGACAACAGCTGTGCCTATACCCAACCGCCTGGTCAGCTAAGCGTCGCCCTGACCTGCGAACGCGACCACGCAGTGATTACTTGGCAAGACAGCGCGCCTGGCGTACCCCCAGAGGAACTGTCACGATTGACCGAGCGGCTCTATCGTGTGGAGGGTTCCCGCAACCGCGCCAGCGGTGGCAGCGGCTTGGGGCTTTCCATTGCCAGCGCCCTCGTCGCCGCCCACGGCGGCACACTCACGCCTAGCGCTTCGCCCCTGGGCGGTTTGACCTGGATCCTCCGCTTACCGCTGCTAAGCGCCTCATAATCCGATCATAAGCGAGCCGATATGTCTCAGAGTGCTGCACACCCCGACGCTTCATCTCACGACGGCCTCACAGAGGATACTCCTCTACTGATCGTCGAGGACGAGCCCAAAATCGCCCGGCTCATGGCCGACTATCTGCAAAACAACAACTTCGCCCCGATCATCATCAGCCACGGTGGCGAGGTCATGCCATGGCTCACTCAACACGCGACGTCCCTGGTGCTATTGGACGTGATGCTGCCAGGTAAGGATGGCCTGACGCTCTGTAGGGAAATTCGCCAACAGTGGCCCACGCTCCCGATCATCATGGTCACGGCCAAGGTCGAGGAGGTCGACCGCTTACTCGGGCTCGAACTGGGCGCCGATGATTACATTTGCAAACCCTTTAGTCCCCGCGAAGTCGTCGCCCGGGTAAAGGCCGTGCTGCGCAGAAGCCAGGCCGCCGCTCAGGGCGATGCTCCGACGACCGTCAAACTCGCCCCGGTCACGCTGGACGAAGAGGGCTGGCAAGCGCTGGTCAATGGTCACGACCTGGGGCTCACGGCAGTGGAGTTTCAGTTACTGCGAGTCATGATGCAGTCGCCCGGACGTATTTTCAGCCGCGAGCAGCTGATGGACCATATGTACCGTGACAACCGCATCGTCTCCGAACGTACCGTTGACAGCCATATCAAGAAGCTGCGTAAAAAAATCACCGAAGCGCTACCCGAGCAGGAAATCATTCTCTCGGTGTATGGCGTGGGCTACAAATATCAGCCCGAGGGGTAAGCCGCTTCCCTAAGTGAAACCTGGCGATTCAAAAACGCAATGCCCGCTTCGATGGCACTGCCACGCAGCAGGAAGCTCGTGACATGGCCTCGCCCACGCTGTAGATAGAGTTCGCTAGGCGTTCCCTGGGCTTTCAACGCCGCGTAGAAGTCAGTGGCGTGGTCGACCGGCACGAGCTGATCCCAACTGCCGTGAAACAGAAAAAAGGGCGGTGCCTTCGCGGTAATCTGGCGTGCCGGAGAGGCCAATGCGTAAGCTTCCGGCCGCTCGGCCCGCGTCCCGCCGATAAAATCGACCACCAAGCGGCCATCGTCGAACTTCAGCAGATCACTGGGTAATCCTCCGGCCATGACCGCAGCCAAGCGTGCGTGCTCACCGCCGTAAGGATCTGCCAGCGGGCCGTCACTGCCCGCAAGCGCCAGCAGGCTGACCAAATGCGCGCCGGAGGAGAAACCGACACCGACAATGCGGTCGGTATCGATCTGCCATGTCGCGGCGTTCGCGTGTATCCAGGCCATGGCCTGCTGAAGATCGTGTAGCTGGGCGGGGAAGCGATAGTCGGGGGCAAAACGGTGTTCGATATTTACCGTCACGTATCCCTGAGCCGCTAACTGCTCTGCGATACGCTCCATATCCTCCGGCCCACGATTCCGCCAGCCGCCCCCATGCACGACGAGCGCTGCTGGGCGAAGCGCGCTGCTTTGCGTACTGGGGAGCAGCACGTGGGCACGTAAGGGTTCGGGCCACGCCTCTGGTGTATAGCGTTGGGGGTCCAGGCGGGTGAACGGCTGGGGCTCACGCAGGGCACTCTGCTCGATGGCAGGCTCACCCTGAGTGACTTGATGGGTGGCGCCGCAGCCGCTTAACCATAACGCAAGCGCGCTGAAGCCCACGATTCGTCGAAGACCAAGCATATCGGGCATGCAATTCTCCTTCTGACCATCGGTAGTGGCGTTTCCCCTCACCGCTCGATCGCCCCGTGTTCTCGTTGTCGAATTGTCTGAGCAAGATCACGGTTGTTGCACACTTTGTGCAACCGTTTTACACCAAGCCATTGAATACTGACATCGTCAAATTACCACGTATTCACCGATGAGGTATGCCATGAAGATGTCACTTCGCCAACTGTTTGCTCCCGCGTTTCTGGCCGTTGCCCTAATGCCACTCGCCTTCACTGCACAAGCGGACCATCACGACGGACAAGGCATGGATCGAGAAGCCATGAAAGAGCGCATGGAAGAGCGCCGTCAGGAGGTCTACCAGCGCGCGGAACTCAGCGAGGAGCAGCAAGCAGCGCTCGATGAGGCCCACGCCGAGCACCGTGAAGCCGTTCTGGCGCTGCGTGAAGAGCACCAAGCCCGAGTCGCCGAGATTCTCTCCGAAGAAGAGCAGCAGGCGCTCAGTAATGCCATGCACGAGATGCTCGCAGAATATCGCCAGGAGCGCGGCCATGGTGGTCATGGCAAGCGCGGCCACCACGACGATGCTGCCCACGAGATGAACGCTGAGTAAACCTCAATCGAGCAAGCGTTTATTTAGCGTCTAATACGCTCTTCGCGCCCAGCCTAGCTGGGCGCGTTTGTTTCTATACTCCTCTCATACGCGACCACCCCATCTCTCACCCTCGGCCAACGACTTGAAGCGAGCGTCTAAACCGCGTATTTTATTTGAACGCTCATTCAAAAATAACGTATTTTCTTCTTTGTCTTAACAACAGGAGTCCGCCTCCATGGCGAAAGACAACCCCGTCCTCCCCTCCCGAGACCGCTTGAACCCCGTGGTTTTCCACGGCAGTGTCGCGGGTATTCTCGTGTTCTTGATCATGACGATGCTGTTCACCGAGCAAGCAGGCGCCTTCTTCGATGCAGGTCTCGCCTGGGTGAGCGAAACCTTTGGCTGGTACTACATGTTGGCCATCGTGGCGTACCTGGTGTTCGTCATCCTCATTGGCATGTCCCGTTACGGCTGCATTCGCCTAGGACCCGACCACTCACGGCCCGAGTTCTCGTTACTCTCCTGGTCGGCCATGCTGTTTGCCGCAGGTATCGGCATTGACCTCTTGTTTTTCAGCGTTGCCGAGCCGGTCGCCCACTATTTGGCGCCGCCCGATCTAACTCCTGAAAGCCAAGAGGCCATGCGTAACGCCGTCGTTCAAACCTATCTGCACTGGGGGCTCTCCGGTTGGGGGCTGTACGTGCTGATGGGCATGGCACTGGCCTACTTCAGCTACCGCCACCGTTTGCCGCTGGCGATTCGTAGTGCGCTCTATCCGCTGCTGGGCAAGCGCATTCACGGCCCAATTGGCAACGCCGTGGATATCACCGCCGTGATCTCGACCGTATTCGGGATTGCCACCAGCTTGGGTATTGGGGTGATCCAGCTCAACTACGGCTTGAATTATATGTTCGACGTGCCGGAAACCTTGACGGTTCAGGTCATCTTGATCGCCCTGGTGGTCGTGCTTGCCACGATCTCGGTGGTGACGGGTGTCGAGAAAGGCATCCGCCGCCTCTCCGAGTTCAACATGCTGCTGGCTCTGGCGCTGATGCTGTTCGTTCTTTTCTCCGGTGACACCCTGGTGCTGCTGGATAAAGTGGTCAACAACGCTGGCGACTACCTCTCAGGCTTCGTTGCTGCCAGCTTCGATACTTACGCCTTTGCCGATGAAGGTGCCCAAGAGTGGAAAATGTGGTGGACCATCTTCTTCTGGGGCTGGTGGATCGCCTGGACGCCTTTCGTCGGGCTGTTTCTGGCGCGCATCTCCCGCGGCCGTACCATTCGCCAATTCGTGGCTGGCGCCCTGTTCATTCCGCTCTCGTTCATGATGGTATGGATGTCCATTTTCGGTAACAGCGGTATCGAACTGGTGGCCAACCAAGGCGTTGCCGAACTGGGCGAGCAGGCCTTGAATTCGCCACAGACCACGCTCTATACGCTGTTGGAGTACTACCCCTACGTGGGCATCACCGCTGCGGTCGTGACCGTTCTGGGGATCGTATTCTTCATTACCTCGGCGGATTCGGGTGCGCTGGTGCTGGCCAACTTCACTTCGATCTTGAGCGACGTGAACCACGACGCACCGGTGAAACTGCGTATTTTCTGGTCGGCCGTGATTGGCCTGATCACCGTCGCGCTATTGATGGCTGGCGGGCTGAACGCGCTGCAAAGCGCCGTGGTGATCACCGCGCTGCCGTTCTCGGTGGTGATCTTCGCCATCATGGTGGGGACTTACAAAGCACTGAAGTTGGAAGGTAGCAAAGCCGACGCCCGCCGCATGATTGCGGGCAGCGCGCCCGGCGGCGACTGGCGCGAGCGCCTGGACCGCGCGCTGGACACTTCCAACCGTGCAGGTGCCGCCGCCACCATCGAGCACTCGATTCGTCCGGCGATGACACAGTTTGCCCAGGAGCTCGAGAGCCGGGGCCAGACGGCCAACGTCACCGAAGAACAGGTCGAGGGGGAATCACTGCCCACGCTGACGCTGCAGGTCGACCTTGGCGACGCGACGAGCTTCGTCTATCAGGTTTGCCCGCACCGCATGCGCACACCGAGCTTCATCCCCGCAGACGATGACTTCTACGTGCGTTTGGACGTCTATTTGGCAGAAGGTGGTCAGGAAAAAGACCTTAACGGCTACACCCGGGGTCAAGTGATTGGAGACCTGGTGGCAGAGTACGAACGTCACCTACACTTCCTCACCCTGGCGGGCCAGCAAATGGGCCATGTCCAGGCTATGCCAGGCACCATCGGCGAACCGCCGGAGGATGCTCAGATGTAATGACATTCGCTCAATAAGAAACCCCGGTCACATCGACCGGGGTTTTTTGTGCTTTGCGTACTCGCGCGGCTTAGAAGAAGCCCAGCGGATTGATATCGTAGCTGACCAGCAGGTTCTTGGTTTGCTGGTAGTGCTCGAGCGCTACCTTGTGGGTTTCGCGGCCAACGCCGGATTTCTTGTAGCCCCCAAAGGCCGCGTGGGCGGGATACTGATGGTAGCAGTTAGTCCATACGCGGCCCGCTTGAATGCCACGCCCCATGCGGAAGGCGACGTTGATATCGCGGCTCCACACGCCAGCCCCCAAGCCAAACTCGGTATCGTTGGCAATCGCCAGCGCTTCTTCTTCGTCCTTGAAGGTGGTCACCGCCACCACCGGACCAAAAATCTCCTCTTGGAACACGCGCATCTGATTATTGCCTTTCAACAGCGTCGGCTGAATGTAGTAACCGCTATTGATGCTGTCATCCAACGTCTCTTTATTGCCCCCAGTGAGGAATTCGGCGCCCTCGTCACGGGCGATATCCATGTACGACATGATCTTGTCGAACTGCTCTTGGGAAGCCTGCGCACCTACCTGCACATCGGTATCCAGCGGGTTCCCACGCTTGATGGTCTTGGTACGCTCGATGACCTTTGCCATGAACTCGTCGTACATGCTCTCTTGAATCAGCGCACGCGATGGGCAGGTACACACTTCGCCCTGGTTGAAGAACGCCAGTACCAGCCCTTCGACCGCTTTGTCGATGAAGGTCGGCTCGGCGTTCATGATATCGGCGAAGTAGATGTTGGGGGACTTACCGCCCAGCTCGACGGTAGAGGGAATGATGTTCTCTGCTGCGCATTTCAGAATGTGTGAGCCCACGGGCGTCGAGCCGGTGAAGGCAATCTTGGCAATGCGCTTACTGGTGGCCAGCGCCTGACCGGCTTCTGCGCCGAAGCCGTTGACGATATTGAGTACGCCAGGCGGCAGCAGGTCGCCAATCAACTCGACCACTTTCAAAATGGAAGCAGGCGTCTGCTCGGCGGGCTTGAGAACGACACAGTTACCTGCCGCTAGCGCCGGGCCTAGCTTCCAGGCCGCCATGAGAATCGGGAAGTTCCAGGGGATGATTTGCCCCACCACGCCCAGCGGCTCGTGGAAATGGTACGCCACGGTATTGGCGTCGATATCGGCCGCTGTCCCCTCTTGGGAGCGCAGGCAGCCAGCGAAGTAGCGGAAGTGGTCGACCGCCAGTGGGATGTCCGCATTGAGGGTTTCACGCACAGCTTTGCCGTTGTCCCACGTTTCGGCCACGGCCAGCATTTCGAGATTCTGTTCGAGGCGGTCGGCGATTTTGAGCAGGATATTGCTGCGCTCTTGCACCGACGTTTTGCCCCAGGCCGGGGCGGCTTTGTGGGCAGCATCCAACGCTTTTTCGATGTCTTCCGCGCTGGAGCGGGGAATTTCACAGAACACTTTGCCATTGACTGGGCTAACGTTGTCGAAATACTGACCGTTCACGGGGGGAACGAATTCGCCGCCGATGTAGTTGCCGTAGCGCTTTTCGAACGATACAACCGAGCCCGCTTCACCTGGGTTGGCGTAGATCATGGTACTGCTCCTGAGTATTATGATTGTTAAAAGGTGCCTACCCAGTGTTGGCCACTTGCGCCGATCACGATATAGCCCGATGGCAGGACGCACCCTCATTCCTTGGTAGGAGACGCCATGTACTCGCTGTTAGTGGCAGATGACCATCCGCTGTTTCGCGATGCGCTGCAAGCAGTGATCGTCAGCGGCTTCACCGATACGCAGCTGTTCGAGGCCGATAGCCTCGCCGCGGCCATGGCACGTATCGATACACAAGAAGGGTTGGATCTGCTGCTGCTGGATTTGAGCCTGCCGGATGCCGATGGGCTGGAGGGGTTGAAAACCCTACGCGAGACCTTCCCCTGGCTGCCGGTGGCCATCGTCTCGGCGCATCAAGAGCGCCAGCTCGTGCTCGATGCCATTACGCTCGGTGCCGTGGGCTACATCCCTAAATCGACCCCGCGCGCGCAGCTGCTGGCTGCTCTGCAGCAAATTCTTCAGGGACAGCTCTACTTACCCGCTGATATCATGCGCCGACCTCCCCCTCCGTCACGCGCGGCATCGGTCGCTTCCCCTTCGACTACTCCGTCAAGCAGGCTGACGCGGCTCACGGAGAAGCAGTTAGACGTGTTGAGCTGTATGAGTCAGGGCATGTCCAACAAACAGATCGCCCGGGAACTGAACATTGCCGAAACCACGGTCAAAACCCATGTATCGGCGATTTTGCGTAAGCTCGGCGCGAGCAGCCGAGTGCACGCCATTGTCATGGCGGGTGAGGAAGATTTGAGCGGCTATTTAGCCAAACGCCCGGCGCGCTAGCCGTTCTCCAACAGCGTGCCCAGCAGCATTTTGAGGCGCAGCGGCTTGAGCGGTTTCAACAGGCAGTGGATGCCCGCTTCGCGGGTGGCCCGCTTTACGGCGGCTTCGTGATTGGCCGTAATGACCACGGCCGCTAATCCGGGATAGCGGCGGCGCAGCCTGGCAGCGAGATCGATACCGTTCTCACGATGCTCGCCGAGGTGGTAATCCACCAACAGCACGGCCGGACGTTCACCGTCGCTGGCCGCCTCCAACGCGCTCACCGTCGCGGCCGCTCGTACCCGGCATCCCCAACCGCCCAAGAGCGCCTGCATACCTTCGGTAATGGCCGGATCATCGTCCACCACCCACACGATGCACCCCTGCAAGGGATCGACATCCCACTCGATGGACGTTCGCAGCGGGGCAGCTTGGTCCTTGCCGATATCGGCATAGGGCACCAAAATCGAGAACAGAGAGCCGTGGCCCAGTTGAGAGGCCAACCGAACAGGATGGCCCAGCATCGTGCTAATGCGGTCCACGATGGCCAACCCCAATCCCAGCCCACGACTCTGGTTCGCCTGAGGCTGACTGGCGCGGCGAAACTCCAGAAATATCGCTTGACGCTGTGGTTCTGGAATTCCTGGCCCCGTATCACCCACCATGATCTCCAACCCCTCACGGCGACGGCGGCAGCCTAATAGCAAATGGCCATGCTCGGTGTAGCGCACCGCGTTGCTGAGAAAATTGCGAACCACCCGCGCCAATAGCGCCAAGTCCGACTCCACCCATACCTGAGAAGGTACGTAGTGGAGAGTTAGCCCGCGTACCCCGGCGACTTGGCGATACTCCTCGGCCAGCGCATCCAACAGCGTGCTAACGGCAAAGGGTGCTTTATCAGCGTGGAGCACACCGGCGTCCAGGCGGGAGATGTCCACCAGCGTTCCCAACAGCCCTTCGACATCTTTCAGCGACCGGCCAATATGGCCGACCAGTGCTTGGGACGCTGCCGGAAGCGCATGGGCTTCCAGGGCACTGGCAAACAGTCGCGCCGCGTTGAGCGGCTGAAGCAGGTCATGACTGACGGCTGCCAGAAATTTGGTTTTCGATGCGTTGGCCGCCTGGGCGTCGGCATTGGCGGCCAGCAGCCGGCCGTTGACCTGGCTTAGTTCATCCAACGTGCGGTGCAGCGCGTCGGTGCGCTCGCGCACCTGCTCGGCCAACAGCACCGAGCGCTCGAAGGCCGCATAGGGCGCCCCGTTAGGGCCACCGCCGGACTCCACGCGCTCCATGAGCGCTGCACACACTTTGCGCAGGCGCTGATTCTCTTCACGCAGGGCCGCCACGTCGTTCGACGACGGCGCATCAGAGAGCTGGAAGAGTGCCAAAGGCCACCCCCGTAAAGGTTTGATTCACATGCATCCCGTGGTGCTGCTCGCCGTAAGTATTGAAACCGATCACTCTTGCCTGGCGCAGTAGTGCGGAGGCTCGATCGAGTTGACCCAGCGACTCGAGCGCCATTCGCCGCAAAAAGCAGTCACAGCCGATGATCGCTGCGGGTTCGCCGAGGCGCTCTTCCACGTCCTGCAGCATACGAGCCAAATCTTCCAATAGCGGCGTGGGTTGCATGGCGGTCAGCACAATGCCGTTTTCCACCGCGCAATAGAAGCTGAGACTACCGTCGTCGTTGACCCGCTGAATCGAGCGAATATAGTGCTGCCCACCTAAATGCACCGCCAGCGGATGCTGGGCAAAGACCGCAGGCGTCAGTGCTTCCACCGGGCATCCCACGAGGGAAGCATACAACTCGGCAGCCGGCAGGCCATTGAGTTCCAGCACCCGGCGGCGCTCTCGGTCGACAGCGGTGACCACGAGCTTATGCGCCAGCGGCTCTAGGTGATGGGTAGAGAAGACGTCGAACGGCAGCCGCGTATTGATCATGACCACCACGGCCGCCCGAGTATGGAAGCGACCCTCAGCATACACATGGGTGTGGGTGAGGTGGTTGTCGTCCCCGGCGGAGCCGCCAAAACTTGGAATGCGCCCAAGCGCGGCATCCAGCGTTGCCAGCACCTGCTCTTCACGGCTGGAAAGCCCATCCAGCAGTGTCAGAGCAAAGCTATGCTCATTGACCGGCGCCACGGCTTGCTGGCGGCAGCGCTCCAGTAGCCCATCGACCAGCGGTTGAGCGGTGGGCAAATCAAAGTGTTCGAGGTCATCGATCAGCGCGGTTTCGACGGCAAACAAGCGCCTATCGAAACAGATGGCGACAATAGAGCCGCGATCGTAGCCATCGGGCGTCAGCTCACCCGCCGTCGTGCAGCCACTGACTGGAAGCTCGCCAAACGCCTGACAAAGCGCGTCCGCTAGCTGCGACAGCGGATACTCAGCGCTACAAAAGAACAGCACGAAACCGGCGTGCTCGTGACACAGCGCGAGAGCCAGCGCATGGGCAGCATCCTGAGGGTTGGGCTCACGGCTCGCGGCCGCACTCAAACCATGATTAGTGAAGCGGGTGGTCACGACGCCATTTCTCCAGCGCGGCATAAGTTCGTGCAGCGCAGTGACGCAGCGTGTCAAAACACGCTGTTAGCGGCTCGAGCGATGCCTCGTCAAGCGCAGCCATGCTCTCCAACCGCTTGGCTTGCGCAGCCAACTGCTCTGCGCCCATGCTCACTGACTCGCCCCGCAGTTGATGCGCTAGCCGCTCGACCTGACGCCAGTGGTCACGACTCGACGTGCTCCCGGCAGCAAAGTAGCCAGAAAGCTGGGCAATGTAGTCACTCGCCTGCTGATGATAGAGCACTGCCAGTTGATCGACACTATCAGCCCCCAGCGAGCCGACGAGGGTGGCCAACGTCGTTTCATTGAGTAGGGCCGCGTCACCTCCTTCCTCACGCAACGCAGAAGGGATCGGCATCATCGGTGTTGGTGTCGTTGATAGCTGCAGCGCCAACACGTTGCCAAGCGCCAACAGCGAGAGCGGCTTGGTGATGTAGTCATTCATACCCGCAGCGAGGCAGCGGCGACGATCATCCTCTGCCCCCCCTGCGGTCATGGCCACGATGGGCACCTCGCTGCACCAGCCGCCCATTTCACGCAATCGCTGAGTCACCGTCACGCCGTCGATATCAGGAAGCTGTATGTCCATGAAAATAAGATGTACCTGCTGGCGTCGTACCATGGCAAGGGCTTCGCGGCCGTTTTCTGCGCACACCACCTCGCAACCAAGTCGCGACAAAAGTCCCACCGCGACTTTGCGATTGACCGCATTGTCCTCGACCAGCAGCAACGAGGTGCCGTCAAAATCTCGCGCTGGCTCAACGGGCAGGGGGGAGCTGACAGGAGAAGCCTCGACTAACGGCAGTTCGCACCAAAACGTACTGCCTTGACCCGGCGTGCTGTCGACACCCAGACGTCCCTGCATGGCTTCGCTCAGCCGTTTACAGATTGCCAATCCCAAACCGGTGCCGCCGTAGCGGCGTGCGACGCTCTCATCCGCCTGCTGAAAGGGTTCGAAGAGCGTCTCTTGCTGTTCACTGTTCAGACCACAACCGGTATCGCTGATATCAAAGAGCAAATGCTCGACGGTCGAGGAGACGCGTACCGAGACGCTGCCGTAGTCAGTGAATTTGATCGCATTAGCAATGAGATTGAGCAGTATCTGTCGCAGACGCCCCGCATCGATCATGACCCATGCTGGCACGAGTGGGTCCACATGAAGCGATAGTTGCAGCCCTTTTGCTTGCGCTCTTGGCTCGAATAGCGCCATGACACCTTCGACTAGCGGCGTCAGCGCCGTAGGCGACGTCTCCAGGGTCAAATGGCCGGCCTCGATTTTAGAAAAATCGAGGATCTCATTGATCATCGCCAGTAACTGATTGGCACTATCGTGAATAGTGCGAGCATAGTCTTCGACCTGGGCGGGGCTGGCGGGCTCGCGCAGCAGCTCGCTCATGCCAATCACACCATTGAGCGGCGTACGAATTTCGTGACTGACCATGGCGAGAAAGTCTGACTTTGCATGATTGGCCGCTTGGGCCTGCTTCGCAGTGACCTGGAGCTGTTTACTGAGCTGCTCTTGTTCTCGACGCGCCGCTGCGCTTTCGCGCATTTCACGTACCAAAAAGACGATGACCGTCAACACGGCAAAGCTGATTCCAATCAGCAGCGAAATGAGCAGCTTATAGAGCGTACTTAGCAGCGCCCTCTCTTCGGTGGCGGATTCCGCTAGATAACCGTTGATCGCAATCACCAAACGCTCGGTCAAACGGGTAAGCGATTGAAGCTCGCTCTCCAAGGCCGTGACGGGCAGCCGATCCATCTCCTCGTGGGGTTCGAACATGGGATCGAGGGTGTCGAGCTGCTGCTGAATCTGATCCAACAGCTCGCTCGCTGCACCGATACTTTGCAATAGCGAACTAACCTCTCCCTCTCGCAGCAGGGTGATCCGGCTATAGAGCAATTCGAAGCGAAGATTGAGGGCGTCCTGGGCGGCAGGCGATAAGGGGCCCCGCGTGTCGGCCAACAAATGATTGAGCAATTGCACGGCATCGCGGTCGAGTTTATAGACCACCCAGGCGGTGTCCTCTCGCAAGCTCTGCGTCAAATTATCCTGCCGCCATGCCGAAAGGCCAGCCACCACCAACGCAGCCGCAAACAGCAGTACGGTGATGATCGCGACCAGCTTGAGGCGGCGCGGGTAGCGTAGCAGGCGGGGTGCCCGAGCGGACTCACTAACGGACATTGATGTGCATGACCTGCCATACGGCCCTGAAACGCATACGCTCGCTCAACAGCGCCTCATCATGGTCGAATGGATATAGCACCCATAGTGGGCCATATTCGCGGATAGGAATGGCCTGCCCGTCCCGCTCTAGTGCCAAAATAACGTCGTAGTCGTAAAAATCCTCAATAGGAATTTCGGCCTCATAACCGTTCAAGGCCGCTACGTTAATGGTGTCGCCTTCGGCCCCTACATGCTCGAGCAGCGTGCGCATCAGCGGGCCGCGGTAGTGGCTCGCTCCCTCGGTCCACGGTGTACCGGTCGTAAAAGCGTGCTGCGGCAGCGCGCCCAACATCTCACGGTCAAAATGGGCCTCTTCCTCGACGTTGGCTGCCGTTACTTCACCATCTATTTTGAGGATGACGGGCCCATCAGGAGCGGCCAATTTATCCACGTCTGCCTCAGCCGCGTCCGCTAGCCCCGTATGGGGAATGCTGAACGCCAGCATAGTCCACCCCAATAACAACGCTTTCACCATCGACTCCTTGTATCGCAGTGCCTGAACGACGCAGCAGCGGCCGCCCCAGGCAATAAAAAAGAGATGGCGTTAGGGTACGCCATCTCGTTTCATTGGTCAGTCGAATGTCGACTTTTTTACTTAGCGATGAGAAATGTAGCGGAGATGTCGTTAAGTACTCAGCTTCTCGACCGGCTCGAACCGAACGAGTTCTTCGTAGGCATGCCAGCTAGCGTGACCAAGCACGGGCAGTATGAGGGCCAGACCGATGTAGAAGGTCATCACCCCAACGACGACGCAGCCGGTTAAAATAGCAGCCCATAGCAGCATGGTCCGGAAGTTACGCGCCACGCAGCGCACGCTGGCCTCGATGCCTTCCATGAACGTCAGATCTTGATCCATCAGAGTTGGAATAGCGACCACACTAATGGCGAAAGCGCCAAAGGCAAGAATGCCACCTGCCACTGTGCCGACCGCCAGCATGCTGAGCCCTTCCGGTGTGGTGACCAAGGCCGTGTAAAGCGTTGCCGGACTAGGTACTTCAAAACCGAAGAAAAGTGCAAACAGCAGCGTAGCCAGACGTATCCAGGCTAGAAAGAAAATCATCATCATCACGCCCATCATGGCCAACTGCCCAGCATGCGGCCGCCAACTGCCGAAGGCATCGCCCAAGTTAGGCACCCGCCCACGCTCGAGCGCCAAGCTGATGCCGTAAGAACCCACCGCCACGAGCGGCCCAATGAACATGAAGCCCGCAATCATGGGCAGCAGCCAGTGCCAATAACCCAGTGTGTAGGCCCCTAACGTGATGGCAATACTCAAACCAACCCAAAACATGCCATACGAAAGACTGACGGCAGTCGCACGGCGGAAGTCTTCCATACCGGCGGCAAGCCAAGCCTTTGGTCTGTCCATCCCGACTTTGTTGATGATGATTTTAACGTTGGGCGCGTCGGCTGATTGGCCGTGTGTTTTTGTTGTTACTGCATTCATGGCGTAACTCCTGTGATTTACCCCAAATGGCTGTCTCTGACCCAAGCACCAAGGTAAATAGCTACCATGTGTGTTGACACCATTAATCCAACGTTAATGGCTTAATGTTCTTTTAATGTAGCTGAGCCAATGCCGACCGAAGAGCTTTACCGCCACTCGGTACAAAAAATCCTTCTTTAGCGCTCTCAACGACGATTAAATCGATGCGTTAGCAATTCACGATATTGATGACAAAAAAAACTCCAGGCCACTGGCCTGGAGCTTCGTTGGGGTAACGGCGTTCAGCGCACGATCATCACTGATACCTTGGCATGATGAACGACATGTTCCGCGTTGGGACCGAGCACATAATCGACGAATTTGCGCTTGGTGTGCGACGCCATCACGATCAGATCAGCATCGATCTTCTTGCCGACCTTGATGATGGCTTCCCACGGTGAACCATCGACGATTACGCTTTGGGTTTTGATCCCTTCCGGCACATGCTCTTGAATGAAGGTGTGCTGCGCCTCTTTCATTGCCAAGTGCGCTTTTTCCGAGAAGTTTTTCGGAAAATAAGCGCCCACCATAGGCATAGTGAATTCTGGAAGAACCGATACCACATGCAGCGACGCACCAAAGGTTTGGCACAGCGTTACTGCCGTAGGCAGCGCTTTCTTCCATGAGGCTTCTTCGTTCAAATCCACGGGGAGTAGCACTTTATGGTACATGGCAACCTCCTTAGGCAGCGGCCACTTCGTTGGATTGCTCATGACGCCGACGACGGCGTTGCATCACCACGACCAAGCCAAAGATGCCCAGCGCGGGTAGCCACATCCACTCTTTGGTCCAGCGATCCACCGGGGCCAGCACTTCGAGAATCTCTTGGTCGAAATCAAAGCCCAGCTCGGCCGCTTGGCTGCCGAACTCGACGAAATCGACCAAGGTTTGGTCACCATCTTCGTAAAGTTCGATACCTAGATTCGCCATGCGCTCTTCACCTGTTTCACCGCGCGGCACGGGGACGAGCATATAGGTGGTCATCGGCGCCCCGAAATCGTCTTCACCGGCAATTTGCACGCGCAGGTTGCTACCGTCATCGACCCGGCCCAGTGCCTCGGCAAATTGCGCAGGCGGCACCGATTCATAGGGGTCGTGGATTTTGTCCATCCAGAAGCCGGGGCGGAACAGCGTAAAGGCGACCAGCAGCAGCAGCAGCGATTCGTACCAGCGGTTGCGGGTCAGCATGTAGCCCTGAGTGCCTGCCGCAAAGATCAGCATGGCAATGGTGGCCACTATGAACACCAAAATACCCTGCATCACCGTGACATCGATCAGCAGCAGGTCCGTATTGAAGATGAACAGGAATGGCAGCGCAGCGGTACGTAGGCTGTAATAAAACGCCTGGAAGCCAGTGCGCAGCGGATCCCCACCCGACACGGCCGCCGCCGCAAAGGAGGCCAAACCTACCGGTGGCGTGACATCCGCCATGATACCGAAGTAAAACACGAACAGGTGCACGGCAATCAGTGGGACGATCAAGCCGTTTTGCTGCCCAAGCAGTACGATGACCGGCGCCATCAGCGCCGACACCACGATGTAGTTCGCGGTTGTCGGTAAGCCCATGCCCAGGATCAGACTCAGCAGGGCCGTCAGCAGCAGAATCATCATCAGGTTGCCGCCGGAAAGAATCTCGACGACGTCTGCCAGCACCAAGCCCACACCGGTTTGCGACACCGCCCCGACCACGATACCCGCTGTGGCCGTCGCGATACCGATCCCAATCATGTTTCTGGCACCCGTCACTAAGCCATCCCACAGGTCTTTAAAGCCTTCTTTAATATCCGCCGCCATCCGGCTACGACCACGGAAGATCGCAATGATCGGGCGCTGCGTCACCATGATGAAGATCATGAACATGGTGGCCCAGAACGCTGATAGCCCAGGAGATAGACGCTCGACCATCAGGCACCACACCAAAACGACGACAGGGAGAATATAGTGAAGGCCCACCATCACCGTGGGACGGGTTTGCGGCAGCTTCACGACCTCCGAATTAGGATCATCCATCTCCAGTTCGGGGTAGTTAGCACTCACTTTCAGCAGCGCCACGTAGACAATCGCAAGACCGACAGACACCACCCATGGCGTCGCTTCACCCAGCACGGGTTTTAACCATCCCAGGCCATAGTAGACGGCAATCGAGAGCCCCATGAGCAGCAGCAAGCCGGTCATGAAACCGATCACCTTGTTCAACAGCGGGCGCGCCGGGTTGCTGGAAGGCAGGCCTTTCATATTGGCCTTGAGCGCTTCCAGGTGAACGATGTAGATCAGGGCGATATAAGAGATCAGCGCTGGCAAGAAGGCGTGCTTGATCACGTCGACGTAGGGAATACCGACGTACTCCACCATCAAAAACGCTGCTGCCCCCATGACGGGTGGCATGATTTGGCCGTTCACCGAAGACGACACTTCCACCGCGCCCGCTTTTTCAGCGCTAAAGCCGACTCGCTTCATCATCGGAATCGTAAAGGTACCGGTCGTCACAGTATTGGCAATCGACGACCCCGAGATCAAACCGGTCATGCCTGAGGCGACCACGGCTGCTTTCGCCGGGCCGCCTTTGAAGTGGCCAAGCATCGAGAACGCTACTTTGATGAAGTAGTTACCGGCGCCTGCTTTATCCAACAGTGCACCGAACAGCACGAACAGGAACACGAAGCTAGTGGAGACCCCTAGCGCAATCCCGAACACGCCTTGCGTACCCAGCCACTGGTGATTGATCAAACCGCCGAGGCTCACGCCACGGTGGGCCAAAATGCCGGGCATGTAAGGACCAAACAGTGAATAGGCGATAAAAACCGCCGCCACAATCATCAAGGGTGGCCCCAATGCGCGGCGCGTGGCTTCTAACAACATCAATATGCCGACGACGCCCACGACGATATCCTGGGTAATCGGCAACCCAGGCCGCTGGGCCAAATCCGCATAGAAAATAAACAGATAGGCGCCGCAAAAGGCTGCCACTGCCGCAAGAACCCAGTCGGCCAGCGGCACGCGATCGCGCGGCGAACGTTTGAAGGCGGGGTACGCCATAAAGGCTAGAAAGAGCGCAAACGCCAAATGAATCGAGCGCGCCTCTGTGGCGCTGAACACGCCAAAGCCAACGATGTAGGGAAGTGGCGATGCAATCCATAGCTGAAACAGCGACCAAGCGGCTGCAATACTCACTAGCAGCTTACCGGGTACGCCTAGGGGTTTCCTTGCCCCTGTATCGCTGGAAGCGACCATATCCTCCAGGTCGTTCTCAGCGGCTGCCGAAGGGTGTTTGTCATCACGCATACGCTTGCCCTGCCTAATGGTCAGCGCTGACAATCAGCGCTCTCAACAAGAAGCGCGGACACCCAAGGTGCCCGCGCTTTGCAACTCAAAGCGACGCCATTCACCTTTCGTCAATAGCGTCACTCTTTTTACGACTTATTCGATCCAGCCGCGCTCACGATAGTAACGTGCTGCGCCATCGTGCAGCGGCGCCGTCAAGCCATCAGAGATCATGTCTTCTTCGTTCAGGTTCTCGAACGCCGGGTGCAGACGCTTGAAGCGATCGAAGTTTTCGAAGACGGCTTTCACGGTTTCGTAAACGATGTCTTCATCGACGGCGGTCGAGGAAACGAACGTAGCCGCAACGCCGAAAGTCTCGACGTCTTCGTCGTTACCACGGTAGAGGCCACCCGGAATCACGGAACGGGTGTAGTAGGGGTACTCTTCGATCAAGCCGTCGATCTCTTCACCGGTCACGGAGACCAGACGCGCATCGATGGTGGTGGTCGCTTCTTGGATAGAGCCATTGGGGTGACCTACCACGTACACCATGGCATCGATGTTGTTGTCAGACAGGGCAGCCGCCTGCTCGGCCGCGTCGAGCTGAGACGCCAGTGCGAAGGTGTCTTCATCCCAACCGAACGCATCCATGACCACGTCCATGGTGTTACGCTGGCCAGAACCGGGGTTACCGATGTTGACGCGCTTGCCAGGGAAGTCGCTGATGTTTTCGATACCGGAATCCGCGCGGGCCACCACGGTCAGCGGCTCACCGTGCATGGTGAAGACGGCACGCATATCTTCCCAAGCGCCTTCTTCCTCGAAGTTAGCTTCGCCATTATAAGCGCGGTACTGAACGTCGGACTGTACGACACCCATGTCCAGCTCGCCGCTCTTCATGCCGTTGACGTTAGCCACGGAGCCACCGGTGGACGGAGCGTTACAGCGGATGTTGTGCTCATCGCTGCCACGGTTGACCATGCGGCATACCGACTGGCCAACGACATAATAAACACCGGTTTGGCCACCGGTACCGATCGTGATGTAGCGCTCCTGGGCAACGGCCGGAGAGGCGAAGGTTGCCGCCGCGATGAACGCGCCTGAAAAGGCCGCGGTAGAAAATACATGGCGTTTCATGAACACACCTCTTTATCTTGATGTTGTGAGCGTTATGCGCTTTGAAGCCACCTGCAGAACGGTTCCCTTCAGGTGTATAGGTTCCAAAACGTTGTCAAGACAGTCTGTTATCAACCTCGGCATTTAGTGCCGACTGTTCCTACTTTAGCGAAAAAAAAGCTAATTGGCGAAGCGCGATGTCATTTAACCGAGGATGCAGTGCAGCATCGCCACTTGACGTTTCGTTCTTTTCACCAGTGGTGATCGCTGAGATAGGCACTGACAAAGACGCCACTCGGCCTATTGTTCTAAGCCACACCAAGCATCCCCGTGTGCACGTTGGGTGATACTCGACAATTCTAGCGGCCTGTAACGTTTAGTAAGCGTTAAACATAGGCATAAAGGTATGCCGGTTTGGCATGGGCCATCACTGATCGTATCCCTGCCATGCTCAAACGTTATAGCCCAGCACCGTGGGGAGCCAGAGCGCGATGCTTGGAAAGATGGCGACGAGCGCCAAGGCGCCGCCCATGGCCACCACAAAGAGCAGCGCCCAGCCAAGTGTGTGCTCCAAGCGAATCTTGGCAACTTCCGTGGTCACCATCAGATTCACCGCCACCGGCGGGGTAAACTGACCGATCGCAATGTTCATGGCCAACAATATGCCAAACCACACCGGGTTCCACTCGAAGTGCTGCATTACCGGAATCAGAATCGGCATCATGATCAGGTAAATGGAAATCGCGTCTAGCAGCATGCCCGCTACCAGCACCGCTAACATGATGAGTATTAGCAGCAGCACTCCGTTGTCGGTCAAGCCAATGATCCACTCTGCCAAATGACGGAAGGTGCCCAGCATGGTGCCTGCCCAAGCGAAGATACCTGCCAACGCAATGATCAACATGACCACGCCTGAGATGATCGCGGCCTCCCCTAGCAGCTCCCATACATCGCGCAGCGTGAGTTCTCGCGTCAAGAACAGGCCTACTACCGCTCCGTAGGCAACGGCGACCACGGCGGCTTCCGTGGGGGTAAAGAGGCCTGAACGCAGCCCCCCTAAAATCAGCACCGGCGCAAACAAAGCAGGTAGCGCTTCACGGAAGGTGCCTCGTACCGTCAGCCTTTCAGCTCCTTCTACCGGTGTCCCCTCCCAGCCATGACGCTTGGCAGCCAGCATGGCTGGCACCAGCAACGCCAATCCGGCTAAGACGCCCGGGAAAAGCCCCGCTGCAAACAGCGCCCGGAGATCAACGCCGGGTACCACAATCGAGTAGAGAATCAGCGCCACCGATGGTGGAATCAAAATCGCCGTAGAGGCCGACGCCGCAATGAGCGTGGCAGAGAACGGTTTGGGGTAGCCCGCTTTGGTCATGCTGGGTAGCATCACCATCGCCACGGCGGCGGCATCGGCGGGCCCAGAGCCGCTCATCCCCCCCATGATCATGCACACCAATACCGCGACCAGTGCCAGCCCGCCGTGGCGGGGACCAATCAGCGCTTGGGCGAAACGCACTAGGCGTAGCGCGACCCCTGCCCGCTCGAAAATCAGCCCGGTAAGAATGAACAGCGGAATGGCAATCAGAGGATACTTGGCGATGCTGTTGTAGGTATTGGTGCCCAGGGTAGCCAACATATCCGGTGACAGCCCCAGTACGATGCCCACCGCTCCAGACAGGGCCAGCGAGAACGCCACCGGCACGCCAGCAATCAGCAGTCCGGCGAACGCTAAAATCATCCAGATATCAGGTGTCACCGTTGATCTCCCCCGCAAACCGATCACGGGTTTGCTGCACCAAACGCCACAGCATGGCCGCCGACAGCACGGGCAGCCATACCAAATACCACCACTGTGGCAGCCCTAAGCCCGGCGAGAGCGACTCCCATTGGTACTCCTGCCACGCTAGCTTGCCACCGTACCAAGTGATTAAGCCCAGCACGATCAAGCCACACAGGGCTTGAAAGAGAATCAGCGCACCACGCCAGCGAGGTGGCAATGCGCGCTCTAAAAAGCCAATACGGATATGACGGTCGCACCTCAAAGCAACCGACGCCCCAGCAAAGGTCAGTACAACCAATAGGAAGACGGAGAACTCTTCGGTGAACGAAAACGAGCCGCCTGTCAGATAGCGCGTGACCACATTGCCTAGGCTAATCAGCGCAATCACGATCAACGAAAGCGCGCCAAGCCAGCGTTCGGGCCGCGCATCGGGAAAGCCTTTCATGGCAGTCTCACATCAGCAAGCTGCCGCCCTGTAAGGGCGGCAGCGAAAACATGCGAACATCAACGGGCGTCGATAGCGGCTTGGGCGGCTTCGACCACCTCTTCACCAATGCGCGGGGCCCACTTTTCATAAACGGACTGAGTGGCATCCACGAAGGCTTGGTACTGCGCATCGGTCAGCTCGGTCACTGTGACACCACGCTCTTGAATCGCGGCCAGACGCTCGCTCTCCTGCTCACGAGTCATGGCAATTTCCCAGGCACCCGCCTCTTCGGCCGTCTCGCGCAGCATCGTTTGCTGCTCTTCGCTCAATGTCTGCCAGACTTGCTGGTTGACGGCAAAAATCAGTGGATCGTTCATATAGTTCCAGAGCGTCAAATGCTCCTGGCCTACTTGGTCGATACGCGCCACGTCAAAGACCGACAGCGGGTTTTCCTGGCCATCCACCGCGCCCGTAGTGAGAGCGGGCTGGGCGTCGGTCCAGCTCATCTGCGTAGGGTCGGCACCTAGCGCAGAGAACGTATCCTGGAACAGCGGCGAGCCCACCACGCGGATCTTCAGACCTTCCAGATCCTCTGGCTGGCTGATCGGGCCGCGGGAATTGGATACCTGACGAAAGCCGTTTTCGCCCCAGGCCAAAGGAATAACGCCACGTGATTCGATCGCTTCGAACACCATCGTGCCTGCGTCCCCGCCGGTCACGGCATCGACGGCGGCCTCGTCAGGAATGAAAAACGGCAACGAGAACAAGTTCAGTTCCGGTACCTGGGGTGACCAGTTGATGGTGGAGCCAACAGCGGCATCGATCAGGCCAGAGCGCATGGCAGAAAATTCGCGGGTTTGGTCACCCGAGACGAGCTGTGAATTCGGATAGACCCGCAGGGTAAGCTCCCCCCCGCTGCGTTCTTCAACCAGCTCTGCCCACTTTTCAGCGGCCTGCCCCCAAGGAAAGGCATCTGAAAGCACGGTAGAGACCGAGAGTTCGCGGGCCTGCGCGGAAAAAGCAGCCGAGAGCAGTGCAGCGCCAGCCAAGCCAGCGGTAAAACGAGCCATAGAGCGTGTCAGCGTCATTATTGTCGATCCTTTTTTCTTTTTTATGGGGTGTTCATGAAGTGTCGGGGCAAGCTTACACCTCCTGCCCAAGTGTCGCTCAATGGCGGCAATCGCCATAGCGAGTGACACCCCATTGTAGGCACTCGACGAATGAAAGAAAGCCATTGATTAGGCTTTTAACCATCAACTTTCGATGCATCACGTGCTTGCTGATAAGCTGTTGTCTCCTTCAGCGTTTCAAGGATAGATACGTGCCGCTTCGTGATTTGCTCCTGGGCCTGCTGGTCATTGCCATCTGGTCGCTCAACATCATCGTGATCAAAGTGGGCGTAGCGGAGCTGCCGCCACTGTTAATGACGACGCTGCGCTTTATGTTGGTCGCCGCGCTGCTGGTGCCGTTTTACCCGGTCGCTCGGGCACAGCTACCCTTTTTAATATTGCTATCCATCACGTTTGGCAGCCTTCACTTTGCGCTGCTGTTCATTGGGCTAGGGCAAGCCGAAGCAGGCACCGGGGCGCTGCTCGTTCAAATGGGCACGCCCTTTGCCACCCTATTGGCGGTGATCTTCTTGAAAGAGACATTGGGCCCCAAGCGTTTGGCGGGCTTGCTGCTCTCGTTTGCGGGGGTGGTGGTGCTAGCAGGCGGGCCCACGCTTCCGTCACCGCTGCCATTGACCATTCTGCTGCTAAGCGCACTTGGCTGGGCCGTCTCACAGCTCTTGATCAAGCGCGGACCGCCCATCGCCCCGCTGGCGCTGGCAGGCTGGGTGGCGCTCTTTGCGGTGCCTCAAGTGGCCGTAGGTTCGTGGCTCTTTGAACAACACCAGTGGCAGGCCATCACTCAGGCCAGCTGGTTGGGCTGGGGAGCGGTGGCGTACACCGCGATCATGTCGTCCATAGCGGCTTACGGCATTTGGTACGCGCTGCTACGCCGCCATCCGGTGAATCGTGTGGTGCCGATGACACTACTCACCCCCGTGTTTGCGGTGGGCTTAGGCGCGCTACTGATGGACGACCCGCTGGGGGTGCATAAACTGGTCGGCGGCGGCTTGGTGGTCGCAGGCATCGCCCTGATCGTGCTGAAATTTGGCCAACAGCCGCCAACCAGGGCGTGAGCGTGGGCATTAGTCGGGGCGACAAAAGCCCGCCAACGCAGGTACCGAGACACAGTCGCCTACCTGGATGCCACGCTCGGCAAAGTAGCCCGCATTGACTTCCAGCGCCGCATGATAGGCCGCACCTGCTGGATAAGAGGGGCACTCTTGAGGCGCACTGGATTCGCAAGGCGGCATGGTGTTGATGGCGACGATGCGGCCTTCACCATCGATATAGGCAATATCCAGCGGAATCAGCGTGCGGTACATCCAAAATGCATTGCCTGCAGGCTGCTCACGCTCGAAGCGAAACAGCATTCCTCGTGTTTCTGGCAGATGTTCACGTCCCATCAGGCCGCGCTGGCGCTGGGAAGCGGTTTCGGCGACTTCGACATCCAGACGGTGCGGACCGCCTTCACTGTGTATCGCCAGCGGTAGCGTGTTGGCAGATGTCGATTCCGCGGCCCACGCCGCCAACAAAGGAAGCGGCAAACAAGCCGCAAGCGAAACGCCTAAAGCGGTTTTGAGCAGTTGGCGGCGTGTCAGGGTCATAACAGATTCCTTTTGTTGTAGGGTGCCATATGCATCTGCTGCTCGGGCATGAGGTGAATGCCCTCGGCCAGTAGCGAGACGTGTACCCGCTCTCCCAGTCGAAGCTGATTACGTTTAGCCGCGTGGGTGGCGATGTCGAAACGTAGCATATCTTGATGGGAAACGCGCAGCGAGATGGACGTCATGCCGCCCAATACCACCATTTCGCTGACCGTTGCCGCTACCGGGTTTTCGCGTTCACCTTGAGACGGCCGTCCCCGACGATGCAGCACGATATCCGACGGCGGCAGGTACCAAGCTAGCGGTTTGCCGAGTTCAACACGGTCTAGCCCTTCTGCCACTTCTAGCCGCCACTCTCCCCACTGCAGGCGTCGCCCAGCGTCCGTCTCTACCACTTCCCCGCTAAAAACGTTGTGGCGATCCAGCAACCTAGCGACAAGCGGCGAAGCGGGCCGTCGAAACAGCGCTTCAGGTGTGCCCTGCTGCAGGCTCACCCCGTTATGCAACACGCAGATTTGATCGGCGAGCGCGGTGGCTTCATCCAAGTCATGCGTAACGAGAATGATGGGGATGGAGATGTGTTGGCGCAGCAGTGCCAGCTCGCGCTGCAAGCGTCGACGCGTCACTTGATCCACCGCAGAGAACGGCTCGTCCAGCAGCAGCGCTTGGGGCTCCCTCGCCAATGCTCTCGCCAATGCCACTCGCTGGCGTTGGCCGCCGGAAAGCTCGCTGGGATAGCGCGCTTCGAGCCCTTGCAGGCGCACCCTGCTCAACCACTGCGTAGCCTGCTCGAGGCGCTGGACGCGGGGCAGATGCCCCATGGCGAGCTGCACGTTCTGCAGCGCCGTCAAATGCGGAAACAGCGCATAGTCCTGAAACACCATGCCGATCCGACGCGCTTGCGGCGTCAGCGATCGGCGCTGGCCCTCCTGCGCCCAAAACCACTCCGCGCCCGCGCAGCTCACTCGCCCCTGCTCCGGCTGGTAAAGCCCCGCAATGGTGCGCAGTAAGGTGGTTTTGCCACTGCCGGACGGTCCGACGAGTGCCAAAAGCTCGCCAGGAGCGCAGCGAAACGACGCATTGAGCGGAATCGGGCCAGCCTGTTGGGCAGTCACTACCAGCTCATCCACGTGACCACCTGCGCTTGCCAGCGAGCCCATAGACCAGACCTAAGGTGGCCAAAGAAATGACCAGCAGGAGGGCAGACATATTCGCAGCACCCTGCTCATCGAAGGCTTGCACACGGTCATAAATGGCAATCGAGAGCGTGCGGGTCTCACCATCGATGGCCCCACCGACCAGCAAAATCACGCCAAATTCGCCTAGTGTGTGAGCAAAGGTTAGCGCTGCCGCCGATAGGATGCCCGGCCATACGAGAGGCAGCTCGATACGCCATAGGGTTTGCCAGGGGCTTAGCCCACTGCACCAAGCGGCCTCGCGTAAGTTGGCAGGCACGTGCTCGAAGGCGCGCTGAATCGGCTGGATGGCAAACGGAAGATTGGCGATCACAGACGCCAGCAAAATACCGCTGAAGGTAAAGTTGAGCCCACCCCCCGTCAACGCGGCCCAAGCGCTGCCCAGCGGTGCATCGCGGCCAAACTGCTGGAGAAGATAAAACCCCAACACCGTGGGCGGCAGTACCAGCGGCAGCGCAATCAGCGCCTCGCATAGCCCCTTACCTCGAAACGACGTCGTCGCCAGTCGACGTCCCCACCATATACCGAGGGGTAACAAGAAGAGACAAGTAAACGCCGCGAGCCGCAGCGAGACGGAGAGGGCCGACCAGTCCATCAATCGGTACTGAATCCGTAGGTGTCGAAAATCGCCTTCGCCTCAGGCTGCTGCAACCACTCATAAAAGGCATGGGCTGCCCGGGTGGCCTGGGGCGTTAACACCATGCGCTGGCGCAGCGGCGTGTGCCACGCTTCAGGGATCAATACCGTTTCGCTACGCCCGGCCAGCGCAGGCGCCACGGCTAGCGAGTAAGCCACCAAGCCGCCGCGCGCTTCATCGGACAGGGCAAACTGCATCGCTTGGGAGACGTTCTCACCCTGCACGCGAAGCGGCTCGCTGGTTTCCCAAAGCCCCGCTTTTTGTAGCACTTCTTGGGCGGCCACGCCGTAGGGGGCGTGTTCAGGGCTAGCAATGGCGATACGCAGCCGCTGACCTTCTTCTAAAGCGGCAATGGCCTCCTCCACACCGGCGAGTGGCGTTTGTTCGTCGGGTTGGACATAGCGGCCGACAGGCTGCACCCAGGCCAAACGTCCCCGAGCATAAATCACGCCCGCGTCATCCACGTGCCCCTCGTCGTACAGCGCCTGTACGTACCCTTCATTGGCCGATAAAAACAGCTCAAAGGGCGCACCCTGGGCGATTTGGCGGCGAAAGTTGCCAGAAGAGCCAAAATTGAGACGCAGCGCCTGGCCGGTTTGCCGAGTGAACTGCTGGGCAGCCTCTTCCAAGGCGAACTGCAGGCTAGATGCCGCCGCCACGATGGGCGCGCCCGCCATCACAGGCGCGCTCAGTAGCCAACCGCATAGCAACAGCAGTGAGCGCATATGCTAGGCCTTTGCGCTGTCGGCGTGTTGCTCGGTAATAGCCATCACTTTCATGGTATTGGTACCACCGTGGGCGTTCATGTGATCGCCACGGGTCAAGATGACGTGGTCTCCCGGCTTGGCGACGCCCTGCTTCACCAGCAGCGTGAGCGCTTGATCATTCAGCTCGGTGGCGGTCATTTGCGACGTGTCGAATGGCAGCGATACCACGCCCCGGTACAGGGCCATGCGGCGCTGGGCAATCGGGTTGTGAGCCAACCCCACGATAGGCAAGCCCGAGCGGATGCGCGAGGCGATCAACGGCGTGTAGCCCGAGGCGGTCATGCAAGCAATCGCCACCACGCCGTTCATGTGGTTAGCAGCGTACATCGCCGATAGCGCAATGGTTTCGTCTGGGCGGGTAAAGCCTTCGTGGATACGGTGGCCCGACTCTTGAGCGACCCGCTCACGCTCGGCGCCAAGACACACCCGCGCCATCGCTTCCACGGTCTCCAGCGGGTAATCCCCTGCGGCGGTTTCTGCCGAGAGCATGACCGCATCGCTGCCATCCAGCACCGCGTTAGCGACGTCGAAGACTTCAGCGCGAGTGGGTAGCGGCGCTGAGATCATGCTCTCCATCATTTGGGTCGCGGTGATCACGGCACGGTTGAGCGAGCGGGCACGCTTGATCATACGCTTTTGCACGCCGACCAGTTTGGCATCGCCAATTTCTACGCCCAGATCACCACGGGCGACCATCACCGCCTCGGAAGCTTCGATGATACCATCCAACGTGGCTTCATCGGCCACGGCTTCGGCGCGCTCTACTTTGGCAACGAGGCCAATCTCCTTGCCCTCTTCCCCTAACAAGCGGCGGGCTTCCAGCATGTCTTCCGCCGAACGCGGGAAAGAAATCGCTAAGTAATCGACGCCAATCTCGACGGCGGTTTTCAGGTCGGTTTTATCTTTGTCCGTCAGCGCGGGGGCCGAGAGTCCTCCGCCCTGTTTGTTGATACCTTTATGGTTAGAGAGCTTGCCGCCCACCACCACCTCGGTATGTACCTGCTTGCCCTTGACACGGGTAACGTCCAACACCACACGGCCATCGTCCAGCAGCAGTCGGTCGCCTGCGGTGACATCGTCGGCCAGCGTTTTGTAATCGCAGCCAACGCCGTGACTGTCACCGGCATCACTGTCCATGGCCATGTCCAGGACAAACGGCTGCCCCTCTTCCAGGTACACCGCGCCGTCTTTGAAACGCGCAACGCGGATTTTAGGCCCCTGTAAATCGCCCAGCGCGGCGACACTGCGGCCAAGCTGAGCAGCAATCTCACGCACACGCATCAAGCGGCGGCGATGGTCGTCAGCAGTGCCATGGGAAAAGTTCAAGCGAACCACATCCACCCCCGCCTTCAGCATGGCTTCCAGCACGCCTTCACGATCGCTGGCGGGGCCGAGGGTCGCGACGATCTTGGTACGACGAAGGGGCGTATGGCTGTGTGCGCTCATAAATGTCCTAACCGTTCATGGAGTGGAGTGTCAGCTTATCAGGATAACCCAACCAAGATGACACTCGCATGCACTTGAGGTGGGCTACTGCGCTAACGTGACGGTAACATCCAGCGGGTACTCGTCACAGTTGTTGCCCTCCCCTCCGCGATCTACCACCAAAAACTCCCCCTCGCGCTCCAGCACCGACTGAATGGCATGCCAAGTCCCGGCGCGGTAGTTCACCCCCTGGCGGCCGTCGGTCACGAACGCCTGCACCTCGTCTAGCACAATGCTGTCGCCCGGCGGTGCCACGACAATGATGAAACGCTCCTGATGCAGCGGCATGAACGCTTGGCTGCCCTGCGGGTGGCGCTCTAAAAACGTGAGGGTTAGCGGCAGCGTCACCGGTTGGCTAACGAAAATATTGATCAGCGTATGGGCGTTCTGGCCCAACGTTTCCACCTTGGCGAGGTCGTGATGACGCTGGGTGCGGCCGGCATTAATCGGAAACGAGGCCGATGTTCGGGCATCCAACACATCCCCAAACGGTGCAAAGGCTTCTGCCGTGAGCGGCTTCGCCGTCAGCTCTAACATAGAATCATCCTAGCAAGTGAGGTGGGGGATCGGCTGGCCGACTCAGATTTTTAGCGCCGCGTGACGGTTAACGTCTTTGTACAGCAGGTAGCGGAACGGGCCGGGTCCACCTGCGTAGCACGCCTGTGGGCAGAAAGCGCGTAGCCACATAAAGTCACCTGCTTCGACTTCCACCCACTGCTGGTTCAAGTGATACACCGCTTTGCCTTCGAGGACGTAAAGACCGTGCTCCATGACGTGGGTTTCATCGAACGGAATGACGCCGCCCGGCTGAAAGGTCACGATATTGACGTGCATATCGTGGCGAACGTCGCTGGGGTCGACAAAGCGCGTCGTCGCCCAGCGACCTTCGGTGCCCGGCATCTCGATCGGCGCGATCTCCTGCTCGTTGGTCACGAAAGCTTTGGGGACATCCAACCCTTCTACATACTCGTAGGCTTTGCGCACCCAGTGGAAACGCACCGGCTCGCGGGCTTCATTGCGTACCTGCCAGTGGCTGCCCGGGGGAATGAACGCGTAGCCACCGGGCCCCATGGTGTGGCGCTCACCCGCCAAAGTAAGCGTTAACTCACCTTCCACAACAAACAGCACGCCCTCCGCTTGGGGATCCAGTTCGGGCTTGTCACTACCGCCTTCCGGCTGCACTTCCATGATGTATTGGGAGAAGGTTTCCGCAAACCCTGACAGCGGCCGCGCCAGCACCCATAGCCGAGTGCCCTCCCAAAACGGCAGGTTGCTGGTCACGATATCGCGCATCACGCCTTTAGGAATCAGCGCGTAGGCCTCGGTAAAGACCGCACGGTCAGCGGTGAGCTGGGTTTGCGGCGGATGCCCGCCGGTGAGGGCGTAATAGTGAGCGGGTTGGCGTGTTGTTGGCATTGTCTCTCCCTGAGAGTGTAAGCGTACTCGACGACGATGCAGCACAAGCGTGCTGCATCGTCTTTTTTGTATACAATATTATGGAGTGCGGCTTCAAACAAACCTTAAAGGCCCGCTTCACTTAAAGTACCGCTGAGATAAACTGCCTGAGCTCTGGGGTTTTAGGATTGCCGAACAGCTCGGCAGGCTCGCCCTCTTCGTGAATGCGCCCTTGGTGCATGAACACCACGCGGTCGGCCACATCCCGAGCAAAGCCCATTTCGTGGGTGACTAGAATCAGCGTCATGCCTTCTGCTGCCAACGCCTCCAACACGCGCAGCACTTCGCCGACTAACTCAGGGTCGAGAGCCGAAGTGACTTCATCGCACAGCAGCACCTTCGGGCGCATGGCCAGCGCACGGGCGATGGCCACCCGCTGCTGCTGGCCGCCGGAAAGCTGGGCGGGGTAAGCATCGTACTTGTCTGCCAAACCCACTTTATCCAGCACTTCTCGGGCCACTTTCTCGACATCGGCGCGGGCCTCGCCACGCACCACCACGGGGGCGAGGCACACGTTGTCGCCCACAGATTTATGGGGAAATAGATTAAAGCTTTGAAACACCATGCCAACGTTTTCACTCAGCTCTTTGGGCGACATGGAGCCCGCATCGAGCTGCTGTTCGGCAATGGTGATCTCGCCGCTATCGTGCTGTTCGAGCTGGTTCAAGCAGCGCAGCAGCGTACTTTTACCCGAACCACTGCGGCCGATGATGGCGACCACTTCCCCCTGAGCAACGTTGAGGTCGATCCCTTTGAGCACTTCCAGGTCGCCAAAGGCTTTATGAACGTTATTAACGCAGACCAGCGTCATAGAGCTTTTTCTCCAAATGGCGCGCGTAGCAGGAGAGCGGGTAGCACAGCGCGAAGTAAAAAAGGGCCACGAGGGTGAAGATAGTGAACGGTTCAAACGTGGCGTTATTGAGCATCGTGCCCGCTTTAGTGAGCTCCACGAAGCCAATGATGGAAGCCAGCGCCGTACCTTTTATCACCTGTACTGAAAACCCCACCGTGGGTGGAATCGAGAGTCTCAGCGCCTGCGGCAGAATCACATGGCGCATGGTTTGGAAATAGTTCATGCCCAGCACGCGAGCGGCATGCCACTGCCCCTTCGCCACGGCTTCCAGGCAGCCCCGCCAGATATCGCAGAGAAACGCGCTGGTAAAGAGCGTCAGTGCGATGGAGGCGGCCCACCAGGCAGAAATGGGATGCCCCATCGCCGCCGCGCCAAAGAAGATCAAAAAGAGCTGCATCAATAGCGGCGTGCCTTGAAACAGGTCCACGTACAGCGAGGTAAAACGCTGCAGCCAGCGGCGGCTGGAAAGACGCATAAAGGTGAGCACCAGCCCCACGGTAGCCCCGCCGATAAAGGCAATCAGTGACAGCACCACGGTCCAGCGGGCGGCGAGCAGCAGGTTGCGCACGATATCCCATAGGGTGAACTCGATCATCGTTGCTCTCCTTGCTGATACGCGAACACACGCTTACCCACCAGCATAAAGGCGCGGCGCATACCAAACGCCAGCAGCAGGTACACCAAGGTAATCAGCAGGTAGACTTCAAAACTTCTAAAGTTGCGCGACTGAATGAAGTTGGCCGCGTAAGTGAGGTCGAAAACGGAAATCTGCGACACCACCGCCGAGCCCAGCATGACGATGATCGACTGGCTAATCAGTGAGGGGTATACCCTGGCAAAGGCGGGCACCAGCACCACATGGCGGTAACTTTGCAGGGTACTCATGCCCAGCGCTCTGGCGGCTTCTAGCTGCCCTTTCGCCGTGGCGCTAATGCCGGCGCGTAGTATTTCGGCGCTGTAAGCGGCGAGGTTTAGCGTCATGGCGATGAACGCGGCGGTAATGGCATCGATTTTGATACCCAGCCCCGGTAAACCAAAAAAGATAAAAAACAGTTGAACGATAAAAGGCGTGTTACGGGTGATTTCGACATAGCCCCCCAGCCCCCAGCGCATCCAGGGCTGCCCGTTCACACGCAAATACGCCACCGCTACGGCCAGCCCCAGCCCGGTCAAGGTGGTCACCACGGTCAGCACGACCGTGGTGGTCAAACCTTTGATCAGCTCGCTGGCGTAGGGCAACAGGGTGAGAAAATCGAGTGTTGGCCCCATACCGCCTCTCAGCTACCGAAGTTGTCAGGAAGGTCCGCGCTGAACCAGCGCTGGGAAAACTCGTTGAGCGTGCCGTCTTCCAATGCCTGGGCAATCAAGCGATTCACTTCTGCTTGTAGCGCCGCTTCGTTTTTGTTCAGGCCAATGTAGCAAGGGGAATCTTTCAGCTGATACATCAGCGAAGGCGCACGATTGCTGTTGCGCTCGGCAATTTCGGCGGCCACTACGTTACCGGTGGCAATGTAATCTACTTGGCCAGAAAGAAACGCCGAGATGGTGGTGGCGTTATCTTCAAAGCGCTGAATGGTGGTGGAGTCGGGAGCGACGTTGGAAAGCTCCATATCCTCGACGGCACCGCGAGTCACGCCAATGGTTTTATCGGCGAAGCCTTCGGGTCCTTCTACGCTTTCGTCGGCATCCGCACTAAACACGCCCAGGAAGAACGGCGCGTAGGCATCGGAGAAATCGATCGCCGCTTCGCGCTCCGGATTTTTACCCAGACTCGAGATCACCAGATCCGCCTGACCTGTTTGCAGATAAGGAATGCGGTTGGCGCTGGTCACGGTAATCAGTTCCAGGGTGACGCCCATCTCGTCGGCAATGTAGTTGGCCATGTCGATATCGTAACCGCGCGGCTGTAGGTCGGTGCCTACCGAGCCAAAGGGAGGGAAATCCTGCGGAACCGCGATACGAATCGTGCCGCGAGATTCAATGTCTTCCAGCGCATCGGCGTGAACCGCGCTGCTGGCACCCAGCCCACCCATAGCCAGCGTGGCCGCTATGCCGGTGGCCACCACGCCGGTTTGAAGACGTTTCAAGTAGTGCTGAACCGAATCTTTAAAGCCCTGAAGGGTAGTTCCCATGACGCTCTCCTGAAAGTGTGTCGCAAGCCAATGCCGAGAAGAAGGTGTAACGCGTGTGATGTCGCCCTCTGAAAAGTTCGTTGCACAAATCTCATCAAAGAAACTTTTGTTTCACACGCCCACTAGCATTAGCAATAACGAGACCAGCCGCAGGGAAAGCAGCGCAACAACAGTGCGTTAGGTTACAATCAGGCAGGAGAGCACGCAGGGTAACCCAGCGTGCGTTCAGTAAAGCGATTACATTTGGTGCATCAGGCAGTCAAAGCGCACCATTATTGATGGGCGTCCCAATCGACGCTCATGATGGGCGATGCCAGCTCGTTCAACTCAGCATAGTGGTCGCTTATCGCGCTGATTCGCTCGCGGCCCTCCGCTAAGCGCTGGTGCAAAACGGCATTTGCCAACAGGCAAATCACGCTGTTGGCGGTGGCATAGCTATCGAACGCCGAGAGACTCTCTAACGGTACTTCCAACCACCACGTCACTTGCGAAGCAAACGGAGAGGCGGTGGGGTCAGCGATCAACAACACCTTGGCAGGCGAGCGTTCAAGGGCGTCCACTAACGCGCCAAATGCCGATGGACGACGGCGAAAACCAAACAGCACCACGGTGTCGTGTTCAGTTAAATCCACCAGCTCTTCGGCCAACGACTGGTTCGGCTGCGGCGCCAAGCGCACGTGGCGACGGGCTTGCACGAGCTGCTGACGTAAGTGCAGTGCCAGCGGATAGCTGTTGCGGAAACCGACGATCACGACCTGCTGCGCCACCGCTAACGCCTCGACCATCGCAGCAAATTCCTGGGGGACAAGGCTCGCGAAACAGCGCTGCAGATTCTCCTGCTCCCGCTGCAGGTGGCGCTGGAACGAGGTGCCGCTCTCGCTCTTCTCCTCCATGGCATGGGCATCGATCACCAACGGCACGCCCAAATTACGCAGCTGTCGAGCGTGATCCTTTACCGTGCGATAGCTTTCGAACCCTAGTCGCTTGAATAGGCGGCTGACGGTGGACTTTGACACCCCGGTCAAACGCGCCAAGTCGGCGGCGCTGTACACGGCCAAATCATCGAAGTGATCCAGAATGAAACTCGCCACGCGCTGCTCTTGGGCGCTGAGCGCATCAAACTGGGCGGCAATCCGTTGTCCGATATGGGGTGTCATGGTGTCCTGTTTGTTTATTTGGGTGCTGGGTGATGCTCTGCCCAGTGACGGGCGATATCGACCCGTCGGGCTACCCACACACGGTCGTGGGCTTCGATATGGTCTAAAAAGCGCTGCAGCGCCCGGAAACGCCCAGGGCGGCCCAGCAAACGGCAGTGCATACCAATAGAGAGCATTTTCGGCGAATCCTCCCCTTCGGCATACAGTACATCAAAGGCGTCGCGCAGATAGGTAAAGAAATGATCCGCCGTGTTGAACCCTTGTGGAGCCGCAAAACGCATGTCGTTGGTATCTAAGGTGTAGGGCACGATCAGGTGGTTATGCTCCGCGCCTTGGCTATCGCTCACCGTGGTCCAGAACGGCAGGTCGTCGCCGTAATAGTCGCTGTCGTAAAGAAAGCCACCTTCGTCCAGAATCAAACGGCGCGTATTGGGGCTGTCGCGCCCGGTGTACCAACCTTGGGGCTTTTCACCGTACAAGCGCTGGAAGATCTCCATAGCCTTTTGCAGATGCTCGCGCTCGATATGCTCGGGTACTTCCTGGTAGTGGATCCAGCGGTAGCCGTGGCACGCCACTTCATGGCCCAGCTCTTTGAATGCCTGGGCCACGTCCGGGTGGCGCTCTAGCGCCATGGCCACGCCAAATACGGTGAGCGGCAACCCGCGGCGCTCGAACTCGCGCAGAATACGCCACACGCCAGCGCGGGAGCCGTATTCGTAGATGGACTCCATGCTCAAATGGCGGTCTGGATAGCTGGCTGCACCAATGATCTCGGACAAAAACTGCTCCGAGCCTGCATCGCCATGCAGTACGCAGTTTTCCCCGCCCTCCTCATAATTCAGCACGAATTGAACGGCGATCTTGGCCTTGCCTGGCCAGTTAGCGTGGGGCGGCGTACGGCCATAGCCGATGAGATCGCGAGGGTAATGAGAGGTCATGGACAGGCTCCTTGATAAAGGCAGAGCGTTTTAGTTTGTATACAAAATAGCCATTTTGAATAGTCATCGCAATTCAACGCAGGGCTAATCAATTGAGATGACGGCGCTTTTCGGCTCAATAGCACGCTAACCCTTTGAAACTTGAACACTTGGTCAACTCTTCCAGCGCCTACACGTCGCATGAAAGGGCTTGCGCATCGCAGAAAAGCGCCCTATTTTCGTATACAAGATAGAAAATATTGTTCACATGCGAGTATCACCCCGTGCATATACGCCTGATTAACCCCAACACGACGGCTGCCATGACAGCGACGATTCGGCAAGCGGCCGAACGATTGGCGGCTCCTTCGACCACCGTGAGCGCCACTCAGCCCGACGCGGGACCGGTTTCTATCGAGAGCCATTTCGATGAAGCCGTGAGCGCGGTGGGCGTGGCCGAAGAGGTTTTGAAAGGCGAGCGAGAGGGCAACATCGATGCTTACGTCGTGGCCTGTTTTGGTGATCCCGGCCTACTGGCTGCCCGCGAACTGACCCGCGCGCCGGTGATCGGCATTGCCGAAGCCGCCTTTCATATGGCGACCCTGATTAGCACGCGCTTCTCGATCGTGACCACGCTAGGCCGCACCGGGATTATTGCCGAACACCTGCTCGAGCAGTACGGCTTTAGCCACCACTGCCGCCGCATTCGCGCCGCTGAAATCCCGGTACTGGATTTGGAAGACCACCCTGACGCCGCCTTCAGCCGGATCGTGCAAGAGTGCTGCCGTGCCCGCGATGAAGATGGTATTGGCGCGATCGTGCTGGGCTGTGGCGGGATGGCGAACCTCACCCACGCCATTAGCCGAGAAGTGGGCCTGCCCGTGGTGGAAGGGGTCAGTGCGGCGTTGAAGCTTGCCGAATCGCTGGTGGGGCTGGGCTTATCTACCAGCAAATACGGCGATTTAGACTACCCGCGCCCGAAACCTTTTACCGGCAAGTTTGCGGATTTTTCAAACCTCACCTTGCCACCTACACGCCGTTGAGACATTCCGCATCACACTAACAATAGGCTACACAGCACGACTAAAAAAGATAACAACACAACGACTACCGCCATCAGCACGCCACGCCGCAAGCGTCTCCTGGGCCAGTAGCGCCCAGGTTACCAATAACATCGATAATCTTGCGAGGACGGTAACATGAGCACTTCAACCTCTGCTCTTACCTCAGATGAAGCGCCGGGAGCAACTAGCCCCGCCACCGCCAAAGCCGTTGGGGCCGAAAGCCTAGCTCCGCAAAGCACCCGCATCATGGGGCGCACCTCCTATTTTTTAGCCTGGTTTGGGGGGTGCGTGTCGATTGGCACCTTCGCCATGGGCTCAAGCGTAGTGGGCACGCTCAACTTACTGCAAGCCACCCTGGCGATTGCCATTGGCTGTTTTGTGATTGGCGTGGCGCTCGCCATTAACGGGGCCGCTGGTTATAAATATGGCATTCCGTTCATGGTGCAGGCCCGCAGTGCATTTGGTTTTACCGGCACGCGTATTCCCGGTTTGGTGCGCGCCGTGCCCGCCATCGTCTGGTACGGTTTTCAAAGCTGGATTGGCGCGGGCGCCCTCAACATGGTGTCGGCGACGCTGTTCGGTTTCGATAACCTGATCTTCTATTTCATTGCCTTTCAGTTTTTGCAGATTGGCCTTTCGGTACTCGGCTTTCAGGGCATCAAGTGGCTGGAGAACATTGGCAGCGCCTTCATTCTCTGCTCGCTGATGTACATGTTTTACGCCACGGTGCAGCGTTACGGCGACGAGCTTTCCACCAGCCTGCTGACCATGGAAGGCTCTTGGGGGATGCCCTTCTGGAGCGCCACCATGCTATTTTTGGGCATCTACAGCACCATGATGCTCAACGTTAGTGACTACTCCCGGGAGCATAAAAAGGGCACCGGCCCAGGGCTATTGACCACCATTTACGCGATGTCGATTCTACCCTGCACGCTGTTTATGGGCCTGATTGGCTACATGGTGTCGCAAGCTACCGGCACCGCCGACCCTATTCAGGTGTTCGCCAACGCGGTAGATAATACACCGCTACTCATGATCACCCTGCTGTTCATCGCCTTCGCCCAGGTGACCACCAACGTGCTGAACAATGTGGTGCCGCCCACCTACGTGCTGATGGACGTGTTCAAACTCAAGTTCTCCGTTGCCACCGTTATCGTGGGGCTGCTGGCCTTCGCTACCTTCCCTTGGAAACTGGTGCAGCCGGAATCCGGCGCAGGCCTACAGCTCTTCGTGCAAACCTACTCTGCCTTCCTTGGCCCCATCTTCGCTATTCTGGTGGTGGACTACTACGTGATTCGCCGCCGCACGCTGGATATCGGCAAGCTCTACGATGAAAACGGCCCCTATCAAGGCATTAACCAAGCGGCGCTAATAGCAACGGCAGTAGGGATCGTCGCTGCGCTCTCGTTCTCGGCGGTCTCTTGGTACGCCAGCCTGATTCCTGCCGGGCTGACCTACTACCTGCTGATGAAACACTGGCCCGCCTGCCAGCGCTTCACCCAGTAACCCGCCCTACCCGCGCCTGCCACCTTCGTGTGGCAGGCGATCATTTCCGGATAACGAGCCTTGCCATGAATGAACAGCCCAACCAAAGCGATCTCAACATTCAGCAGATCGATCCAACGCTCTATAACGACGACCTCGCCCCGCTCAAGCCAGAACATCGCACCTGGGGCGCATTCGAGATTTTCAACGTCTGGTCCAACGACATCCAAAGCCTGTTTGGCTACACCCTGGCAGCCTCGCTGTTTCTCTCTCACGGCCTGAACGGCTGGGCCGTGATGGCCGCAATCATTTTGGCCGGGGTGATCGTGATGTTTCTAGTCAACCTGACCGGCAAACCCAGCGTGAAATATGGCATTCCCTTCCCGGTGATGGTGCGCGCCAGCATGGGCGTGCGTGGTGCCAACCTGCCCGCCATGCTGCGCGCCATCGTGGGGATCTTTTGGTACGGCGTGCAGACCTACTTCGCCTCCACCGCGGTGGCGCTGCTGATTACCGCGCTGTTTGGTGTAGGCAACGGGGGGACTTTCCTCGGCCTTTCCGGAGTGGCGTGGCTTTCGTTCGTGATCGTGTGGCTGTTTCAGATCGCGATTTTTTGGCAGGGCATCGAGCGCATCAAGCACTTCCTGAACTGGGCAGGCCCGCTGGTCTATGCGGTGATGGTGGTGTTGATGCTCGTGGTATGGATGCAAGCTGGTAGCGAGCTGCTCCCCGCCATTAGCACCATTTTTAGCGGCAGCGGTGAGCAGGGTGGCCTGGGGGCGTTTCTCGCCATCGTGGGTACGATGGTGGCCTACTTCGCCGCGGTGGTGATCAACTTCGGCGACTTCACCCGTTTTGTGAAAACCGAGCGCCAGATGAAGCTGGGCAACCTGCTGGGCCTGCCGTTAAACGTGGCATTCTTCTCGTTCATTGCGCTGATCATCACCGCGGGCACGCTGGTGCTGTTTGGCGAAGCGCTCACCAACCCAGCGGATATCGTGGAGCGCGTCGATTCGCTGCCGCTGACCATCGTGGCCGCTCTCACCTTCTTTGCCGCCACGGTGGGTATCAACTTGGTCGCCAACTTCATTCCCCCCGCCTACGACCTCGCCAACCTGTTCCCCAGCAAAATCAGCTTCAAAATGGGCGGCTTGATTACCGCCGTGATTGCCTTTTTCGTCGGTGCACTGTGGATCTCGGTAATCAGCCAAATTGGCGTGCCGGGCTTCGTGAATGCGCTGGGCGCTATCGTCGCGCCGTTTTACGGCATCATCGTGGTGGACTACTACCTGATCAAACGCCAGCACCTCAATATGCAGGAGCTATTCTCCTCAGCCCCCGGCAGCGCTTACTACTACGTCAACGGCTGGAACACTCGCGCCCTCATCGCCTTTGGCGTGGCGGCGATGTTCTCGCTATCTACCGTATTGGTACCGGCCTTATCCAGCCTGGGCGGCTACGGTTGGCTGATCGGAGCAGGCTTAGGTGGGATATTTTACTACGGGCTAATGAAGCGGTTTGAGGCAGCACCTGTGATGGCTGAGCAGAAAACGCACTAAGCCATGACGTGATGACTCACAGAAAAACGCAGTAACCACTCAACACGCCACAGGATGAGCTTTGGTGGCGTGTTGACGTTAATAGAAAGCCTCAAAAACGCTGCTTAACCGTCATTGCCGTTGAGCAGAGCGAGCAGAGCGGCTACGTCGCTAAACGCCAAAAATCTGCTGCAGATCCGGTACGTTTTCCTCCTCTTCGACCATGGAAAGCGACGCCTCGATGGCTTTGAGATGACGGCTCATGAAGGCTTTGGCGCGCTCTCCGTTGCCGGTTTCCAAATAGCCAATCAGGTCGTCATGGTCGTGGGATTCGCAGCCTAGGTGGCCGCGATGCCCGTAGACGGCGAGGATCAGCGAAGAGCGGGAGCAGAGGCGTTCCACGAACTCCGCCAGGGTGGCGTTGCCGGAGAGCTGAGCGAGCCGCACGTGAAAATCCGCCGAGAGGCGAATGGCCACGCTCTGCTGACCGCTGCGCAGGGCTTGGCGCTCTTGGCGGGCCATCTCGCGAAGCTCCGCCGCTGCGGCGGTGTTCATTCGCCTGGCCACATCGGGCATGAGGCCGCATTCGATCAACTGGCGGGCATCGAACACGTCTTTCGCTTCCTCGGCGGTAGGTCGCGTCACGCTAGCCCCACGACGCGGGGTCAAGGTTACGAGCTGCTCCAGCGCCAGCCGCTGGAGAATTTTACGAATCCCCGTGCGGCTAATGCCGAACACCTCCGCGAGCGCATCTTCCCGCAGCCGAGCGCCGGGTTTGAGGCGTTGCTCCACAATGGCATCGCTCACTGCCCGGTAAATCGCTTCGTGGCGCTCGTCACCCTCTTTCTCAGTGGGTCGTCGTTTTAACGCCGCCTGCGCATCGCTCATAGTGTCTCCTGTCCGCGACTGTGATCACTCCTTCCAGGCCGCAATGATATCGCGCTCTTCGTCACTCATGTTGGTGATATTACCCAATGGCATGTAGCGACTGCCAACGACCTGCTGGATGTGCGCTTTGTGGCCTAGAATATCGTCCCAGCTATCGAAGGCATAGCCTGCCGGTGGCGCGGAGAAACCGGCGTGCTCAGGGTTGCGGGCATGGCACTGGGTGCAGTGTTGCTCAATCAATCCAGAAATCTGTGCTTGTGTGGGCGCACCGCCAGTGCTTTCTGCGGTGCTACTTGGGCTGGGCGCCGCCATCCAGAACGCGAGCAGAATCAGTCCAACGCCCACCGCCGGGTAAGCAGGCTGAATCTTCCCGGCATGCATCAGCACGAAGAACTGACGAATCAACGCACCGGCAAAGATGAACAGCACCATCACTACCCAAGCAAGTTCATGGGCGTAGATAAAGGAGTAGTGATTACTCACCATCAGCAGCACCACGGGGAGCGTGAAGTAGGTGTTGTGCACCGAACGCTGCTTGCCGCGCTTGCCGTCTAGTGGGTTGGGAGCCTCGCCCGCCTTCATGGCTTTCACCATGCGGCGCTGGCCGGGAATGATCCAGAAAAAGACGTTGGCCGACATGGCCGTGGCCATCACCGCGCCAGTGAGTAGAAACGCCGCACGTCCGGTGAACATCTGGGTACTTAGGTAGGCCACCACCACCATCATCACCGCCACGGCAATGCTCAGCAGGCCATCGCGCTCCATGTTGGGACTGATGCGCTTACATAGCTCGTTATAAACCACCCAGCCGCCGAGTAGGAAGCCAAGCGCCAGCAGGTTCGCCTGCCAACCGGTCAGGTTAGCCGCCCAGGCCCAGTTGCTGTCCGGGTTCACCAAGTAAAAACCGGGATTCACCATGTAAAGAATGACGAACAGCGCAAACCCCGATAGCCACGTGGTATAGGCTTTCCAGAACGACCAGTGCAGGTCGTTGGGCAGCTTGGCGGGGGCCGTCGCGTATTTCTGGTTATGATAGAAACCGCCGCCGTGGACGGCCCACATCTCACCAAAGATGCCTTTCTCACGATCTTCAGCGGCTTTGGGAGTGCGCAGGCCGTTATCGAGCATGACGAAGTAAATCGATTCGCCGATCCAGGCAATGGCCGCAATCACGTGCAGCCAGCGCAGCAGCAGGTTGACGAATTCGATGATGTACGCTTGCATGATCTGCCCTCTTAACTACCGCGATAGGTCGAGTAGCCATACGGCGAGAGTAGCAGCGGCACGTGGTAGTGCTGGCTTGCATCGGCTACGCCAAAGCGCAGCGGAATCACGTCTAAAAAGCGTGGCTCGGCGGCTTCGATACCCTGACGGCGTAAATAGTCCCCCGCGTGGAACACTAACTCATACTCACCGGGCGTGAGCGCATCGCCTTCTAACAGGGGCACATCACAACGGCCATCGCTGTTGGTGACGGTGGAGCCTAAGTGCTCGCGGTGGCCGCTCGCTAGCCGAAAGACTTCAATGGTAATGCCTTGGCCGGGCTGCCCTTTGGCGGTATCCAGCACGTGGGTAGTTAAGCGTCCCATCGTCACTCCTTACATTGGCGAGGTTGTTGGCGTTATGAATAGACGTTATGAGTAGGGTTTGACCTATTGGTCAAAGAGTACCGTCGATGCTATTTATTGTATACAGCATTTCCCTTTTCGCACGCCTGGAGAATTTTTGTGTCAACCGCCACCTCACTCACGTTATTCCCTCTTCCCAGCCAATCCAACTTGGAAACGTTCATTGCCCACTATGGTGATGTGTATGAGCACTCCCCCTGGGTGGCGGAAGCCGCTTGGCAACACGGCTTACGCCAAGAGCATGATGCCCCTGATGCACTGGCCGAATTGATGGGCTTGATGCTTCGACAAGCTACTCCTGAGCAGCAGATTGACGTCATTCGCGCCCACCCCGATCTAGCGGGCAAGGCAGCGTTGGCGGGCGAGTTGACCCACGACTCCACCAGCGAGCAGGCCGGCGCAGGGCTCGACCAGTGCTCGCCCGAGGAATTTACTCGCTTCGAACAGCTGAACGCCGCTTATAAAGAGAAATTCGGCTTTCCGTTCGTAATTGCGGTGAAAGGTCTGGATCGCTACGACATCCTTGCGGCGTTTGAAGAGCGTTTGGATAACGGCTTGGCCCAGGAGCGTGAAACCGCGATTCAACAAATTATTCGCATCGCGCGCTTCCGTCTTCGAGCCCGTGCTGACGAGGCATCCTAGTCATCTTTCCTCCATCCCAAAAAAATGCCGCACCCAGAATCGGTTCTGGGCGCGGCATTTTTGCCATCAGACGGTTGCTTACTGCTTGGCAGTCTCTACCGCTTTCTTGGTGGTTTCTTCGGCCATTTTCTGGCTGTCTTGCATGAAGCTCTGGCTAATGGAGGTGACTTTTTCAGAGTCGCCTTTCATGCGCTCCATTAGATCGGTAGCGGTTTTTTGCTGGCTCTCCATCGCTTTTTTGAAGCTGTCCGCGTCTTTCACGTCTAACCATGTACGCGCTTGGGCGATGGTCATGTCGGAGTAGGCACGGGCTGCATCCATCTGCGCGCCCACTAGCTGCTCGTAGTAGTTCAGCGCAGCGAGCGTGTAAGAACGCATCGGGGACACGAAAACAGAGTCGAACTGTTGGCTGGTTTTTTCTGCGGCCTTGTTCATCACGTAATCTCCTTGAGTGAGATAGTGGTTCGGCCTGCATTGACGCAGGTCGTAAGCGGGCGTTTGCCTTTGCTACCCACAAAGCTAGCAGCGCTTTTTGTGCAGCGCAACATGATTTTTGGTCATACTGCGCTTGCTCATCTGTCGTTCTCTAGGACGCTCGAAAAGGCCGCTTGATTAACGATTTCCAAACAGGTGCTTACGAGCTTCAGCATCCATCGTCACGCCTGACTCGGGGTTCACATCTTCCACTAAGGCATAGGCTTTACGCACGGAGGGGCGTTGCGAGACGTCGTCGAACCAGCGTTCAAGATCGGGAAACTCCTCAAGCGTTTGGCGCTGCTTCTCCCAGGGAACGATCCAGGGATAAATCGCCATATCGGCAATGGAGTAGCGGTCACCGCCAACAAAATGCTGCTGGGAAAGCCGCTGATCCAGCACGCTATAAAGACGATTGGTCTCACGCACGTAACGCTCGATGGCGTACTCGATTTTTTGCGGCGCGTAGTGGCAGAAGTGGTGATTCTGCCCCGCCATGGGACCCAGTCCGCCCATTTGCCAATGCAGCCACTGCAGCACCACGTAACGTTCGCGCCCTTCTGTCGGTAGAAACTGGCCCGTCTTGTCGGCGAGATACTCCAAAATAGCGCCAGATTCGAATAGCGCCATGGGTTGGCCGCCATCTTTCGGGGCATGGTCCACGATGGCTGGGATACGGTTATTCGGCGCAATGGTCAAAAATTCAGGGTCAAATTGCTCCCCCCGACCAATATTGATCGGCTTGACGCGATACGCCAGTTTGGTCTCTTCGAGCATGATGGAGATTTTGTGGCCGTTCGGGGTTGTCCAGTAGTACAGGTCGATCATCGCCATCTCCTTTCACACCAACGACCTAGGTCGTTGGTGTTGCCTGTGGGTCGTCTGACGGCTTATGGCCGTCTCAACGATTATAGATCACGAACAGTGACGGCCTTGCCTGCCACTGAATCGTGCACCTCTAGCATACGCTTGAACCAAGCCGCGACAGGGTCTTTTTCATCCACTAGTGTTTCGGTTGAAACGGTGTAGGCCCACATCATGCTGCCAAACAGCAAATAATCGGCACCGCTTGGGGTATCGCCATCTAAAAACGGGCTCTCTTTCAACTGAGCATTCACCGGTACCAGCGCTTGCTTCAACAGGTGTCGCCCCTGCTCAGGATCGTTGACGGCCTCTAAAGTAGCTCCAAAGCGCGCCTCACGTGTTTTACGAAAGTAATCACGATCCTCAGGATGAATAGCGGCTAACAGATCTAACGCAACGATCTTGAATAGCGCAGGAGTAATGCTCCGCTCTACCGACTGCTTGAACAGCATCAAGCGCTGCAGACTCATCCCTTCACCCACCACGGGGGCATCTGGATAAGCGCGGTCTAAGTAGCGCATGATGTCAAAGCTATCGGTGACCACGTTGTCACCATCCGTCAGCACGGGCACTTTGTCGTAATCGGCAAACGCGAGCGCCTCTTTTTCCTGAAAGCGCCAAGCCACGGTGGTGACCTCCAAGCCTTTGTGGGCCAGCGTCATACGTACACGCCAACAATAGGGAGAAAAACGCAGGCGTTCGTCACGGCCGCACAGGTCATAAAGGGTGATTGCCATCGAGTCATACTCCTTTTGTCATTGGGGGGCATCGCCACTACAGTGAGTCTAAGTGATCGACAGCGCAAGCGGCGCGTTTGGCGATGTCGGTGCAAGCGCTTCACACTGTCTATTAGTCTAATGAGGCCCACCTAGCTAGCATGCTAACGCAAACTTTAAAGCTCCATAAAAACAACATCTTATTTTAAAACGACCGCTTGGTTCCCATGCTATCTTGCGCCTATTTACTGGTAAGACCAATTTTCCAATGTAGTCATTCAGCCTGCCTGACCGTATCTTTCACGCTGACCCAACTATCATTGCAATGACAAGTTGGCTTTCGCGGAGCATACCAAATCAATAACAAGGGGCCGTTCCTCCCATGAATGAATCTATACTCGCTCTTCTGGCGTTTCTGCCGCTGTTGCTAGCCGGAATATTGCTCATAGGCTTTAAGATTCCGGCCAAAATAGCGATGCCAATTGTCTTCCTCACGGCAGCCATCATTGGTCTGACCGCCTGGGATATGTCGTTTAGCCGCGTGGCGGCATCCACGGTACAGGGTCTTATCCAAACCGCTGGTCTATTGTGGATTATCTTCGGCGCCATCTTGCTGCTCAACACGCTCAAGCACTCGGGAGGCATTACCGCGATCCGTAACGGCTTCTCGGGCATCAGCCCTGACCGCCGCGTACAGGCGTTGATCGTTGCTTGGCTGTTTGGTTGCTTCATCGAAGGCGCCTCCGGTTTCGGCACACCGGCGGCTGTCGCCGCTCCGCTGATGGTAGCGCTGGGCTTCCCGGCGCTAGCCGCGGTGGTCGTGGGCATGATGATTCAATCCACGCCGGTATCGTTTGGCGCTGTGGGCACGCCGATCGTCGTGGGTGTCGGCAGCGGCTTGAACCGTGCTGACATTACTGCTCAGCTGGAAGCGAACGGCTCCACCTGGGACGTGTTTTTTCAACAGGTGACCAGTTCGGTGGCGATCACCCACGGTATCGTGGGTATTTTGATGCCGCTAATCCTCGTGCTGGTAATGGTGCGCTTCTTCGGTGCCAACCGCTCTTGGAAAGAGGGGCTCTCGATTGCACCGTTTGCCATCTTCACGGGTGTCTCTTTCGTGGTGCCCTACATGCTAGTAGGCGTACTGCTTGGCCCGGAGTTCCCCTCCATGATTGGGGCAATGGTGGGCTTGGCCATCGTGGTGCCTGCTGCTCGTAAAGGCTTCCTGCTGCCCAAAGAGACCTGGGACTTCCCTGAATCGACCTCGTGGCCTGATGAGTGGATCGGTAATCTGCAAATCAAGCTCGACGATGTGGCCGGTAAAGCCCCAATGTCCACCTTCAAAGGCTGGGTACCCTATGTACTGCTAGCACTGTTCCTGGTGGCCTCTCGTACCATCGAGCCACTGCGGGCGGCGTTGACCTCGGTTAACCTGAACTGGGCCAATATCTTCGGCGAAGCAGGCGTGAGCGGTGGCGTTCAACCACTTTATCTGCCGGGCGGCATCATCCTAGCCGTCGTATTCATCACTTACTTCCTGCATAAGATGAACCCTCGCCAGATGAGCGCAGCAGTCTCCGAGTCCACCAAGACCATTTTCGGAGCTGGTTTCGTACTGATCTTTACCGTGCCGATGGTGCGGATTCTGATCAACTCTGGTGTTAACGGTGCCGACTTAGTCTCGATGCCGGTCATGATGGCGCAAGCAGTGGCTAACGGTGTGGGCGGTATCTACCCGTTCTTTGCGCCTGCCGTCGGGGCAATGGGGGCTTTCATTGCGGGCTCCAATACGGTGTCTAACCTCATGCTGGCAGAATTCCAATTCAGCATCGCTGAAACACTGGGACTATCAACGGCCATGATGGTGGCACTGCAAGCCGTTGGTGCTGCGGCAGGTAACATGATCGCTATTCACAACGTGGTGGCAGCATCAGCGACCGTTGGTCTCTTGGGACGCGAAGGTACCACCATTCGTAAAACGATCATCCCGACCATCTACTACCTGGTATTCACCGGCGTTATCGCGATGATTGCGTTTTATGTTTTAGGGGTGACAGATCCGTTGATGTAGTCCTCTTCTCAACCCCGTAAAACGATTTACCCCCAGGCATTGCCTGGGGGTAAATTTTTTACGACTTACTCACCTCAACCAATCCGCTTCAGAGTCGTTGCATGCTGCTGGCCTCGAATCACATAGCTTTGCGCATTGAGCTTCAGTGCTTCCACCGCCTCCGCCGTCAGCTCTCTGACCACTTTGGCGGGTGAGCCGACGATCAACGAGTTTGGCGGAAATACCGCCCCTTCCTTGATGAAGGCCCCCGCGCCTACCAAGCTGTTCTCGCCAATCACGGCGCCGTTGAGCACTACCGCCTGAATGCCGATCAAACAGCCATCCCCCACGGTACAGCCATGCAGCATCGCCTGGTGCCCGACGGTCACCCCCTTTCCCACCTTCAGCGGGTAGCCGGGGTCCGCGTGCAGCACGGCGCCATCTTGGATGTTGCTCTCTTCACCGATGTCCAGATGGTCGCTGTCGCCGCGCAATACGGCTTGATACCACACGCTGGCGCGAGCCTTCAGGGTAACCTGACCGATAACGTCCGCCGTGTCGGCAATGTATACGTCTTCATGAATAGCGGGCTGATGCTCGCCAAATTGATAGATGGCCACGTAACGCTCCTTTTGTTGGTTGTCGCTATCAGGCTAGCGCTTGCGCCAGCAGGCGAGCAACGTGAATCGCTTGGCGTCCGCTGCCATCCTGAATTTGATGGCGACAGCTGGTGCCATCGGCCACCAACACCGCCTGCTCATTCGCGCTTCGCACGGCAGGCAACAGCGTCAGCTCTGCCATTTTCATCGAGGCTTCGTAGTGTTCGGCTTCGTAGCCAAAACTGCCTGCCATGCCGCAGCAGGACGACTCGACCGTCTCGACCGCCACGCCAGGAATCCAGCTCAGCACTTGTTCTACCGGACGCAACGCATCAAACGCTTTCTGGTGGCAGTGGCCATGCAGCATCACGCGCTGGCCTTCCATGGGCTTGAGCGTTAACGACAGCGCTCCTGTCGAGTGAGCATGTAGCAAAAACTCCTCAAACAGATAGGCAGCTTCCGACAATGCCTGCGCCTGTTCGCCAAAGCCATACTGCAAGAATTCATCACGCATGCTGAGCAAACACGAGGGCTCCAACCCCACCACGGCCACGCCACGCTCCACGAACGGCATCAGGAAATCCAGCGTGCGCTGTGCCTCGGCCTTGGCTTTCTCGAACTGGCCCGAAGAGAGGTAGGTGCGGCCACAGCAGAGCGGCCGCTGACCTTGGGTCACGTTAAGATGAACCTGATAACCAGCGGCCTCCAGCACTCGCTTGGCGGCGGAGGCATTATCGACCTCCATATAGTTATTGAAGGTATCCACAAACAGCAGGACTTCTTTCTCTGCAATCGGCCTCTCTGCAGTTGGCCTCTCAGCGGTTGACGAAGAGGCCGCCGTCGCCAGGAAGTTGCCGTTAAACGCGGGGAGCGCTCTTTGCGGGGCGAGCTTGAGCGCCTGCTTGATGCGCTTCGCCAGCCAGGGAGCCCGTTCGATACCGTTCACCAAACCTGAGAACCGGCTAGCCCAAGGGGCGTAACGGGGCATTTCGCCAACCATGCGATCACGCAACGTGAGGCCTTTGGCGCGCACTCGAGCCGCCCGCGCTTCGATCTTGAACTTGGCCATATCAACGCCCGTGGGGCAGTCGCGTTTGCAGCCTTTACAAGAAACGCATAGGTCCAGCGCGTCTTTCACCTCATCGCTGGCGAGTCCTTCATCCCCCAACTGCCCCGAGAGCACTTGCCGTAATGTATTCGCTCTGCCCCGAGTCAGGTGCTGCTCCTCTTTGGTGATGCGGTAGCTTGGGCACATGGTGCCTGCATCGAACTTGCGGCAGTGGCCGTTGTTGTTGCACATCTCAACCGCCATGGCCAAGCCATGGGTCGTGTCTCCAGCACTGCCAGGAGGCGTTTGCTCACCCGTGAGCGGATCTCGCTTCACGTTCCAGGAGGACCAATCGAATACCGGTGTCATCGGAATACGCTGATAGGTGGACGGAAAACGGAAGTAGCGCTCGTCATCCATTTTCGGGGTATCGACGATTTTTCCAGGATTGAGTAGGTTCTTCGGATCAAAGAGCTGTTTCACTTCGCGGAAAGCGTCATTGATGGTCTCGCCAAACTGCCAAGCAACCCACTCGCCACGGCAAATACCGTCGCCGTGCTCACCCGAGTACGCGCCCTTGTACTCACGTACCAGCGAAGAGGCCAGCTCTGCGATTTCACGCATTTTTTGCGCCCCGTCGCGGCGCATGTCCAGAATGGGGCGAACGTGTAGCGTGCCGACCCCCGCATGGGCGTACCAGGTGCCCTCCGTGCCATAGCGATTGAATACCTCGGTGAGCTTTGCGGTGTACTCGGCAAGGTGCTCAAGGGGAACGGCACAATCTTCGATGAAGGAGACCGGCTTACCATCGCCTTTCATGCTCATCATGATATTGAGCCCAGCCTTGCGCACGTTCCACAGCGCTTTCTGCTCGGCCGCCTCCGGCATATTCACCACGCTGCCGGGCAGGCCTAAATCGCCCATTAGCTCATTAAGGCGCTGCAGCGATTCAAGCTGCGCCTCTCGGTCTTGCCCGGCAAACTCCACCAGCAAAATGGCTTCCGGCTTGCCGATCAGCGCTTTTTCGATCACCGGCCTGAACGCCGGATTCTCAAGCGAGAGCTCAATCATCGTGCGGTCGACGAGTTCGACCGCCATCGGCCCCAGCTTGACGATATGCTGGGTAAAATCCATGGCTTGATAGAACGTGGGGAAGTTGACGACCCCCAGCACTTTTTGTTCGGGGAGCGGCGACAGCTTCAGCTTGATACGGCGGCTTACCCCGAGCGTCCCTTCAGAGCCGATAAGCAAGTGCGCTAAATTCGCCCGCCCATTCGGGTCATAGGGGATAGGGTTTTGGCAGTCGAACAGGTCGAGGTTATAGCCCCCCACGCGACGCAACACTTTGGGAAAGTGGTCGCGAATATCATGGCCGACCCGCTCGGCAATGGCTTTTACCTGCTGGGCAAGTTGGTGTTCTCTTGTGCCCTCAGCGAACCCATCCACAAAGCTGAAATTCACGTCGCATCCATCGGCCAGCGTGGCTTCGATGCCCTCGACGTTGTGCACCATGTTGCCGTAGTAAATAGAGCGCGACCCGCAGGAGTTGTTACCTGCCATACCGCCAATGGTGCACTGGGCACTGGTGGAGACATCCACCGGATACCATAGCCCATGGGGCTTGAGCCAAGCATTGAGATGATCCAGCACCATGCCTGGCTCCACCACCACGGTGCGTGCGTCGGGGTCGAACTCCACCACTTGGTTCAGCCAGCGCGTGGTATCGATGACCAATGCCTCACCCACGGTTTGACCACACTGGCTGGTGCCTGCCCCACGTGCCAACACCGGCACGTGGGCGTCACGGGCAATGTCCAGGGCAATTTTCAAATCTTCCTGATGGCGTGGGACCACCACGCCAACGGGGGTTACCTGATAAATGGATGCGTCAGTGGCATAACGCCCCCGAGTCGCCTGATCAAATAAGACATCGCCTGTGAGCTCTCGTGAAAGCCGTTCAGCCAGACCGCTGATCGGCTTGATCTTGGCATCTCTAGGCGCAGGTTGGCTGGTCAGTGACGTCATGACACTTCTCCCCTTTTTAACGCGCCTGATGGTCGCTTGACGCTTGCAACGGGTTCGCCGCGAAGTACTCCAACGCTGCCAAGACACCGCTGCCGCGAAGCGATACGCCTGCCAGCTTCATGCCCGCTTCGCAGCCGCCCAGCGTGGCAATCAGGGTCAAGTCGTTGCAATCCCCCAGGTGCCCGATCCGGAACATCTTGCCTTTCGCCTTGCCAAGGCCCATTCCCAGCGACAGGTCAAAACGCTCATAGATGATCTTGCGCACGGCATCCGCATCCACGCCTTCCGGCATCACTACCCCTGTGAGTACCGGCGAGTACAGCGCGGGGTCCTGGCACTGAATCTCCAAGCCCCACGCTTGTACCGCCGCACGCACCCCTGCCGCCCAGCGCTGGTGGCGGGCCAAGACCTGCGGCATGCCCTCATCCAGCAGCATGTCGAGCGCTTCATTAAGGCCGTACAGCAAGTTGGTGCTGGGGGTATAGGGCCAATAGCCGTTCTGGTTGGCTTCCAGAATTTCATCCCAGGCCCAGAAACTCTTGGGCAGCTTGGCCTGCTTGCTCACCTCGATCGCTTTGGGTGAGAGCGCATTGAAGCTGATGCCCGGCGGCAGCATCAGGCCCTTCTGTGAGCCGGACACCGTGACATCCACGCCCCACTCATCGTGGCGGTAATCGGCACTGGCCAACCCGGAAATGGTATCCACAATCAACAAGGCCGGGTGATTGGCCTCATCGATGGCGCGACGAACCGCCGCGATGTCACTGGTGACCCCCGTGGAGGTTTCGTTGTGCACCACACAGACCGCTTTGATCTCGTGCTCGGGGTCGTCTTTTAGCCGCTCTTTGATCATCTCGGCCTGCACGCCTTGGCGCCAGCCTTCATACCCCGGCAGGCCTATGAATTCCGGCGTCAGATCCAGGCGCAGCGCCATCTTGTGCCACAACGTAGCGAAGTGGCCTGTTTCGAACATCAGCACCCGGTCGCCAGGCGACATAGTGTTGGCAAGCGCCGCCTCCCATGCGCCCGTGCCCGAGGCGGGGTAGATCACTACCGGGTGCTCGGTCTTGAATACCTGCTTGGTCTTGGCCAGCAGTTCGCGGCCCAGCGCGCCGAACTCTGGCCCGCGGTGATCGATCGTTGGCAGGCTCATGGCGCGCAGGATGCGGTCGGGCACCGGCGATGGGCCAGGAATCTGCAGAAAATGACGACCGGAGGGGTGAAAATCTAGCTTCAACATGATGTCGCTTCCTCATTGTTGTTGTAATGCGGTTGTTGTGATGCGGTTATCGCGAAACAGCACGGCACTAAATTGGATAATGAATTCAAACTGAATTTTTAAAAAAACTACTTTATGCACCCTTCGGCACGCAGTGTGTCACGCTCTTCATCCGACAGGCCCAATTGCTCGAGTACCTCGTCGGTATGCTGAGCAAAGAGCGGCGCTGAAGAGCGGATCTGAGCAGGTGTGCGTGAGAACTTGCTGGGAAAGCCGATGGTTTTCATTTTGCCGATCACCGGATGGTCCATCTCCTCCACCATGCCACGGGCCAAGTAGTGCTCATCCTGCATGGCCTGGGCAAAGTCATTGATGGGGCCTGCCGGTACGCCTGCGGTATCGCAGAGTGTCAGCCACTCATCGACGGTCTGGTGGGCCATCAGCTCTTCGAGCAGCGCCTCCAGTTCATCCACATGCTGGCCACGATCATGGTTGGTCAGAAAGCGGGGGTCTTCCATCAGTGCGGGACGTTTCAATACATCGCCGCAAAACCGCTCCCAGGTTCGTTGGTTGGCGCAGCCCAGCATCAAATAACCATCCTTGGCCTTCACCGCCTGATAAGGCGCAGACACCCGATGGCGCCAGCCAGTGGGGCCAGGCACGGTGCCTTCAGAGAAGTAAGCCGCCGCTTCCCAGGTAAACCAGGGCAACCCGCATTCGGTAATGGCGATATCGATATGCTGCCCTTCCCCCGTCTTCATCTTGTGGATGTGGGCGGCCAAAATCGAATAGACCGCCGTGATGCCACCGCCAATGTCGTAGACCGCGATGCCGGTCTTCAAAGGGCGCCGCCCGGCTTCGCCGGTCATCGACATCAGCCCGGTCATGCCTTGCGCCACCAGATCGAATCCGCCTCTGTGGCTGTAGGGCCCGGTTTGGCCATACCCCGAAATGGAGCAGTAAACGATGCCTGGATTAATCGCTTTGATGGTGTCGTAGTCGATCGACAGCGATTGGGTGACCCCCGGCCGATAGTTCTCGACGATGACATCCGCATCCGCTGCCAGTCGATAAAAGATCTGGCGGGCACGCTCGTCTTTCAGGTTGAGTGAAATGCTTTTCTTGTTACGGTTGATTTGCGAAAAGCAGGTCGACTCGCCGTTCACGTATGGCCCCATCTGACGGCTGTCATCGCCACCATTGAGTTTCTCTACCTTGATGACCTCGGCCCCCATATCCGCCAGCACCATGGTGCAGTAAGGGCCAGCCATGATCTGTGACACATCGAGTACTTTTATATCTTGTAAAGGAAGCATGCGCTTTCCTCCTCAAGCCTGTGATAGGCATCTACTGAGCAGAGCGGCAGCCTTACTGGCCGCGCCACTCAAAAGGCGTTTTATTGACGAACTTGTTCACCGCTGCCGAGAAATCCTGGCTCAGGTAGCAAGTGGCCACCCAATCGTCGCTAGCATCGGCCGGGAGCCGCCGCTGGGCCTGCACGCGATTGATCAGCGCCTTGCTGGCCTGCAGGGTCAGGGGTGCACGTTTGGCAAATTCGGCGGCAATGGTGGCAACTTCGGCGTAGATATCCGCCCTATCGAACAGCTGATTGACCAAACCCGCGCCCAGCGCCTCTTCTGCCGTCACCAGTTTCGCCATCATCAACACTTCTTTCGTGCGCGGGATACCGACCATATCCACCAGTCGAGACACATTGGAAATGGAGAGCGTATTGCCCAGCGTCTTGGCAATGGGCACGCCAAATTTCAGCGTGTCGGTGGCATAGCGAAAATCACATACCAGCGCCAACGCCGCGCCACCGCCTACACAGGCACCTTCGATCAGCGCCAGCGTGGGTTTCGGAAAGGCTTCCAGCTTTCCCACCACGCGGTCGATGCGCCGCTCGTAGCCAATGGCATCCTCCGCTTCCGCAAAATGTGCAAATTGGGTGATGTCGGTACCCGCCACGAAGGCTTCCCCGCCGACACCGTGAAGCACCAGAGCGTGGATCTCGGTATCGTCGGCTAACGTGTCGCAGTAGTACTCCAAGGCGTTGTACATTTCCCACGTCATGGCATTGCGGCTTTGCGGACGGTTGAACCCTAACCAGGCCACACCGTCTTTCACCTCGAAGCGCACACTCTCAGTGGTGGGTGCTTGTCGTTGCTGTGTCATGGAGCACCCCTTATCCGTAGATGAAGTTGACCAATGCCAGGGCAAAGGCAGGAATGTAGGTATTGATCATCAAAATCGTGAACAGTACGGCAATGAACCAGAGATTGGTTCTGGACGTGGCCCAGATGTCTGATTTCGCAATGGAGCAGGAGGCAATCAATACGCTGGCAACCGGCGGGGTCTGCTGCCCAATGGCCAGGTTCAGCGTGACGATCAGACCGAAGTGCAGCGGGTCGATACCCCCCCCACTGTCAAGCTAGTTGGAGTGTCAGCGGCTGTTAGACTCTGAACGATGTGGGGCGTGACGAGGTTCCGATGAAGTACTCCGACGAGCGCCGGGAAGCCATCCTCAAGAAGCTGCTCCCGCCG
>NZ_JAKRFG010000039.1:0-1309 GCF_022348135.1 Halomonas sp. McD50-4 | reverse complement strand
CCCACACTGTCAAGCTAGTTGGAGTGTCAACGGCTGTTAGACTCTGAACGATGTGGGGCGTGACGAGGTTCCGATGAAGTACTCCGATGAGCGCCGGGAAGCCATCCTCAAGAAGCTGCTCCCGCCGCATAACCGCACGGTGGCGGAGGTGGCCCAGGAAGAAGGCATCTCCGCGGCGACGCTGTACACCTGGCGCAAGAAGGCTCGGCAAGCTGGCCGCCTCCTGCCGGACCAGGGTGATGACCCTGAGGGCTGGAGCTCGCAGGACAAGTTCCACGCCGTACTGGAAACGGCGGCCCTCAGTGAAGCCGAGCGTGCCGAGTACTGCCGGCAGCGGGGCCTCTACCCCGAGCAGATCCAGCGCTGGCGGGCGAGCTGCGAAGGTGCCAACGACCGGAGCGATGCCGCTTCGAAGCAGGTCAGCGAAGCCCGCAAGGCGGAGCGCCAGGAGAACAAGGAGCTCAAACGTGAGCTTCGCCGCAAGGAGGCTGCTCTCGCGGAAACCGCGGCGCTGCTAGCGTTGAGAAAAAAGGCCCGAGCGATCTGGGGGGACGAGGACGAATGATCAGCACTTCAGATCGCCAGGACGCCGTACAGCTGATCGATGAAGCCCGCGCCGCAGGGGCCCGCCTGCAGGCCGCCTGTGCAGAGCTCGGCATCAGTACCAACACCTACCGTCGCTGGGTGCGGGGCGATCAGGACCGCCGGCCTGAGGCCGTGCGGCCTGTCCCGCGCCACGCGCTGTCGCCTGAGGAGTGTCAGCAGGTGCTGGAGATCTGCCATCGTCCTGAGTTTGCCAGCCTGCCGCCGGGGCAGATCGTGCCGCGGCTGCTGGACGAGGAAGGCCTCTATGTGGCGTCAGAGTCCAGCTACTACCGCATCCTCCGGGAGCATGGCGAGCAGCACCATCGTGGCCGGGCTCGTGCCCCACGTCCCAAGGGTGATCCACAGAGACACCGCGTAACGCGCCCAAATGCTTGTTGGAGCTGGGACGTGACATACCTTCCGACCCCGGTGCGTGGGCAGTTCTACTACCTCTACATGATCGTCGACATCTACAGCCGCAAGATCGTCGATGCCGAGGTCTTTGATCAGGAGACCATGGCCAACAGCAGCGAGGTCATCCAGCGGGCCGTGCTGCGCGAGGGATGTATCAGCCAGCCGCTGGTATTACACGCTGATAACGGCTCCGCCATGAAGGGCTCGACGCTCCAGGCGACGCTGCAGCGGCTGAACATCACCCCGTCGTACAGCCGCCCCCGAGTTTCCAATGACAACGCCTTCTCGGAGTCGCTGTTCCGGACCTGCA
>NZ_JAKRFG010000038.1:0-1561 GCF_022348135.1 Halomonas sp. McD50-4 | reverse complement strand
CCCGGATTTCTCACAGGGTATAAAAGAAAGCGGCTGAAAGTGCTATGATTTCAAGAACCTAACCAATCCATCAAGCACCAACAGCCGCTTCCAAAATGGTACCTGAAAAGCTGACCTTCTCGCCACTCTCACGCCGCCAAATTGAAGCCGACTTCTCCGGGGGCCACATTACGTCGGACGCCGGATTACTCCTGCTTCGTGAAGTCGATAAACAGCATCGCCTGACACGCCGCTTGGCCGCCGTGCTTCATGATCCCCGCGCACCGGAACAGGTTCGTCATAAGCTCGACACTTTGGTTCGTCAGCGGGTGTTCGGTGTCGCCGCTGGCTATGAAGATTTCAACGACCATGAGGCCCTGCGCTATGATCAGGCCCTTCAGACAGCGCTCGGTGAAGAGGATACGCTGGCAGGCAAGTCGACGCTGTGCCGGGTGGAGCAGAACGCCGATCGGCAAGCAATAGTGAAGGCCCATGAGTTGCTGTGGCATCACTTCATTGAACAGCATGACGAACCACCAAAGGAGATCGTGCTGGACTTTGATGGCACCGACATCCCCGTGCATGGCGAGCAACCCGGCAAGTTCTTTAACCGTTATTACGATCACCACTGCTACTTCCCACTGTATGTCTTCTGTGGGCGCCACTTACTGGTGAGCTATCTGCGCACCAGTGACCGCAGCGACAGCCGCCATAGCTGGGCGATCCTCGCCTTACTGGTACGCTTTATCCGTCAATACTGGCCCGATACGCGCATCGTGTTACGAGGTGATAGCCACTTTTGTCGTCCCCGGATGCTGAACTGGTGTGATCGGCATCACGTCGACTACATCGTGGGAATCGCCAAGAACAGCCGGCTGCTCAAGGAAGTGGACGTCCCCATGATGCTGGTGCGCAAGACCCAATGGCAGGTGGGAGGGAAAGTAGCGGGGACGTTCCGCTTCCAGTATCAAGCCCACTCCTGGAAATACTCACGCTGGGTGGTGGCCCGCCTAGAAGAAGGCGAGTTAGGCTCTAATCCCCGGTTTATCATCAGTTCCCGTTACGATGATGGCTTCAAGCTTTACTACGAGCAGTACTGTGCCCGGGGTGACATGGAGAACCGGATCAAGGATCAACAACTGAGCCTGTTTGCTGACCGGACCTCCAGCACGCACTGGTGGGCCAATCAGTGGCGGCTGATCTTGTCGGGCTTTGCCTATACGCTGTTCGAGCGCTTACGCACTTACCTGAAGAAGACGCCCTTCGCGCGCATGAGCCCAAGCAACCTACGGCTAAAGCTCATCAAGGTGGGCGCGGTCATCATCCGCAACACGCGCCGAATCCGGGTGCTGATGAGTGACAGCTACCCCTATAAAACGGAACTATCCGATCTCATCAGGCGGTTGGTGCCGAACTGAATGCGCGGGCGCCCCTGGCCCGACGCAATGGGGGGAAGGGGGAAGTGTGTCTGAACGACGGGAAGTGGTTAAAAAGTAGGCAGTTTAAACCGTGCCAATAGGTTTTTAGTAGCATTACGTCTTGGGTAAGATACTTGCTGAGGTGCTATGAGAAATCCGGGCTA
>NZ_JAKRFG010000037.1:0-1612 GCF_022348135.1 Halomonas sp. McD50-4 | reverse complement strand
TCGGGGGCTTGGTCGACGATGTTGTCGATGACCTTGGTGGTTTCGCCCAGGTGCTGCTCGAGGGGCTGGACGTCGTCACTGAGGCTGCCGAACAGGAAGCCTTTGTAGTTCTCGAAGCGCGGTAGGCGCTTGAGGTTGTGGGAGCCGTCTTGCTTGAACTGGTCGGGGTAGGCGCCGGTCTTTTCGTTTTTGGCTTTGAGCAGCTGGCCGTCGTTTTTGAAGGTCCAGCCGTGAAACGGGCAAGTGAAGGTGCCTTTGTTGCCGCGCTTGCGGCGGCATAGGGTGGCACCGCGGTGGGCGCAGGCGTTGATCAAGCCGTGCAACTCGCCCTGCTTGTCGCGGGTGATGACGATCGGCTGACGACCAACGGTGGTGGTGAAGTAGTCGCCCGGCTCGGCCACTTGGCTCTCGTGGGCCAGAAAGACCCAGTTGCCTTCGAAGATGTGCTTCATCTCCAGCTCGAAAAAGGCGGGGTCGGTGAACATGCTGCGGTGGCAGCGGAAAATGCCGTGATCCGGGTCGTCTTGTACCGCTCCGCGCACGCGGGCTTCGAGTTGATCAAGCTGTGTGGTCATGATCGCTCTCCTCGTTAGGATGTCGCGCTGTTAGGGCGTCAAGGCGGGCCAAGGGGAAGACCCGCCTCTTAAACAGGGGGTTATACCTTGGCCGTACCGGCCAGTTGGCTGGCCAGGTCCTGCTCGTCTTCCTTGGCGCGGGGGCGGGCGTGGCGTACCTGCAGCTCGGCGGCGTCGGTGGGCGCTAACTCGACATCGAACACCACATGGGCGAAGGGGCCGTCCAGATCGCGCTGGGCGATCTCGGCGGGGTCGTCGATGCGCTCGGCGGGCACCACCAGCTCTTCGCGCGTGGCGAAGGCGAAGTCGTCGAAGGTGTAGGGGTCACCGGCGAGGTTGATCTGAGTCGTCAGGTGTTGATGGCCGGGGGCCGAGACGAAGTAGTGAATGTGCGCCGGACGCTGGCCGTGGCGGCCCAGCGATTTGAGCACGACGTCCGTGGGGGCGCCTTCGGGCACGCCGTAGCCCGACGGGACGATGCTGCGAGCAGCGTAGCGGCCGTCGCGGTCGGCATAGATCGTGCGGCGCATGTTGTACTCGTCCTGGGAAGGGTCGAAGAACGAGTAGCCGCCTTTAGAGTTGCAGTGCCAGATCTCGACCTTGGCGCCGGGGATCGGCTGGCCGTTCACGTCGCGCACTTGGCCGGTCAGCCACATGGTCTCGCCGTCGGGATCGCTGCCGTCGTCCATCCGGGCGTAGCCGTCAGCTTCCGGGGCGCCGGCCACGTAGAGCGGGCCTTCGATGGTGCGCGGGGTGCCGCCGGTGCGCTTGGCTTCGGCGTCGATGGCGTCGTGGCGCATGTCGAGGAAGTGGTCGAACCCCAGCCCCGGCGAGAGCAGGCCGAACTGGGTCTGGCTACCCAGCGCGTTGAGCAGGTTCACGGCGGCCCAATACTCTTCTTCGGTGACATCGAAGTCGTCGATCAGTTTGAACAGGTCGCCCACCAGGCGATGCACGATCTGCTTGGCGCGGTCGTTGCCGCCTGCCTGGTCCAGGCCGGCCACGGCGTTGAGAAAGTCTTGAACCTCGGGCGTGTC
>NZ_JAKRFG010000036.1:0-1703 GCF_022348135.1 Halomonas sp. McD50-4 | reverse complement strand
TCTGATCAGGTAATTCATTGTGAGCGCTTACCGCGAGGATGAGTCATCGGTTAAGGAGGTGATCCAGCCGCAGGTTCCCCTACGGCTACCTTGTTACGACTTCACCCCAGTCATGAACCACACCGTGGTGATCGCCCTCTTGCGTTAGGCTAACCACTTCTGGTGCAGTCCACTCCCATGGTGTGACGGGCGGTGTGTACAAGGCCCGGGAACGTATTCACCGTAGCATTCTGATCTACGATTACTAGCGATTCCGACTTCACGGAGTCGAGTTGCAGACTCCGATCCGGACTGAGATCGGCTTTTCGGGATTGGCTCACTCTCGCGAGTTGGCAACCCTTTGTACCGACCATTGTAGCACGTGTGTAGCCCTACTCGTAAGGGCCATGATGACTTGACGTCGTCCCCACCTTCCTCCGGTTTGTCACCGGCAGTCTCCTTAGAGTTCCCGCCATTACGCGCTGGCAAATAAGGACAAGGGTTGCGCTCGTTACGGGACTTAACCCAACATTTCACAACACGAGCTGACGACAGCCATGCAGCACCTGTCTCTGCGTTCCCGAAGGCACTAAGGTATCTCTACCAAATTCGCAGGATGTCAAGAGTAGGTAAGGTTCTTCGCGTTGCATCGAATTAAACCACATGCTCCACCGCTTGTGCGGGCCCCCGTCAATTCATTTGAGTTTTAACCTTGCGGCCGTACTCCCCAGGCGGTCGACTTATCGCGTTAACTTCGCCACAAAGTGCGCTAGGCACCCAACGGCTGGTCGACATCGTTTACGGCGTGGACTACCAGGGTATCTAATCCTGTTTGCTACCCACGCTTTCGCACCTCAGTGTCAGTGTCAGTCCAGAAGGCCGCCTTCGCCACTGGTATTCCTCCCGATCTCTACGCATTTCACCGCTACACCGGGAATTCTACCTTCCTCTCCTGCACTCTAGCTTGACAGTTCCGGATGCCGTTCCCAGGTTGAGCCCGGGGCTTTCACAACCGGCTTATCAAGCCACCTACGCGCGCTTTACGCCCAGTAATTCCGATTAACGCTTGCACCCTCCGTATTACCGCGGCTGCTGGCACGGAGTTAGCCGGTGCTTCTTCTGCGAGTGATGTCTTTCCTAGCGGGTATTAACCGCTAGGCGTTCTTCCTCGCTGAAAGTGCTTTACAACCCGAGGGCCTTCTTCACACACGCGGCATGGCTGGATCAGGGTTCCCCCCATTGTCCAATATTCCCCACTGCTGCCTCCCGTAGGAGTTCGGGCCGTGTCTCAGTCCCGATGTGGCTGATCATCCTCTCAGACCAGCTACGGATCGTGGCCTTGGTGAGCCGTTACCTCACCAACTAGCTAATCCGACATAGGCTCATCCGATAGCGGGAGCCGAAGCCCCCTTTCTCCCGTAGGACGTATGCGGTATTAGCCTGGGTTTCCCCAGGTTATCCCCCACTATCGGGCAGATTCCTATGCATTACTCACCCGTCCGCCGCTCGTCAGCATCCAGCAAGCTGGATCTGTTACCGCTCGACTTGCATGTGTTAGGCCTGCCGCCAGCGTTCAATCTGAGCCATGATCAAACTCTTCAGTTTAAGATCAATGCGGTTCTTGCCTGTCGCCGAAGCAACAGAAGCGAACCAAACTTGGCTCAAGGGTCAAACGAATTCATTCATTAGGCCGAAGCCTGTTTGACGAGTCGCTTGCCTTGATA
>NZ_JAKRFG010000035.1:0-1718 GCF_022348135.1 Halomonas sp. McD50-4 | reverse complement strand
CCCGCCTTATTCACGAGGGCGCTGATTGAGCGGTCTGAAGGTACTGGCTGTTGGCATTGCTTATCAGGATTCGCATCTTCAGCGCGAGTGGCTGTTGAGTAATGCCAGAACGCAGCCCTTTTCCTACTTACTTATAGCTCTTTGGAATCAATGGCGGCCGTCCAAGCAGCCGTGATCGCCGACCGCCGCTCCGGTCGCTCGCTTTCTGATGCTGTGGTGGTCTCGCAGGAGCGTCAGCTCAGTGCGGTCAGCTTCGGCAGCCCCTTCAGCAGCGTTGGCCACCACTTGTCGGCGGCGGCACCCAGATGAACGGTGATTCGCCGAGCGTGCAGCCTCAGCGTGGCGGCGACCTTCAGCACCTGCTCGCGCATCCGGCTGAGGCTCCAGCCTTGCCGGGTCTGCCGCTCCAGCAGGCAGCGCAGGCCATGCAGGACCTGGTAGGCGTAGAGGCTGAGCAGCAGGCTCACCTCGTTGCGGGCCATCACGTCCTGAACGGTGGAGGCGCCACGATCGGTCGACGAGAGGTGCACGTCCAGCGCCGACTTCACCTCGCCCATGTGCGCCTCGGCGCTGCCGCGCTTGCGGTAGAGCGCCAGGACCTTCTCCGGCGGCCAGTCGAACTTGCCGAGGTTGGTGACCAGGAAGAAGGCATGCAGCAGCAGGTCATCGGGGCGTTCCTGCACCACCAGCACCACGCGACGCGGTGCCGACCAAGAGCCCGCTTGATACTCCAGATCGTGGCACCACTCGCGAGGCTGCTCGGGTGGCCGGCCGGGTGGCCGCTTCAGGTGCGGTGCCGCCAGCTTCTGCAGGCCGGAGTGACTGCGCAGTCGGCCCAGGTACTCGATGTCGCGCTCTTCCAGGGCCTCCAGCGTCGCGTTGTCGGTGAAACCGGCGTCGATGCGCACCCGAACCTGGGCGCCGGTGCTCTCGTTGAGTCGCCGCACCAGATGCGGGATCCAGGTGTCGACGTTCTCGGCCGGGCCGGCGTTGCCCTCGCGCAGCAGCCCACCCACCATGTCGCCGGTCTCGGCCAGCGAGGCGACCAGCGGCGAGTAGATGCGGGCACCGTAAAGTCCGTGAAATGCGGACCCGCCTTGGTGGCCGTGGACTTCGATCGGCAGGCCGTCGATGTCCAGCGTCAGCTGCTTGGGACGCTCGCCGTTCTGCAGCGAGGTCAGGCGCCAGACCACCAGCCGCAGCAGGCCTTCGTGCACGGCATCGATATTGTCGTTACGACCGAGGCAGCTCAGCAGCCGCGACAGCGTGGCTTGAGACGGCCGGTCCTGGGCCAGGGGCGTTGTCCCGCGCGCATCGCTGCAGGCCAGCTGCCAGAGCGGATCACGGCGCAGCGTGTCGGTATCGCTGAGGTCGATCCAGCCCATCGCACGCTGCAGCACCAGGGTACGCAACTGGCTGGCCAGCGAATGAAGGATGCGCAGCGGGTGGCGTCGATCGACCAGATTGTCTTCCAGCGCCTCAATCACGCCGCTGTTGTCGAGGGCCTCACGCAACAGCAGAGCGCCGCTGTCGCTGGTAGTGCGCTGGCCGCTCAGCTCAACACGGACAGCGCCGTTGCATGAGGGCGTCCAGGTGGATAGGCTTTCACCCATAGCGGATGGCTCTCTTGGTTCAGATTCTTGGCGGAACACACTGAATTTTCAAGAGAATACCATCCGCTATCTTCGTTTTCGGGCCGGCCTCATGAATAAGCCGGG
>NZ_JAKRFG010000034.1:0-1885 GCF_022348135.1 Halomonas sp. McD50-4 | reverse complement strand
TCGGCCGAGGCCTAACACCATCACTTAACCTTCCGGCACCGGGCAGGCGTCACACCCTATACGTCCGCTTGCGCGTTAGCAGAGTGCTGTGTTTTTACTAAACAGTTGCAGCCACCTGGTATCTTCGACCGGTTCGGGCTGAAGGAGCAAGTCCTCTCACCCTACGCCGGCGTGCCTTCTCCCGAAGTTACGGCACCATTTTGCCTAGTTCCTTCACCCGAGTTCTCTCAAGCGCCTTGGGATTCTCACCCTGACCACCTGTGTCGGTTTGGGGTACGGTCGCACATGATCTGAAGCTTAGAGGCTTTTCCTGGAAGCGTGGCATCAATGACTTCGACACCGTAGTGTCTTCGTTTCGTGTCTCGGCCTTGAGCGCCCGGATTTACCTAAGCGCTCAGCCTACTCACTTTCACCAGGACAACCAACGCCTGGCTCACCTAGCCTTCTCCGTCCCCCCATCGCAATCATGTCCGGTACGGGAATATTGACCCGTTTCCCATCGACTACGCCTTTCGGCCTCGCCTTAGGGGCCGACTCACTCTGCTCCGATTAGCGTCGAACAGAAACCCTTGGTCTTCCGGCGAGGGAGTTTTTCACTCCCTTTATCGTTACTCATGTCAGCATTCGCACTCGTGATACCTCCAGCATGCTTCTCAACACACCTTCATCGGCTTACACGACGCTCCTCTACCGCTCACACATCGTGTGAACCCGTAGCTTCGGTACCTGGTTTAGCCCCGTTACATCTTCCGCGCAGGCCGACTCGACTAGTGAGCTATTACGCTTTCTTTAAAGGATGGCTGCTTCTAAGCCAACCTCCTAGCTGTCTGAGCCTTCCCACATCGTTTCCCACTTAACCAGGATTTGGGGACCTTAGCTGACGGTCTGGGTTGTTTCCCTTTTCACGACGGACGTTAGCACCCGCCGTGTGTCTCCCACGCTGGCACTCACCGGTATTCGGAGTTTGCCTCGGGTTGGTAAGTCGGGATGACCCCCTAGCCGAAACAGTGCTCTACCCCCGGCGGTGATACGTGAGGCGCTACCTAAATAGCTTTCGAGGAGAACCAGCTATCTCCGAGCTTGATTAGCCTTTCACTCCGATCCACAAGTCATCCAAATCTTTTTCAACAGATCCTGGTTCGGGCCTCCAGTTGATGTTACTCAACCTTCACCCTGCTCATGGATAGATCGCTCGGTTTCGGGTCTATATCCAGCGACTGTGTCGCCCAGTTAAGACTCGGTTTCCCTACGGCTCCCCTATACGGTTAACCTCGCCACTGAATATAAGTCGCTGACCCATTATACAAAAGGTACGCAGTCACGGAACAAGTCCGCTCCTACTGCTTGTACGCACACGGTTTCAGGATCTATTTCACTCCCCTCTCCGGGGTTCTTTTCGCCTTTCCCTCACGGTACTGGTTCACTATCGGTCAGCCAGGAGTATTTAGCCTTGGAGGATGGTCCCCCCGTCTTCAGTCAAGGTTTCTCGTGCCCCGACCTACTCGATTTCACGTGATCAGATTTTCGACTACGGGGCTATCACCCGCTATGGCCAGACTTCCCAGTCTGTTCGCCTAATCTTTCACACGCTTAAGGACTGGTCCCCGTTCGCTCGCCGCTACTAGGGGAATCTCGGTTGATTTCTTTTCCTCAGGGTACTTAGATGTTTCAGTTCCCCTGGTTCGCCTCTTACGCCTATGGATTCAGCGCAAGATACTCATCTTGTGATGAGTGGGTTTCCCCATTCAGAGATGTCCGGGTCACAGGTCGTTTGCCACCTCACCGAACCTTATCGCAGGCTACCACGTCTTTCATCGCCTCTGGCTGCCTAGGCATCCACCGTGTGCGCTTCATTGCTTGACCCTATAACCCGAAGGGGTCTGGT
>NZ_JAKRFG010000033.1:0-2162 GCF_022348135.1 Halomonas sp. McD50-4 | reverse complement strand
AAGGTCTCTCCTTTCTACAAGAAAACCATCGGTTACGGACTGCCGGACTTCGCAGAGGAACTCAACTACGGAGTCGATCTATCAACCATCTGAGGGTGGTATCAGATTGATGGGGTGAAGGTGCCCCATCAACCATTAAATCCGTATACCCAATAAATGTACCCAACGTCATAACCCAGTTCTTCCACAGAGCCGGAGAATCCGGCATAAAGATCAAGCTCATAGCTGGTGCCGTCACCAAAATCGACATTGGAACCCCAGCCACCGGCGTAGAAGCCCGACGCATGCTCATAATCCAACCCTCCCTGGACAGCCGCAGCCCCGTCTGTCTGGGTGACGCCCCGGAACAGATAGTTGCTGCTGGCGCTCACATTTGAGCTGACGTCAGCGCTAACAATGGCGGGCGCAGCCTGAAGTGCTGCAAGCAAAGTGATACTGATAAATCCGGATTTGGTGAAAAACTGCTTCTTCATAATGGATACCTTCGGTTGGGTTTCATTGCTCCAAATATGATCAGCAAAAGTCTTGCCACATCTTATTTATTCTTTTTTATCATAATTATAGAGACAAATCGGCACATTCTGAGCTTGCCCCCGAAAAACGACCGCAACACCTAGCGCCCCAGAACCTGTCACCGGCCCGGACCAGCGCCCTGTTTTGATGCATTCTCTGTAACCATTCTGTAATCTTTGCCAAATAGACTTTAATCGCGCTTCAACACACACAAGCAAACCGAAAAAGGTGAGACAGATCATGAGCAAGAAATATTTGGGCTTGGCTTTGGCGATTTCTGCCGCTTCTGCTGCACAGGCCGGAAACGTTACGACCAGCGGCGAAGACCTTGTGATCGATACCGACAGCGGTATCAAAGTGAAAGTGTCGGATAACTCTGCGTCTTTTCAGCTCGGCGGGCGCATTCAGTGGGATTACGACGCCACGCAGTCTGACGACAACGGTGTTGACACTACCGATTTCGACGTGCGCCGGGCACGCCTCTACGCCAAGGGCCACTTTGGCGACTGGGCGTACAAAACCCAGTTCAACGTGGCTGAGAGTGATGGCGCCGACGGCGGGACCGCTGAGGACCTGTACATTCGCTACCTGGGATTTGGCTCGACGGCAACCGTGACTATTGGTAAGCAGAAAGAGCCATTCGGCCTGGAACAATTAACGAGTTCAAAAGACATCTCGGCCCTTGAGCGATCCGCCATGACCGAGCGTTATACCCCCGGTCGCAGCGGCGGCATCCAGCTCAGTGGCAAAGGCAGCAACTGGACCTACGGTATCGGCTATTTCGAAGCAGACGGCAATGGCAGCGACGACTTCAATAACACGGCAGTAACCGCACGGGGCACGTTTGCACCGATTCAAACGAATAATCTGGTTGCTCATCTTGGTGCGGGTTATACCACGCGTGATGCCGACACTCAGGCCGATGAGGTCGACACGTTTAATCTGGAGCTCGCCGGCGCTTCCGGGCCCTTCCATGCCCAGGCCGAATATTTCGATTCCGAGGAAGGCCAGGTGGATGTTGATGGCTATTACGTACAGCTTGGCTGGATCATCACCGGCGAAAGCCGTCCTTACAAAGCCGGAGCATTCAAGCGGGTAAAACCGGCATCACCCAAAGGGGCCTGGGAAGTTGTTGCCCGCTTTGAGGATGGTGACGGAAAATACAGTGATGTGGGGCTGGCCACGACCGACGGTGAGCAAACAACACTGGGCGTTAACTATTACGCCAACAAGAATGTTCGACTTGGAATGAGCTACATGGATGGCGAAGAAGCCAATGGCGCTAGCGGAGATGAAGTGCGTGCGAGGTTACAATATGCATTTTGACCGCATGGAGGTCGCTTGAATGAGTTTGCGGCTTGATATAGTTCTTGAGAGTTAATGAAATACTCAGGTTTTGGGCAGATATTAATGGGTAAGCGGATTAAATGGTTGATCTTACCTTTGCATGAGAGTGAGGCAAACCGACATCTCATCGGATTATCTGGTTGGTACTCCAACCTACTGCTGATGCATGCTTCCCTCGCTAATTCCAGCAAGAACCCCACACGCCTCAACTTCCCGGTCATCGTTGCAACTCGCTCTCAGTGAAACGAGTTGTTTCTCAAGCGCTTGCAGAGCGGTTATCTGCGACCGCACATGAGAGATGT
>NZ_JAKRFG010000032.1:0-3712 GCF_022348135.1 Halomonas sp. McD50-4 | reverse complement strand
TGTACAATCACCACATCCCGCAAAAGGCGCTGCACCATCAATCACCGGTTGCGATGATGAAGGAATGGCAGGCCAAACGTCCTGAGTTATTTACCAAGCGGGTGGTTAATCACACGGGACCCGACACCTAACGACTGAGGCGCCTTCAGGCTTAGTAAGATCGACTGGCTCACTTCACAATAAAGTTTTCGTCGCGCCACATATTTGATCTGAAGGCTGTGGAAGGGAGTTAGATTATTATGTTAGGTAAGCAATATAGTGTTAATAAACAACTAAGAGGTTCATAACGGTGACAACGACCCACTCCAGCGCTCGCGCTTATGGTTGCAAACAGGAGAGTACATATGTCCGTTTGGCTTGTAGATCGTTGACCTGCTCGTGCACATGGGCCTTAGGTGAACGTAAACCTGCTGACTTCGCGATAAGAGATTGACGCGTTTACAGAGCAGGAACATGTCGATACGATTTCCCAGGGATATCTGGGCTATGAACGTATTGGCGGCTATGAAGAGCTTCATGAGCACCTGGGAGTTAGCGTTTCAGACCCTAATGCGACCACCTATCGCCCTGTGCTGGCAATTTTTGCCACTGCGTTACTCATCGATTTTTCTGCCAGTTGGGAGGTTCAGTGCATAATATTCAGGTTAAGGCGTGTCATGGTCTCTGTGAGTGCGGTCATACTGTGCTCTTCTTCTCCAAGCGGCGGAAAGGCTTGAATCAGCGGCTGACCGCCTTCCCAACCTATCTTGATTTGCCAGGAGCATCGCTAGGTTCCTTTTTCATCTAATGCGTCGTTTTTTGATCGAGATAAGTTCAGTTTTAACCCGAGCAGCGTCAGTAAGGCAGCGAGTATCCAAGCGGGGCCACTACCGGTGCGTGTGAAAGGAGTTAGGCCCTGCATCGGGGTCACCTCGCCAGTTAAACTGGCCTGTTCAAACTGTGGGGCACGGGCTGTGACGTGACCTTGTGAATCGATGATGGCCGTCACGCCATTACTGGTAGCTCGAAGTAGGTGACGACCATTTTCAAGGGCACGTAGACGCGCCATTTGAAGATGTTGGTGTGGGCCAATGGAACGCCCAAACCACGTGTCGTTGGAAACCGTTAATAGCAGCTCGGCATTACGCGCCTGTTGGGCGACATGGTCGGCGAAAATGATCTCGTAACAGATAGCATTGCCAATGGTGGTTCCAGCCACGTGTAACGGAGCCTGTACGTCTGAACCAGGGGTCAGCCGGGGTGTTGGCAAGTCGAAAAAAGCAAGGGTGTCAGCGAGGAGGCTTTGGAATGGCAAATACTCGCCAAAGGGCACTAAGTGCGCTTTTTGGTATTCGCCTTGCACATCATTTAGCCCTATGACGCTGTTATAAGAGCGCCCTTCACTGTCGCGTTGCAAAATGCCGGTCAACAAGGCGGTGTCAGGCCCCAGGTCGGACGCTACTTGTTCCAGTATTTGCTGTGCTTCCTGCTCAAGCATGGGAAGGGCTGCCTCAGGCCAAACGATGAGGTCGATATCCCTTGCTTGCACCCGTGTCATCGTCGTGTAGATACTGATCGCTTCGCGCTGCCCTTGGGCAGTCCACTTAATGCGCTGATCAAGATTCCCTTGCAACAATGCCACCTGGATGGGCTTGCCAGCCGGGGTTGTCCATTGGGCGGGCAATAGGAATGGAACGATCCACAGGGCGGCCATTGGGACGAGGAAAATCCAGCGGCGACGCAGTACCTCTACCCCTAACGTACCTGTCAGCGCGGTCATGAGTGACAGCAAGTACACACCACCAACGGGCGCCCATGGGGCTAGTGGAGAATCTATCTGAGAGGTGCCCAGCAATAACCAGGGAAAGCCGGTGAGCAACCAGGTGCGTAGCCATTCGCTCACCACCCACATACCGGCAAAGCTAAGAAAGGCGAACCGTGGCCCCGTGATGCGTCGATAGAGCCCAAAGGGGACTGCAAAGAAGAGCGCCAGGACGCTAACAAATAGCGTGGTGAGGAACATCGCCACCAAGGCCCCGGTGCCACCGAAATCGTGAATAGCAACGAAGACCCACGACGTGCCTGAACCGAACAGGCCTACCCCATAACACCACCCTCGCAGGGTGGCCATGGCGGGCGTTAGCGACGCTATTCTCCAATAGACCAGTGCCACGCTCACTGGGCCAAGCCACCATAGGGAAAAAGGGGCGGCACTCAAGGTAGTCAGTACCCCAGCGGCGAGCGCTACAACGCAATCGACTATTGGTGAGCGTCGCCCAGCAAAAAACGTATATTCTTTATCTTTATCGACCACATCCATAGCGTTACTCAGTGCGCTTAAATGTAGGCCGCTCACGCCATAGCGCCACTGCGTATACCACGACACCTGCCAATAACGCGATATCAGCCAGGTTGAAGGCCGGCCAATGCCAGTCTCGCCAATAGAAATCAAAGGAATCCACAACATAGCCGCGAAAGACCCGGTCAATCAGGTTGCCCATGGCGCCACCGAGGATAAGACTGTAAGCGATGGCTTCTCCTTTATGACGATTTTCAAGGATCAGCTTGATCAGAAAAATCGAGACCACTACCGCGATTCCGATAAAAAAGTAGCGCTGCCAGCCTCCACCATTCGCAAAAAGACTGAATGCGGCACCGGTGTTCCATAGGTGCACCCAGTTAAAGAACGGGGTCACCGAAACATACTCGCCATAGGCCATTGATTGCTGCACCAGCCACTTTACAGCCTGATCAGACGCTGCCAGCAGGCCCGATATGGACAATAGGGCATACGGCGAGAGCTTTTTGCCAATAATGAGCATTATTTAACCCTTCAACGCCAAAATGCGTCTGGCACCGTTAAGTACAATGCCCCCCGCGATGGTGCCGATAATCAGATCCGGATAATTGGAACCGGTCCACGCGACCAAGGCGCCGGCGGTGATGACCCCCAGGTTGATCACCACGTCGTTGGCCGAGAATATCCAGCTTGCCTTCATGTGCGCCCCGCCTTCCCGATGTTTGGATATGAGCAGCAGACAACTGGTATTGGCAATCAATGCGACGAATGCGATAGCCATCATCACCAGCGATTCAGGCTCACTACCGAATACAAAGCGTCTCACCACCTCTACGAGCACGCCCACAGCCAAGATCAGTTGCAGTACACCAGCAAGATGCGCGGCACGTACCTGCATTTTCACGCTATGTCCAACCGCATAAAGGGCAAGCCCGTACACCGCCGCATCGGCAAAATTGTCCAGGGATTCTCCAATCAGGCCGGTGGACTGGGCGATCAGACCGGCTGTCATTTCCACCACGAACAGAAGTGCATTGATGCCGAGCAACCAGCGCAGGGTCCCGGATTCTTGCTTAGCAGAAGCTGCCGAAAACTCGGCGGCCTTGATGGTCTCCGGATTTGCAGCGACGGTTTCCTGAAGCGAGGCGCCTAGCCCCAAGGTCTTCAGTTTCGAGGTGACGGGCTCGACCTCGCCGTCATGCACGACCTTCAGCCGGCGGTTCGACAAGTCGAAGGACAGCGCCCGAATCTCCTCAAAGCCGTTCAGGGCTAGGCGAATCATTCGTTCTTCTGATGGACAGTCCATTTTCGGCACGGCATAAACACTGACCCATCTCCCTGGCGCCTCGGAGGAGGCCTGTATATCGGTATCCGCTGCGGACGTTGCATCACCGCCACAGGCGCCACCACAGGATTTGCTCATGATACGACTCC
>NZ_JAKRFG010000031.1:0-4020 GCF_022348135.1 Halomonas sp. McD50-4 | reverse complement strand
CGAAGTCGTCGATCAGTTTGAACAGGTCGCCCACCAGGCGATGCACGATCTGCTTGGCGCGGTCGTTGCCGCCTGCCTGGTCCAGGCCGGCCACGGCGTTGAGAAAGTCTTGAACCTCGGGCGTGTCAAAGATTTTTACGGTCATGGTTAAAGCCTATTGTTAGTTTTATCGTTATTTATCTCCCAATCACCGAATGGACGTTTGTCGATGAAGTGATTGAGTATCTACTTAGGACATGAGGACACTGTGTCTCTGTACTCTTCACGACAATATCGAACAAACACCCATTAACAGACCAATATCGTTTGAGTTCTCACCCATACTTCGAAGGTATCTCAAGCAGCGTTCGTTTTTTGTGCGGTCGCACACAGGACATCACACGAAAAGCACAACCTTTTGTTTTTATTTAATAAAAAACCAAACAAAATGATAGCAAGCTAACAAATAAACCCACCTCTCAACGCATTATCGAGTATATCCCGTCGCGCAGGTAAGGATGGGCTAGGAACGGCCAACACACTCTGTCCAAAGTCGGGGTGGGATACGACCAAAGCACAAAGGTCTCAACGGGCATCCATAGAAAAAAGCCCGCACTGCCTAAGCATGTACGGGCCAAACGCATCAAAAGAGTAACAAAGCAGAACTTGCTATCCGCTATGTTTCTGGGCCGCTCTACGCGTAAACATGAAGTCAAAATCTTTGGTTTCAAAAATGGCCGATACTACCACTCCAAGGACCAGGGCCCAGAACGTTGCGCCGATTCCCAATATTTGAATACCAGAAGCGGCAATTAAAAAGGCGAACAGCGCTCCTACTTCGTGCTTCTTGCCCGCAAACGCAATGGTCATGGAGGACGTGATGACACGCATCAGCGCCAAGCCAGCGATGATGGTGATGAAGTAGCGAGGCGTGGCTTCCAGCAGGCTGACCACATAACCATAGAAAGGCGCCGCCACGATAAAAATAGCCCCGGCAATGACCGCTGCGACCCAGCGTTTGTCATGGGCACCGGCCTCCGGTGAGGCGCATACCCCGGTCATGGGTGCCGCGATGCAAGTACTGTGTAGATTGAAGAACGATGACACGATGGTTCCGATGCCACCCACGGCCGTGATCGCGTTCGCGGGAGCGTCCTTATAGCCCATTCCTTTGACCAAGCCCACGCCTGCCGGCGTCTCCATCCCGACCAGGATAATCGCGAGCGGCAACCCATAGGTGAGAAACGCCTCCAGAGTGAACGTCGGCAGAATGAACTCCGGAAACCGGATGGTCGCTTGGATTCCCGAAAGATCCACTCCGGTGACTGTCAGGTAAGTAAGCCCTGCCGCCATGGCGATGATGAGCGGGGGAATTTTGCGCAAGACTCTCGCCGAGATAAAGAAAGCCAACATCATGATCGCGGCTGGCACCATCGCGTTTTCCAGCGGCTTGACCATGTTGAGCCCAAAGCTAAGCAGCATACCGCCGACCATGCCCATCACGATCGGCATCGGTATCAACCGCATCACGATGCCCATGACACCGGTCACGCCCGCTATCAGCGTAATGATGCCAGCGATAAGACCAGCGCCCAAGGCCGCTTCTAGCCCGATCACCGGAATGACCGCGGCAAACATCAGCGCGCCTGGAATGGAATTTGCCATCGGCAGCGGTAAACGGTAGTAAGCGGGCATGAACAGCCCAAACAAACCGTTGATCATCAAATAGCTGATGACCCAGATCATGATGAAGGAGGGGTCGAGACCTGCTGACGTGCCCGCACTGATATGGACGACGCCAACGCTGAGACCTAAGATGCCGGCGACTAACCCTGTACTGGCATTGTCAGCATTGAGGTCACGTAGAAAATCGCGAGGCGCATGCCGTAGGCTCACGCCTTTTTCTATATGTTTCACGGTGTGCTCCAGGGTTTTTTGTAGTATTTAGCGTTATTTTGACAACGGCTTTACGACGATGGCTAACGGTTCGATTAGCCTTGATCACCCCCACCGACCGGTAGAACGCTCCCTGTGATGTAGCTCGCCTCATCGGACGCCAGAAACAGAATGGGGGCGGCCATCTCATCGAGCGTGCCGTAACGCTTCATCAAACAACTTTGCTTGGTCTGGTCGATGTGGGCTTGGAACCAAGCGCGCTCGGTGTCATTACTGGGCTCGGGCGTTCCACGAGAGATGCGACGGGGTGGCGCTTCGGTGCCGCCAATGCCCGCCGCCACGACACGAATGCCTGCCTCAGCGTACTCAAAAGCCAGCGACTCAGTGAGTGCGTTGACACCGCCCTTGGCCGCCGAGTAAGGGATACGATGAATCCCGCGTGCCGCCACGGAAGAGACGTTGACGATCACACCCGCGCCCTGGGACACCATCGTTGGCAGCGCCGCGCGGCAGCACCATAGCGTCGGCATCAGGGAGCGGGTGATCTCTGCGGAAATTTGCGCTTCGCTAAACTCCGTGAAGGGTTTGAAATTGATGGCGCCCCCCACGTTATTGATCAAAATATCGATACGCCCAAACGCGGTGACCGCCGACTGCATCGCCTGCTCGGCACCTGCCCAGGTCTCCAGGTCTGCTTGTACCGCCACCACCTCACGACTGACCTGACGGATGTCTTCCACGACCTCGTGGATATAGTCAGAGCGGTCTACCAGCACCAGGCGTGCGCCTTCCATCGCCGCACGTTCGGCCACCCGCCGCCCAATCCCTTGAGCGGCCCCGGTGACGATCATTACTCGGTCCTGAAATCGAGCCCTATCCAAACGTTGATCGCTCATGCTGACGCTCCTGCCTGGTTAGGCGTAAACTTTTCATAGTGGAAGCTTTGCGGTTCGATGCCTTCCGTGTCGAAATGCTTGAGCACTGCGTCGACCATTGGAGGCGGCCCACACAAGTACACATCCACATCTCCGTCATGCATCACGGCGGCATCCATATGGTGGGTCACATACCCTTTTCGCGGGTGCTCGCTGGCCTCATCCACCACCACGGTGGCGTAGCTAAAGCTGGGCAGCTTCTCCGCGATCGCCTCCAAGGCGTCGATTTTTACCAGATGATCGTCTTTATTGACGCCGTAAATCATGTGGATGGGCGCGTCACAGCCCTTCTCGACCAGCTGCGCTAGCATGGACAAAAAGGGTGCCAGCCCCGTACCGCCTGCCAGCATCAGTATCGGGCGCGTGACTTCACGTAGGTAAAAGCTGCCTAACGGGCCTGTCAGTGTAAGCTTGTCACCCACGGCGGCACGGTCGGTCAGATAGCCACTCATCACCCCATTGGGGATATTGCGAATCAGGAACGTGGCCCGCTGATCGCCTGGCTGAGAGCTAAAAGAGTAAGAGCGATGCAGCTCCGTGCCAGGCACATCGATATGGATGTACTGGCCAGGCAAAAAGGCAAGCTCCTGACCCTCCTCCAGTTCGACCACCAGCTCGATGCTGTCTTCGGAGAGCTGCTCGACGGCAGCGACCGTTCCCTCGACCTTGCCCACCTGGGTTTTACACATCGTAGACGCGACGGGCACTTGGATAACGCAGTCTGAAGAGGGCACCATCTGGCAGGTCAGCACTTGGCCTTCGGCCGCTTCTTCATCAGAGAGCGCCTCCTCCAGATACTCGTCGCCCATATCGAACTCGCCCTGCTCGCAGTGGCCTTTGCAGGTGCCGCATACGCCGTCGGAACAGTCCATCGGAAGATTCACTTTCTGGCGGTACGCCGCGTCAAGAACGGTTTCCCCTTCTTTACAGCCGATGAAACGCGTCACGCCGTCTTCGAAGTTGAGGGCAATGGTATAGCTCATGATGAAATCTCCTCTCCCATCGAGTCACACGTGATACACGTCGATGACTTGATGGATGTAGTCGTTGTTCAGCTGCACGACTTTTCTTGTGATTAGCGGACGCTCGCCCGAGACGTCCAGGGTGTAGAAGCTCGTGCCGAAGAAGCTGTCCGTCTTCTTGTAGCGGTGGCTCAGCGTGTGCCAGTTGAACCGCAGCTCGGCCGTCTGGTCGTCTTGCGACAGGATTT
>NZ_JAKRFG010000030.1:0-4226 GCF_022348135.1 Halomonas sp. McD50-4 | reverse complement strand
CCTCATTGAACGAATAGAAAAACTATCAAATGAAGCGAATCGATAGGTATATACTTATGTACCTGTTCTAAAAACTGTTCCAAGATGGAGCGGGGCGAGATAAAGCCATGCAAACTTTTCTCACACGCTTTAAACAGCGATCTATCCCCGCCAAAACCTACACATTGCCCAAGACAATCAGAACTAAGCCCCCATACCATGCGGGCTACAGAGACTTTTTTGTGCCAGGCTTTGAGTAAGCCACCACTCCCATCGCGGGATTATTTGGTTGCTTACCATTAATACAGGGGTACCTACCAAGATTATTAGGGCTATTAACAATTTGGGTCACAGGAGACATCAATGAAAAGAAGACACTACACAATTACAACTGAAACACAGTATAGGAACTTTGATATCTACTCAAACAAACGTAAGACAGCCAAAGGCCACTACGTTGATATACTTGATAGAACTTTCAATGGCATTGAAGAGCTATTCACCCACACCAGTAGGATTAACGTTATACGCTTCGACTTAGCCTTCAAAAATGCTGATGAGTTCGTAGAGATCGAAGATGACGCCAGCAAGCTTGTTTCCAACTTCTTTACTCGATTAAAAAGAAGACTCAAGGCATGGACAGATGAGGACGGTAACAACAAAGGGATCGATGACATCTTCCACGTATTCGTAAGAGAACGTTCCAAAGAGAAGAAGGCTCACTTTCACTGCGCTATAGCATTCAAGAGCATCAGCAAGTATTCAACAGCGATATCAAAAAACGGTGAGTACCAGTGGATCTACAAGAAGATTGCAGATGCTTGGTTAGAAACCTGTGCAATAGGAAACGTTAACTTTGGTAGCCGTTGGAAAGGCAAACAGGTTAATCACTTCTATTGTGTAGACAGAAAAGACATAGATGGGCAAGCGAACTTGATGAAAGGATTGAGTTATCTATCAAAGGTCAACACCAAGGAAAAGCTACCCAAGAGCACTAGGATGTTCACCTTCTCACGATCAATAGGCAAGGGGCCAACAGCCTTTAAACTTGATGGTGCTAAGGACAGAAATGAACAGGAAGCAGCCTAAACCAGAGATTTCAAGCAGGGGTACCGATCTCTGAGTGCCTACCTGCTTACCAGCGACACAGACAATTTGAATTTTGAGATTCGCATAGTCCCGCTAGCAGGTCACACATAGGGAGCGAGTAAGCAACGACATAGCACACGCTCTTGTCTTTCCGCTTCGCTTCAAGACAGCGAGCCCTCCCTCAACCTGATAGGTTTCGAGATAGTCCGCTTGCTTCCCACTATCAGCGAGACATTGGCATGTCCCTGCCCCCTCTACGCGCTGGGAAGACACATCACAAGATGCTGTATCGCTTTGATCAGTAGGCATTGGCCTTGATCGCCTCAGGCGCTTTATGGTGGCCTCGTCTGTTCCCGCTTCACCGTTCGCGACACTGCCAGGTTGCTCGATGCCTGACAATCGTTGGATGCGCGTCGCACGCTGGATGTATGTAGAGTTTCCCCGTTTCATCCGACAACTACAGCATGGAAGGCAACAGCAACGTGATTTCCAATCCTTCCAGCTACGCTTCAAAGCGCTGAAGTAGCTGCAAGAAAGACGGATTCATTTCAAAGGAGGGAAGCAAGGCTTGGCAGACCATCGAAGAATGCGATAATCTACAGGAACGGTTTTCTTCCTTGCTTTCTCCAAGTGAAGAATCACAGAGAAGCCTCAGTGTTGGTCGCACTGGGGCTTTTCGCTTTCTGCGGAATAGCATCACTTCTCAACGTCTCTAAGTCAATCCTGACATTGCTAATGAAATAGCATAAGCCAAGCCAACAGCTAGACCTCAACTCCTACGCACGCCATACAAGCCTAGAAACAGCCATAGAAAGGATTTAGGCACCTTACCCATGCCTACCTACAGGGTAACGCACAAAACCCCTCAGAACGCCTCACAGAGCGATATAAAGCCGTATGGAAAACACGTCTAGTCGTTTGCAATCTTGGTGCCTAAACTAAGACGCAACAGCGCAACGCAACAAAAGGCTCCACTGTGCAACAGACGATTAGCCAGGCTTCCCAGCTATACGGAAAGGCAAGATCCACCATACATAGAGCAATAGCTAATGGTCGCCTGTCATGCTCAGTACGTGGCGATGGGGTGAGAGTAATAGACCTAGCAGAACTCATCAGGCTATGGGGCGAACCGACTAACAAGCCAGAGCCAACGCAACAGAACGCAACAACCGAATTGGAGCCAACGCAACACGCGCTTATTGCAGAGCTTCAAGCTTTACGGGCTGAATTGAGAGAACTACGTGAAGAGGTGAAAGAATTGCGACGCTTACCGGCTCCACAGCAAAAAGTAGAGCAGCCACCAGCACCAGAGCCCTCAGATTTTAAGCCACGCCACCAATTCAGTGACTTCATAGACGCCTTACGCAAGAACCAGAGCTAACATTCACTCCACCCTGTTTAGGGTAGATTCGATATGTGAAGCTCTGACCACATGGGCTTAGCTAGATATTTCCAGCATGGCATGGAGTGGGTATGCATGAGTGAGCTAGATTCGTATCTCTTAGTAGCGTTGTCTTGCACGATCTGCGGCTTTTTCATCGGTATGGGCCAGACCATAATGACGATAGAGGATGGTCACTTTGATACCCCGCTGACGCCAGAAATAAAAATGGTTTTCTCTCTGGCTGGTCTTGTGGGTACTGGGTATTTCATAGCGTGGTTATGGGTCTCGCATCAACCCATGTTCAAGCTCATTCCAGTACTTGTATTGGCCTATCTAGCAGCAATTCTTGGTGGTGGTCTCACCAAAGCAAAAATCACTACCTGGTTTCCAGCTATGGGATTGGTGATAGTGCCGATTATGTTCCATGTTGCACGTTATTGGGAGCTAGCTTGATAGATCGAAAATAATCACTCAGCACCACCAATGCCCTCTCTGATACAGGCAGCTTTCCCATTAAACCAACCAGCCATCCAAGCATCTCGCTGTGCAGTTTTAACCGCATACGGGCAAGCCGATCTACCAAACCCTGGCGGCATTCCTGCTAGGTGCCAAGCAACCGCATTCAGCAAGCCTGCGTGCCATTCGTCGCTACAATCCTTGCCCCAGTCAGCGGTGGTAAGCATTGCCTTAGCTTCATCCCAATGGTGTTGCTCGATCATTCTGGTAAGTCCTTCCAGTAGTGCCGCTGTCGTAAGTTTTATTGTGTCATACGGACTAGCCGCATACACCAATCAAAATCGCCTTCTACAAGCCATATTAATGGCTAGAAACCGTTTTCTATCTCTAACCTAGGCTACCCTACTGCTTCGTCCTAGAACGCCTTAAATCGCTTTCTACGCTGATTTACAGCCATTCAAAAGAGGGTAGACATATTCTCCCTATGGGGTATAAAATTAACTAACGAACATTACTCAATTTTATACCACAGGAGAACAACATGAAAATAGTCGCATATCAGCGTGTATCAACGGCTCGCCAAGGAGCCAGCGGCTTAGGGCTAGAAGCGCAGACTCACGCAATCAACGAATACGCCAGGCAGCGTGAAGCAACGATCCTAGAAACCTTCACGGAAGTCGAAAGCGGTAAGAACAATGACCGTCCCGAACTGACAAAGGCGCTTCATCTTGCAAAAGTAACAGGCTCCACTTTGGTCATTGCCAAACTAGACCGCCTATCCCGTAACGCATCATTTCTGCTGGCGCTAAGAGACTCAGGCGTTAAGTTCATCGCTGCTGATATGCCAGATGCTAACGAGCTAACCGTGGGAATCATGAGTCTGGTAGCACAGCAAGAACGTGAGGCCATATCGAAACGCACCAAAGATGCACTACAAGCGGCGAAAGCCAGAGGCGTGAAGCTAGGCAATCCAAATGGTGCTGACGCTCTTAAGCGGGCTGGTAAGGGCAATAAGGCTGGTGTTGAAACCATCAAACTAAAGGCAGACAGGCACGCAGCCAACCTAAAGCCTGTCATAGATGCTCTGAAAGCAGAAGGAGTAACCTCACTGAACGAAATAGCTAAGTCATTGAATAAAAAGGGAATGCTGACTCAACGGAAAGGTCGCTGGCATAAAACAACTGTCAAAAACCTCATTGAACGAATAGAAAAACTATCAAATGAAGCGAATCGATAGGTATATACTTATGTACCTGTTCTAAAAACTGTTCCAAGATGGAGCGGGGCGAGATAAAGCCATGCAAACTTTTCTCACACG